>JAICXK010000342.1 GCA_025980435.1 Bryobacteraceae bacterium
AACGCTCCGCTCTATTCGCGATTTGTTGCGCCAGGCTGTCGCTCTCTGTGTGTCTCTTCTGTGTGCAACCGCCCCGGCCTGGGCCCAGAATCAGACCATCGCGCCACAGCGGTCTCAGGCGAACATATTTGTCCGGCCGTATCTGGCTCCTACAATTCCACCTGTGCGAATGGGAAACTCCGTCCGGCTGCGGTCTCTCGTGCGTGCGGGAAAACTGTACCTGACCGTGCAGGACGCTATTGCTCTGGCCATCGAGAACAACATCGATCTTGAGGTCAATCGCTACAATCCGTTAATCGACGTTTGGAACCTGGAGCGGGCCGAAGCCGGTGGACCGCTGCCGGGCGTTCCCAGCGGCGTCTCGCAGGCCGGATCGGTTGCCACAGGGCAAGGCGTGGCTGGAAGCCAGGCAGCCGCAGGAGTCAGCACGGGCGGTGGTAATGCCAGCACTAGCAATTCCGTCAACGCGACGATCTCGCAGATCGGCCCGGTTACACCCACACTGGACCCGGTATTTCAGAGCATAACGAGTTTCTCGCACAAATCGGCGCCCCAATCGAATTCCGTGCAGAGCGGCGTCTTGAATCTCGTCGAGAACACTCGCAATTATTCGGAAGAGATCAGCAAAGGCCTGATTACCGGCGGGACTGTCAGTTTTACTTATCGGGATTCCTATCTGAATGAGAATGCGCCCAGCGACGTTTTGAATCCGACGAACGCCACGTCCATTCAGCTTTCTCTGCAGCACAACTTACTGCAGGGCTTTGGAATAGCGGTCAACAGCCGCAACATCACCATTGCCCGGGCCAACCTGAACATCGAAGACCTGACCTTCAGAAACCAACTGATCGGCTCCATCGTAAACGTCCTCGATTTGTACTATGGCCTGGTCGCCGACTACCAGGACGTGAAAGCGAAGCAGACGGCCGTGGATGTGGCTCAGCGCTTCTATCAGGACAACCAGAAGCAGGTGCAGATTGGGACCATGGCGCCGCTGGACGTTACGACCGCCGAAGCGCAGGTGGCTTCCAGCCAGCAGGATCTCGTCGTCTCCCAGACGACTCTGCAGCAGCAAGAACTGCAACTGAAAGATGTTCTGAGCCGGAACGGTCTGGCGGACCCCGTCATCCGCGAAGCGCAGATTATTCCGCTGGATCACATCGACGTTCCCGAGCAGGACAACCTGCCGCCGTTGAAAGACCTCATAGCAACCGCACTCAAAAATCGGCCCGATATCGCAGTCGAGAAATTGAACCTGGTAAACAGCAAAACGAACGCCCTGGGTACGTCGAACGCCGTTTTGCCACAGTTGGCGGCACTATTGAGCGCAACGTCACAGGGACAGGCCGGAACGCCAAGGATCGTTCCGCTACGAAGCCGCGGAGGCGGCTTTTTCAACGGACCTCTTCCGTCCGGCTTCATTCCCTGTCCGCCGTCGCTCCACCAGCCTCCCGGAACCGTTTGCGAGATTCCTGATCCCTATTTCATAGGCGGCCTCGGAAACGCGCTGGGACAGACCTTCCGGCGAAACTTCCCAACAGAACGGGCAGGCGCGTTCATCGCCCCGACGCTGCGCAACCGCGCGGCCCAAGCCGATAACGCCATCGACCAACTATCGCTGCGCCAATCGGAACTGCAAACACAGCGGGATATAAACCAGGTAGCGGTGGACGTTTCAACCGGCGCCGTGGGTGTACAGCAGGCGCGCGTTCGCTATCAGGCGGCGGTCCACAACCGAATTCTCGAACAGCAGCTGCTGGATGCCGAGCAGAAGAAGTTTTCGCTCGGCGCATCCACCACGTTCAATGTCGTGCAGCAGCAGCGCGACCTGGCGACATCGCAATCCGCCGAAACCGCTGCTCTGGTGACGTACAGCAATGCGCGCGTAGCGTTGGACCAGACCCTCGGCACAACGCTGCAAGTCAATCACGTTTCGTTTGATGAAGCCATGAAGGGACAGATCGCCCGGCCCTCCACGCTTCCTGCGACACTTCCGCAACAGCCCTAGACCCTGTGTTGTGCTGGGGTCAGCCATTCTTGGCTGACCTTCCCCCCCACTACCGGAACAGGCTCAGATCGATCGCTTCGCCCATGGCTTTGTAACCGGCATCGCTGGGATGCAGATGGTCGCCGCCATCGTAGGCCGGAAGCATGCGGCCGGGATGGTTCGCGTCGCGGATAGCCTTATCGAAATCGATCACGCCGTCGAAAGCTTTCCCGGCGCGTATCCAGTCGTTCACCGCCTTGCGCTTCACTTCCTTTTCAGGAGTGTAGTAGCCAGGATAGATAGTCCCTTCGAAAGGCGTAAGCGTCCCTCCGAAGATCTTAAGCCCATGCTCGTGGGCGCGCGCGATGAGCTGCTTCAGGCCGCCAATGATCTCGTCCGCGCTCACTGTTTCCGATTCGGGCGCGGAAGAGCCGGCGTGGCCAATGTCATTGATGCCCTCGAGCACAATCACGTATCGCACACCGGGTTCGGAAAGAACATCCCGATCGAACCGGGCCAGGGCGTTTACGCCGAATGCAACATTATCCGAAGCATCGTGCAGGATGCGATTACCGCCGATCCCCGCATCGACCACCCCAATCTCGCGCCCTCCGTGCCGCGTGCGCAAGCGTGCGGCGAGAACATCGGGCCAGCGGTCATTGGCATCTACAGTTGAGCGCGCCCCGTCTGTTATGGAATCGCCGAACGCAACGATGGTCGCGGCGGTTTGCGGGGCCTCAACATCCACTCCCGTCAGGAAGACCCATGACGTAGTGGTTGCCGCATCGTTCATGGATGCCGCGGCAGTCAGATCGCCGCTTCCGATGTAAGCAGTCTGCTGCGCCGAATAATGAATCCCGGCGCCGGTGGTCGGCTCCCCGAAATAAAGACTGACTACCAGTTCCCCTCCGGCCGGCGCGCGGAGCTTTACAGGATCGCTCAGAACGGGAGCGTTCGGCGGAATAGCAACCGTAGGGCGGCCGCCGAACGTCAGCACCCGGTCGGAACCCGGCACGATGGCCGATCCTTTCCCGTGTACCGCGATATGCGCCGCACTGATCTGAGCCGTAGCCTTGCCGTAGGCGTTCGATAGCCGGACCCGCAGTATATCGCCTCCCAGGCTGATGTGTACGATTTCGCGAACCGTTTGATGATCGAATAGAAGCTTTTCCTTCTGCAACTCTTCTGTTGCGGCTTGGGGCGATGGACTGGCGGCCCATGTTCCGACCCAATGCTCCTGCGGAGTCGATGCAAGGCCGCAAGCGAATGAGAGAAAGAGGAGAGAAGCGATTCGAATTTGCATGGAACGATCAGCGCCCATCGTATCGCGGCAGGTCCAGTTCGCTTCGCGCAGTTGTCGCTTTGCACAATTTGCGCTTGCGGTTATAACGGAATAGCATGCCGAATTTACCGCGCCGCTTGCTGATCGCATTTCTGCTGTTACTCCCGGTAGGTGCACAGCCGTTGCCCGACATGCATTGGCGCCTCATAGGACCGTTTCGCGCCGGCCGCACAGTAGCCATCAGTGGTGTTGTCCAGGAACCGAACGTGTACTACATGGCCCCGAACAATGGGGGCGTTTGGAAGAGCACCGATTACGGCAACACCTGGTTTCCGATATTCGACGGCCAGGATACAGGTTCAATCGGCGCGCTTGCCGTGGCTCCATCCGATCCGAATATCGTGTACGTTGGCAGCGGCGAAGGATTGCAGCGGCCCGATCTTTCGGTGGGCGACGGTATCTATAAATCCGCCGACGCGGGCAAAACATGGCGTCACCTGGGGCTGCGCGATGGCCAGCAGATCGCCTCCATTGCGGTCGATCCGGCTGATCCGAATCGCCTCTTCGTAGCCGTCCTCGGCCACCCGTACGGCCCAAACAAACAACGCGGCATTTATCGCTCGATGGATGGCGGCGAGTCGTTCCAGCAGGTCCTCTATAAGGATGAGAATACCGGGGCAGTGCAGGTCGCCTTGGAGCCTGGCAATTCGCAAATCGTTTATGCGGCGCTCTGGGCGGCCCGGCAGGCCCCTTGGGAGATTGGGAACTCGTTTAACGGGCGCGGCAGCGGGTTGTTCAAATCAATCGATGGCGGCCGTACCTGGAAGCAGTTGAAGTCCGGCTTGCCGGATTTCGCGAAAGGTTTAGGACGCATCGGCTTCACTAGCGCTGCTGGAAATCCGAAGCGAATGTACGCCCTCGTCGATGCCTCGCCTGCGTACGGCGGCCTTTACCGGTCCGATGATTCGGGCGAAAGCTGGCGCAAAATCAACCACGACGAACGCATCTGGGGGCGTGGTTCCGATTTTGCCTGCGTCCAGGTGGATCCCAGGGACCCGGACGAGATCTATGTCGCAAACATCTCCACCTACCGCTCCATGGACGCCGGTGAGAACTTTCAGGCGATTAAAGGTGCGCCGGGCGGCGATGACTACCACAGCATCTGGATCAATCCGCGAAATCCGGATATTCTCTTCCTGGGCGTCGACCAGGGCGCAACGCTGAGCGTAAACGGCGGAGAGACGTGGAGTTCGTGGTACAACCAGCCCACCGGGCAGTTCTATCACGTCATCACCGACAATCGGTTCCCATATTGGGTCTACGGCGGTCAGCAGGAAAGCGGTTCCGCCGCGGTGGAGAGCCGCAGCGATGATGG
>JAICXK010000238.1 GCA_025980435.1 Bryobacteraceae bacterium
CTACCAAACCGCTCGTCCGGAGCGCGCCTGATCGCAGCACTGTTTCGATGCTACCGCTGCGCTTCCACCAGATCTTCCGCCACCAGCGGCATGCCAGGCTGCATGCGTGCGCGGGATTTGACGTTGTAGCGCGCTCGAGCGGCAAATAGCTTTTCAACTTCTTCGCGCGGCAGGGCGCGCGCTCCGCCCATCATCTCCGCCACGAACGTGATCCTGGCAAAGTGCTCCACCATCTCCATCCGGAAGAACGCCTCCCACACGTCGCTCCCGTAAGTCGTGCAGCCGTGATTCTCCAGCAGAATTGCATCGTATTCCGCAAGAAACGGCTTCATTCCTTCGGTCAGCGCGGGAGTGCCGGGTAATCCGTATGCTGCTAGCGGAACCGCGCCTAACTGGATGATTACTTCCGGCAGCAGGGCTTTATCCAGAGCCCGGCCGGCGCTCGCGAACCCCGTTGCCACCGGAGGATGCGCGTGCACAACCGACCTCACGTCGGGCCGGTGCGAGTAGATCGTCATATGCATCGCGATCTCGCTGGTACAGTTCCGCGGGCCCTTCAGTTTTCGGCCGGCGCTGTCGCACAAAATCAGATCCTGACGGCGGACCAGTCGTTTGCTCACTCCGGTGGGAGTGCAGAGAATCCGCCCGTCATCCAGCCGGATGCTTACGTTGCCGTCATTCATCGCCACCCAGCCTTTTTCGTAAATGAGGTGGCAGACCTGAACCAGATCTTCGCGATGCTTCTGCTGCGTCTTGGTCATGGCCGAATCCGATTTTATCAGGGCAGAGCCAGGGCCGCCGCTACAATGAGAACCAGTGGAAAAACGCCGCATGTGCCCGCATTGCCGGGCATTTATTACGATCAGCGATCGCGTCTGCCCTTACTGCGGCGGGCAGCTTGGCCCCCGGGCCATCGACATGCGGGCGACGCGCCTGGCTGCTTCTTTGTTGCCGCGTGCAAATGTCACCGCGATTGTCATTCTCATCATCAACCTCGCCTTCTACCTGGCCGAAGTCGGCGTCAGCTACAAGTTCACCCATAGCACCAGCATTAGCGGCCAGGTTGCCGTCCTCTTTGGCGCGAAGTATGCTCCGCTCATCTTCGCCGGACAGTGGTGGCGCTTGCTTACGGCCGGGTTCCTCCATGGCGGCTTCTGGCACATTGCTATGAATGCCTGGGCTATCTTCATTCTGGTGACCGAAGTGGAGCAGTTCTATGGCACTTCCCGTCTGCTTTTCGCTTACGTCTTTTCCACCATCACCGGCTTTCTGTGCAGCCTTTACTGGTCGCCTCAGAGCTTGTCGCTCGGCGCATCGGCCGCCTGTTTCGGTATGTTTGGAATCATGCTCGCGATGGGTTTGCGGGGGCGCGCCGACCCGCTGGCTCAGGCCGTTCGCTCTCATTACATGCAATGGCTCATTATCGGCCTCGTTCTCAGCCTGGTGCCCGGAGTCGATTTGGCCGCCCACGTTGGAGGCCTCATCGGCGGATTTCTGGTTGGGTTGGTGGCCGGCCTTCCGGGTCTTCCGAATACGCCGCGCGAGCTCCTGTGGAAAGTACTGGCTGGCTTGGCGGTGGCGCTCACCGCCTATGCGTTCTTGCGGGATTTCGTGTCCTATGCTGCCTTAATGCGTCAAATTACTAACACATAACTCTGGGAAGAGCTAATATCTAAGTAAGTTACCGCTCTTGGCTCAGCTATTCTTGCTTCGCCGGGCAGCGCAAGTGTTAACGTTGCGAGGCCCAGTTGGCGTGCGGCGGGGGGCAGCCCTAAATGATCTTGGAATTCTGACGGACGGCTCGGTCCTGATTCGCGATGGGAGGATTATTTCGGTAGGCTCCGCCAGGCGGATCGAGAATCTGAAGGAAGCGCGTGATGCGATAGAGATATCCGCCGAAGGTTCGGTCGTAATGCCTGGCTTCGTCGATCCGGGCTTGCACCTGACTCTGCAACATGCCAACGGAACGTCAGGTCTTCCCGCGAAGCGGCGCAAATTAGCCGACTTCTCCGATGAGAGCCTCAGCCTTATGCGCGCCTGCTTGCAGCACGGCACGTTGAATGCTCAAATTAAGGCCTGTGCCGGAACAGGCGACCTCCGCTCTGAATTCGCTGTTCTTCGTCAGCTCGCCGGAATCGGCAATAATCCGGTCGGTATGGTCCGGAGTTGGCGCGTTGCTTCGCAGCTCGCCGCATACGATACCTCCGCCGATTTCCAGGAGTTTCTGAAAGCGCTCGCCAATCGCAAACTAGCGCAGTCATTTGAGGTCACCGCGGACTGTGGCGACTTGCTCAGCCAGCGCGTTTGGAATGCGGCTGCGGAGCGAAAATTGGGAGTCAATCTGCTGTGGCCCGGGGGCGGGCCCGCCTTGCTGGAACATCTGCTCCGGCGCGCGCGCGCGGACACGGTTTGGTGCCCTTCAAGCGTGACTCCCGAAGAAGGCGCTGTCCTTTCGGCTTCGACTGCCATTGCCGTGTTTTCGCCCGGTGGGGAATTGCTGCACGAGTCCGGCGGGGATGGCGTCCGCCGCGTAGCCGATTCCGGAGGAGCGGTTGCGCTCTCCAGCGGCTATGATGCGCACGACACACCCAGCTTTAATATGCAGATGGTGGTGGCGCTGGCGGTTCTGCGGCTGCATCTCACAATCGAACAGGCCATCACCGCGGCAACTGTTAATGCGGCCTATGCTATTCGCCGCGGCGACGAGATCGGAAGCATTGAATGCGGAAAGCGCGCCGATCTGATTGTGCTAAGCATCCCCGATTACCGCGAAATTCCTCGCCGCTTCGGCATCAATCACGTCGGCATGGCGATGCGGGATGGCAATATAGTCTTCAACCGGATTCGGTCGAGAGCGAGTGCAAGCTGAGCCAGTTACTCATTGAGTGTGTCCCGAACTTTTCCGAAGGCCGTGACCTCTCGCGGGTGGATGCCATCGAAAGCGCCATCGCAAGCGTCGCCGGGACTTCGGTGCTCAATCGAACCAGTGATCCGGATCACAACCGCAGCGTGATCACCTTCGCAGGGCATCGCGAACCCGTAATCGAAGCCGCCCTGCGCGCTGCCGCCAAAGCCGTCGAGCTGATCGATTTGAACTTCAGCCGCGGGATTCATCCACGTGTGGGCGCGCTGGACGTTCTGCCCTTTGTGCCGCTGGGCGGCGCCTCGATGGAGGATTGCGTGGAAGTTGCTCATGCCGCCGGCCGGAGGATCTGGAGCGAGTTGCAAATCCCGATCTATTTCTATGAGGCTGCCGCCCTCCGCCCGGGCCGCGCAAATCTGGAAGACGTACGCCGCGGGCAGTTTGAAGGTTTGCGCGAGGCCGCGCTCATCGATCCTTCCCGCGCGCCCGATCTTGGCGGCCCCGCTCTTCACCCGACCGCCGGAGCAATCATTGTGGGGGCACGCAAGCTCCTGGTTGCCTTCAACATCAATCTGAACACCGCCGATCTTTCCATCGCGAAGGCCATTGCGAAGAGCATACGCGCCAGCAGCGGGGGCTTTCCCGCTGTTAAATCCCTCGGCCTGCCGCTCGCTTCCCGCGGAATGGTGCAGGTCTCCATGAATCTCACCGATTTTGAGCGCACGCCTGTTCACGTCGTTTATCGCGAAGTCGAACGTCTGGCCGCTTTACACGGCGTGACGATAGCCGGCAGCGAGATCATTGGGCTCATGCCGCGCAAAGCGATAGAAATGGCTTTTGCCGATACCGTGAAACTATCTTCTTTCAGCGCGCAGAACGTTCTTGAAAACCGCCTGGATGCCCTTACGCTGAAATAGAAAGTACCGCGTGGCTGTTCCGATTCAAGTTTCTTATAGAGGTCATCAAATACGCCGCATCGACCTCTCTTTGCTTGCCTTCCCCTGAGCCGTTCGTTTACACTGCAAGAGCCGACGCACTTTGCCGTGCATAGGCGCTGCCAAGTCGCCTCTCTTCGCACCCGTCTTGCGAAGCATTTCAATCAGTACTTCGAAAGGCGGCGGATTGCCATCTCTGGGCTTGCCCGGCACAAAGTCGGCGTTGTCCGAAACTCACTGTCCCTATTGCGCCCTGCAGTGCGGCATGAGCCTGGTCCCCAACGGCTCCGGCCTCGCGGTGAAAGCGCGTGATTTTCCTGTCAATCGCGGCGGGCTTTGCCGGAAAGGCTGGACCTGCACGGAACTCCTCGACAACCCCCAGCGTCTTCGGCATCCCCTGATTCGAGACACCAAGGACGGAGATCTTCGAGCCGCCACCTGGGAAGAAGCGCTGGGCCGGATCGAAGCCGGAATTCATCGCGTTCAGCAGCAATCTGGCATGGACGCGGTTGGCGTATTTGGCGGAGGCAGCCTGACGAATGAGAAGGCTTACCTGCTCGGAAAATTTGCGCGCGTGGCCCTGCGTACGTCGCAAATTGATTACAACGGACGCTTCTGCATGTCATCCGCGGCAGCCGCAGCTCTCAAGGCCTTCGGAATCGATCGAGGTCTTCCGTTTCCTCTCGCCGATATCTCTCGCGCGCAAACGATTCTTTTAATCGGCAGCAATGCCGCGGAAACCATGCCGCCGGTTATGCAGTACTTCCAGGGGCAGGCTCGCAATGGCGGTTCGCTGATCGTCGCCGATCCGCGGAAGACTCCCACGGCGCAGGCGGCCGGCCTGCATCTGCAGCTTACGCCGGGAACGGATGCGGCTCTTGCAAACGGCCTGCTCCATATCGCCATCAAACACGGCTACATCGATGAAGCGTTTATCGCCTCTCGCACGACGGGCTTCGAGAATGTACGGCGTGTCGTGTCTTCCTATTGGCCCGACCGTGTTGAGCGGATAACCGGGATTCCCGAGAAGCAGTTGGCGGCGGCGGCACATCTTCTGGGCGCCGCGCCCACCGCCATGATTCTCACTGCTCGCGGTCCGGAGCAGCAGGCCAGAGGCGTCGATAATGTGCTCGCGTTTATCAATCTCGCTCTTGCCTTGGGCCAGGCCGGCCGGCTGTATTGCGGCTACGGCTGCTTGACCGGGCAGGGAAATGGCCAGGGAGGCCGCGAACACGGTCAAAAGGCCGATCAATTGCCCGGCTATCGAAGCATCGACGACCCCGAACATCGCGCCCATATCGCCTCGCTCTGGAATATCGATGAGCGTGTTCTCCCGCAAGCCGGATGCTCCGCCTATGAAATGCTCGATCGGCTCGGGACCGAACGCGGCCTGCGAGCGCTCCTCGTTTTCGGCTCCAATCCAGCCATCTCGGCGCCCCGCGCCAGGCATATCGAAGCGCGATTGCGCGCCCTCGATCTCCTCGTCGTTTCCGATTTCTTCCTCTCGGAAACCGCTGAGCGGGCCGACGTGGTTCTTCCATCCGCTCAATGGGCGGAAGAAGAAGGAACCATGACAAATCTGGAAGGGCGCGTTATTTACCGGCAGCGGGTCGCGGCCCCGCCTGCTGGCGTTCGAACCGACCTCGAGATCGTTTGCGCGATTGCCGCGCGTTTGGGTGCCGGCGCTTACTTTCCGTCCTCCGAGGCCGCGGCTATCTTTTCAGAGCTGCGCCGCGCCTCCGCCGGCGGAACGGCGGACTATGCGGGAATCACATACGAGCGCATTCAGCGCGAGAACGGCGTCTTCTGGCCGTGCCCCGGCGAAGATCATCCCGGCACTCCTCGCCTTTTTCTCGATCGTTTCGCGACGCCCGACGGACGCGCCCGTTTTCATCCGGTCGGGTACCGCGAGCCCGCAGAGCAACCGGACGAAGAATTTCCTCTTTACCTCACTACTGGCCGTCTGATGGCGCAGTACCAGTCGGGAACCCAGACGCGGCGCGTGCAAAAGCTGGTGCAGCTTGCGCCCTCTCCGCTCGTCGAGATACATCCGTCTATCGCCCGCAATTACGGCATTGCGCAGGGCGATACGGTGCGCCTGACCACGCGCAGAGGAACAGCGAGTGCCATCGCGCAGCTTACCCCCGGCGTCCGGCTGGACACTCTCTTTATGCCTTTTCATTTCAGCGGCGATGGCCGGGTAAATTTGCTGACGAATCCTGCCCTGGACCCCGTCTCTCGCATGCCCGAATTCAAGGTTTGCGCCGCGCGCATCGAAAAAAGCTGACTTATGCAGAAAAAAACGAACCTCGTTGTCGTCGGAAACGGTATGGCCGGGGCCCGTGTCGTCGAGGAAATTCTGGCCAGAGGCGGCGCCGGCCGTTTCAACATCACCATCTTCGGTGACGAGCCGTACGGCAATTACAATCGCATCCTGCTCTCGAATGTGCTGAACGGAACCCAGCAGGAAAGCGAGATCTTTCTGAACCCTCTGGCCTGGTACGCCGAAAATGGGATCACTTTGCACGTTGGAGTGCTTGCGGAATCCATTCTTCGAAGATCGAGGTGTGTTTTGGGATGCGACGGTGCGATCGAGGCTTACGACAAGCTGATTATCGCTACCGGTAGCCGTTCCTACATCCCTCCGATTGATGGACTCACTCTTCGCGACGGACAGTACAAGCCGGGGCTGTTCGTGTTCCGCACCTTAGACGATTGCCGTGAAATTGCCGGATATGCCAGAGGCCGCGGCCGCGCAGCGGTCATCGGCGGCGGCTTGTTGGGGCTGGAAGCTGCGCGCGGATTGCAGAACTTCGGAATAACCGTCGATGTGATTCACCGCGGTCCCTACTTGATGGGCCAGCAGCTTGATGCAGCCGCGGGAGCCATCCTCAAAACCGGCATCGAAAAGCTCGGAATCCGCGTGCTCCTGCTTAAGAACACCACGGCGGTGCTTGGGGACGATCGCGTCACGGGCATCCGGTTCGATACGGGTGAGCCTCTCGACTATGACATGGTCGTGATTGCTACGGGAATTACTCCGAACGCGGAAATTGGCGCGCGCTGCGGACTCACGGTTGAGCGCGCCATTGTGGTCGACGACCACATGCGCTCTGTGGACGATCCCGACATCTACGTTGTGGGCGAATGCGCCCAGCATCACGGCCGCGTATACGGCCTCGTTGCGCCTCTGTGGGAACAGGCCAAAGTGCTGGCCGATCACATTACCGGGTGTAATCCAAGTGCTGCTTATCGCGGTTCAAAGGTCGCCACAAAGCTCAAGGTGATGGGAGTCGAGATGGCTTCGCTCGGCATAACCGAGCCGGAACAGGAACACGATGAGATCGTCCAGTTTACGGAGCCTCGCAAGGGCACTTACAAGAAGCTCATTATTCGGGCTGGCCGCCTGATCGGCGCAATACTTCTCGGCGATATAAGCAAAGCCGCGTATCTTACGCAAGCTTTCGATCGGGAAACGCTGCTGCCCGAAGATCGCCTGGCGTTGCTTTTCGATATGAGCGGACCTTCCAAACAACTTACGTTTGAGGAACTCCCGCACGATGCGCAGGTCTGTAATTGCAACGGCGTCACAAAAGGGGCAATCGTCGGTTGCGTGAAGGACGGGCTGCGCAGCGCGAAAACAATAATGGAAACGACCCGCGCCGGCATGGGGTGCGGCTCATGCAGGGACACGGTCTCCGGGTTAGTGGCCTGGGCCTGCGATGGCCGGATGGAGGAAGATTCCTCCGCGCACTACTATGTCCCTGGCGTTGCGATGACAAAGCCCGAACTCATTCGCGCTTGCCGCGAGCAAAACTTGAGATCCGTTTCGGCCGTCTTTCAGGCTCTCGCCGGGGGAAGAGAAGACGCGGCGAGCAAGCCAGGTCTGGCATCGCTCCTGAACACCATCTGGGCCGGCGGCTACGAAGATGAGCGCGATGCGCGCTTCATAAACGATCGCGTGCATGCCAATATCCAGAGAGATGGAACTTTCTCCGTAATCCCGCAGATTCCAGGAGGTGTTACCAGCGCCGCTCAGCTGCACCGCATAGCCGATGTGGCCGAAAAGTACAACGTGCCAATGCTTAAGCTCACTGGCGGTCAACGGATCGATCTTCTGGGTATCGCAAAAGAAGACCTTCC
>JAICXK010000123.1 GCA_025980435.1 Bryobacteraceae bacterium
CGATCTCTTCCACCGGCATGCCCTGATGTTGCGTGCAGGTTTTCAGCACTTCCCGGTATTCAGGGTGTACGGTGCGAGCGATAAGAACCTTATCGCGGCCGGTGATGCGAACTGCCATCATGGCTGCCTCCGGAACGGCCGATGAGCCGTCGTACATGGAAGCGTTTGCCACCTCCATGCCGGTGAGCTGGCAAACCATGGTTTGAAATTCGAAAATGCTAGTCAGCGTGCCTTGCGAAATTTCTGCCTGGTACGGAGTATACGATGTGAGAAACTCACCGCGCGAAACCACCGCGTCGACCAGAACGGGGCGGAAGTGGTTATAGACTCCGGCGCCCAGAAAGCTGGGGTAGCCATTCGCATTCCGGGCAGCGAGTTCCTTAAAGTAATCGACGATCTCATACTCGCTCTTGCCATCGTCAATCGCCAGCCGCTTGTCGAAGCGAACATCCGCCGGAAGATAGGAGATGAGGTCTTCTTCAGATTTCAGCCCAATCGCGGCCAGCATTTCACGGCGATCGGAATCCGATTTGGGTAAATAGCGCAACTGGTTCTACTCGGCCCCTACGTACTTTTCATAATCTGCGGCCGCCATCAGACCCTCCGCTTCGGCCGGAGCGGAAAGCTTTATTTTGATGAGCCAGCCTTTTCCATGCGGGTCTTCGTTCAACGTTTCAGGGCTCTTAGAAAGCAGAGCATTCGTTTCCAGCACTTCGCCGGAAACAGGCGCGTAGATATCCGATACAGCCTTCACGGATTCCACCGAGCCGAACGTGTGCCCTTTCGTCACTTGGGTCTTTGGTTTTGGTAGATCCACAAAGACAATATCCCCAAGCTCGTGCTGGGCATGATCCGTGATGCCCACCTTGCCCTCATCATCGTGAATATCCACCCACTCGTGTTCCTTAGTGTACTTGTAAGCTTCTGGATAACTCATGTTTTTGCTCTCTTATAGAAGGGTGTTGGGACTGTAACTGCCCCGACCGGCGAGTTTCGAATTACAATCTGCAGGTTCACTCCTGGCTGCGCCTGCGCTACAGGGAGATAGCAGAGGCCAATGTTCTTATTCAAGGTTGGCGACGGTCCTCCGCTGGTGACCCATCCCGCGGGCTTGTCTTCAATCCAGATTTCATAGCCGTCGCGGCCGATTCCGCGGTCCGTCATTTCGAAACCGGCCAGTTTCCGCATGATCGGGCGGTCGAGAGCTTTCTCCAGGGCAGGGCGGCCTACGAACTCGCCCTTGTCCATTTTCACGATCCAGCCGAGATCAGCTTCGAAGGGGTTGATGGATGCGGTCAGCTCGTGCCCGTAGAGGGCCATTTTCGCCTCCAATCGCAGCGTGTTGCGCGCGCCCAGGCCGCATGGCTTGATGTTAAATTCCAGGCCCGCCTGGAGCACTTCGTTCCAGATTCGCGGCGCGTCCGACGGCTGAATATAGATCTCGAACCCGTCTTCTCCCGTATATCCTGTGTGAGCGATTCGCGCGCCTGTGCCCGCCACCATGCCATCGGCGAACCAGTAATATTTGATGCTGTCCAGATTGGTATCTGTGAGCTTCTGGAGCGTTGCGCGAGCCCTTGGTCCTTGAATGGCAAGCTGTGCGTACCGATTGCTGGCGAAGTCCACTTCTGCGTTGAATCGGTTCCGTTGCCGGATGTGCTCGAAATCCTTATCCTGATTTCCGGCGTTTACGCACAGGAAAAATTCGTTGTCCGATACTTTGTGTACCAGGATGTCATCTACAAAGCCGCCATGCTCATAAAGCAACGCGGAGTAATGGGCTTGCCCGGGCTTCAGCTTCGCCGCGTGATTTGTCGCGACGTAATCGACCAGCTTGCCCGCTTCCGGACCGCGAATTTCGATCTCGCCCATGTGACTGACATCGAACAGACCCACGCCGGTCCGAACGGCATTGTGCTCTTCGAGAATGCCCGAATACTGCACAGGCATGTTCCAGCCGCCAAAGTCGACCATGCGGGCCTTCGACGCGCAATGAATGTCGAAGAGCGGTGTCCTCTTCAAGTCAGCAGCCGGGGTCATTTAGGCGGGAAACCCTCAGCGTAGCATGCGCCCATGCCGGTTATAGTATTCGCGACAGGCTCGCGGAGCACCTTACTCCACGCGTCAAGTGCCGGTTTCGACCGCCTCGGCTGCACCGTACTCTTTCAACTTGTTGAAGAGGGTTTTGAGGCTAATGCCCAGAATCTCAGCGGCTCGCGTCTTGTTGTTTTTGGTATGCTGCAGCGTCAACTGGATCAGCGCTTTCTCGGCATCGCTCACGGTAGTGCCCACCGGAAGGCGAACGCTTTCGGGCTCAAAGACCTGGGCCGGAGGCCGCGATCCAATCGTCGCCCCAAAGTCATACGGCAGGTGCGCGGTCTGGATTGGGCCCTCACCCGTCATGATTACCGCACGCTCGAGGACGTTTCGCAGTTCCCGCACATTTCCGGGCCAACTGTGTTTTCGAAATGCTTCCAGCACTTCGGGCGTGACGGAGGTGACATGGCACGAGTGCTTCCGGTTCAGGTTGCCGATCAACGTTTCACAGAGAACGGGCAGGTCGTCCAAACGCTGACGCAGGGGAGGCAGCGAGATCTGAAAAACGTTTAAGCGATAGAAGAGGTCCTCGCGCAAGTCGCCCTTTTTCAAGGCATCGTCCAGATTGCGATTCGTGGCGGCGATCACGCGCACATCCACTGAAATCTCGTTCTTACCGCCCAATCGCCTCACGCGCGAATCTTCCAGTACCCGAAGCAGCTTGGCTTGCGTGCCGGAGGGCATCTCGGCCAACTCGTCCAGAAGCAGAGTCCCGTGCTGGGCTAATTCGAAACAGCCCGCGCGCCGCTCGAAAGCCCCCGTGTAGGCGCCTTTCTCGTGCCCGAACAGTTCCGCTTCCATCAACGTTTCCGGCATCGCCGCGCAGTTGATGGCAACAAACGGTCCGCTTCGGCGGCTGCTGAGTTGATGAATGGCGCGAGCTACCAGCTCTTTGCCTGTACCGCTCTCTCCGACAACGAAAACAGCGGCTTTGCTCGGAGCCACTTGCTGGATGACATTGAACACCTGCTGCATCTGGCGAGATGTTCCCACCATGTCGACCAGCACGCCTGAATAGGACAGTTGCCGGTGCAACCGCTCGGCCTCTTCCGCGAGTTGGTTCTGCTGGGCGGCACGCTCAAGGAGCACGCGAAGGGCCGCCGGCTGGATAGGTTTTTCCAGAAACCAGAAAGCGCCTAAGTCATGAATCGTCTGGATTGCAGTTTCGATATTCCCAAATGCCGTCAAGACGATGGCGGGAGGCATCGCGCCGTCCGCGCCCAGGCGCTTCATCAGTTCGAAACCATCCATGCGCGGCATCATCAAATCCGTTACGATAACGTTGGCTGTAAACCCGTTGAGTTTTTCCAGCGCCTCCTGGCCATCCGCGGCTGTTTCAACGGTGAAGCCCCAGGCGGAAATCATGGCCGCCAGGGGCGCGCGTTGCGCTTCTTCGTCGTCGACAACCAAAACACTGGTATTTTGGCGTGTGGCTTGATTTCCCACGGTCTTCACAGTGTAGCGGATCGAAGTGTTGGCAAGCTGTCGAAGGATGCTAGCAAATTATGGACCACGAATTGCCCGTACGCCGCGTTTCGGATGAGCCGCCGCCTTTCTTGGGGCGCTGGGGGCGCGTGTATGCAGCCGTATTGAGCTATCTGCTGGTGCTCATCCTGGTACTGTACGGGCTGACCAGATATTTCCACTACTGACCACACAGGCTGAGATCCGGACAGCAGCACGTTAGAATCGCTTCGGGGTAGCGCGGCGTGCCTGGGATACTCGAAGTGATCGTAACGTCCGTCGATGAGGCGAGAGAGGCCGAGGCCGGCGGCGCCGATCGTCTGGAGCTCGTGCGGGCGCTCGAACGCGGGGGCTTCACACCTGAACTTGGACTTGCGCGCGAGGTAATCGAGGCCGTCTCAATTCCGGTTCGAGTGATGATTCGCGAATCGGACGGGATGAAAATCGGCGATCGCCGGGAAATAGAAACTCTTCGGGAACGCGCGCGCGAGGCCGCCGTCCTGCCGGCGGATGGTTTAGTACTGGGTTTCATTCGCGATCGCAAAATCGACAAGTGCGCCGCACTTCGGGTGCTTCAAGAGGCTCCGAAGGCTCGGGCGACGTTCCACCGGGCCTTCGATGAAGTCGCAGATCCGCTGCGCGCTATCGACGATTTGAAAGAAATCGGACAGATTGACCTCATTCTCACCAATGGCGGCGAGGGCAACTGGGCTGTTCGCAAACGCCGCCTGCTCGAATGGCAGCATGCCGCTTTACCGGAAATCGCGATTCTCGTGGCGGCGGGTCTTTGCCCAGCAATCATCGACGAGCTGAATCAACAGGACCCGCCCTTTCAGTTTCACGTGGGCCGCGCTGCCAGGTTGGGTCATCAGGTCTCCAATCCGGTTGACAGGCGGCAGGTCGCTGCAGTTAAAGACATCATTCGATGAGGGCGCTCGACTGGATCGTTCTGTTCGCGTGGTTGATTTCGCTCGTTTCGTACGGACTTTACCGCGGCCGCGGCAGCAATACGGTCAGCAAATACCTGCTGGCCGGAAAAACAATGCCCTGGTACGCCATGGGCTTGTCGATTCTGGCGACGCAAGCAAGCGCGATCACTTTCATTTCGACTACCGGGCAAGGCTACATAGACGGAATGCGATTCGTGCAGTTCTACTTCGGACTGCCGGTAGCGATGGTAATTCTTTGCGCAACGGCTGTACCGATCTTCCACCGTGCGAAGGTATACACCGCGTACGAGTATCTGGAGCAGCGCTTCGACGCGAAGACGCGGGCGCTGGTCAGCGTTGTTTTTCTAATCCAGCGCGGGCTCGCCGCCGGCATCGGGTTATACGCGCCGGCTGTTGCTCTCTCGGACGTGCTCGGCATTTCGGACCGCGTGATCACCGTGATCATCGGCGCGCTGGTGGTTCTCTATACCGCGAGCGGCGGTATCAAAGCCCTGACCTGGGCCGATGTCCAGCAGATGACCATGATCTTTGTCGCGCTCATCCTCAGCGTGATCATTATGATTCACGCCTTGCCGCCGGGCATATCCTTTTTGGATGCTTTGCACCTGGCGGGCGCGTCAGGACGGCTGAATATTGTAGATCCCAATCTCAATTGGAGCGACCGCTATAACTTGTGGAGCGGGCTGATCGGAGGCGGATTCCTCGCGCTGGCGTATTTCGGCTGCGATCAAAGTCAGGTGCAGCGCTACTTGACGGGCCGATCCATCGCGCAGAGCCGGCTGAGTCTTCTGTTCAACGCAATCGTGAAGATTCCGATGCAGCTCTTCATTCTGTTCATCGGCGCGATGGTTTTCGTGCTGTCCCTGTTCGTTCAGGCCCCGATGATTTTTCAGCCGCTCGAGGCGAATCACGCTGCGAAACTCGCCGATTGGGGTCCAACGAAGGCGAACTATGACCGGGCCTTCGCGCAGCGCCGCGCCGCCGCCTATCGATTTGCGGAAGCGGCGCGAACCGCCGGGCCCGTCTCACCGACCGCCCTGAATGGTCTCCGGAAAGCGCAAACGGATTTCTCGCAGAGCCGCCAGCAGGGGTTGCATCTTGTGGAGCGCCTGCACGGAGGCGCAACGTACGACGATACGAACTACATCTTCCTGTCGTTTGTTAAAACGTACCTGCCGGTAGGATTGGTGGGACTCGTCATTGGGGTTATCTTTTCGGCTTCAATGGGCTCTACCTCCGGCGAGATTAACTCGCTCGCTACGGTTTCGGTGGTCGATATTTACCGGCGCTATTTCGTGCGAAACCGCGGCGACCGCCATTATTTATGGGCCTCCCGCTGCTTCACGGTTTTTTGGGGCGCATACGCTGTCGCTTTCGCCGCTCTTGGCGCAAGAGGATTTGGCGCGCTCATTGTGCGGGTGAATATTGTCGGATCGCTGTTTTATGGCGGCATGCTCGGCGTATTCGTGCTGGCCTTTTTCTTCCGGCACGTTAGAGGCACAGCGGCGTTCTGGGGCGTGCTGGCGGGCGAAGCCGCCATTTTCGCGGTGGCTGGATTCACCAGCGTTTCTTTTCTTTGGTACAACGTGGTGGGCTGCCTGGTGGTTGTCGCGGTCGGCTTGCTGGTGACAGCGATACAGAAGAAGGCCGCACCGGCTGAGGTAGTTGGTCGTTAGGAAGCCCGAGGCTACTTTGGGCGTATTCCCCGCCTCGGAGCGGGCTATTCCCGGGAACCTGTTTCCTAGATATACTCGCAAACACACTGAATATGTCCTCGCTGGCCGGCTCTCGCGGACGGTGGGCTTGTCTGCCTTTTCTTATGGCCGTGATGTGCCCTTTTCTGGGCGCTGCCACGATTTCCGGGACAGTACGAGACCCATCCGGCGCAGTTGTGTCGGGCGCTGCAGTTGGAATTTCCGGGAACGGCCAGACGCCGATTGTGCTCACTTCGGATGCGCGTGGAACCTTCGCTTCGGCGGATCTTCCGGCCGGCACCTATGCGGTGAAGGTTCGCCGCGATGGATTCGAAGAACTCAGCAAAGCAATCGACCTTGGCACAACGAGTGCCGTCATTGAACTGAAGCTTTCGTTGCTGGCCCGGCGTCAGGAGGTTACCGTGGTGGGGCCATGCAGTTAGCTGGGCATCCTATCATGACCAGTGGCTATCGGAAGGATTTGCCGAATTTTCCGCCAGCCTGTTTGTACAGCAAGGACGAGGTCCGAACCACGAAGATGAATACCGGCACTTCTGGGAACGCCTGCGCAAAGAGATTTTAGAAAAACAGCGATTCGGCGCATCTCCTAACGATGCAGGTCCGCTGTGGCTGGGCATTCGCCTGGAATCGCCGAAGAACGAATTAGGATATCGGTACATGGCCTATCCGAAAGGTGCGTATGTGCTGTCGATGCTGCGCTCTTTGATGTGGACGGCGGATGGCGACAAGCAGTTCATCGAGATGATGCATGATTTTGTCGCCAGCCATCGTGACCGCCCGGCCTCGACCGAGTCTTTCAAAACGGTAGCGGAAAAGCACATGCTGAAGAGCATGGATTTCGATCATAACGGCAAGCTCGACTGGTTCTTCAATGAATGGGTGTATGGCACGGAAATCCCGCGATACTCGTTCGACTATGAGATCGCGCCGCTTGGAAATGGACACGTTAAGGCCAAGCTGACGCTGACGCAGAGCGAAGTCGGTCCAGGATTTGCGATGGCCGTTCCGCTTTTTGCCGATTTTGGAAAAGGTCATCCCGTGCGGATCGGGGAGTTTCCTATTGTAGGCAGCACGACGAGGACGGCGGAGATAGAATTACCGGGCGTGCCGAAGAGCCTGGAGATTAATTCGAATCGGGAAATTTTGCAACGCTGATCCGTACTACGCGGCCGCCGCAGTTGCGGACTACACCTGAAGTGTCGAGATGTCCACGGTAGACTGATGCCCTTCGATGACAACGATGCCGCTTTCCGATACGTAGTACTTTCTTCTATCCTCGTCCAGGTTATAGCCAACTTCGCTGTCCGGCGGAATCTTTACGTTCTTATCAAGAATGGCGCGCCGCACTTTGGCGCGGCGGCCGATATCGCAGTTGTCGAAGATCACAGAATCTTCGACGTGCGCGCCCGTATGTACCCGCACACCGCGTCCCAATACCGATCCCCTTACCATCCCGCCTGAAACAATGGAACTGCCGGCGATAATCGAATCCACCGCCATGCCGCGCCGCCCGTCTTCATCGAAGACGAACTTTGCGGGCGCATCAAAGTAGCCCGCGGTGCGTAGCGGCCATTGCCGGTTATACAGGTTCAACTCGGGCGATACCGCCCGCAGGTCCATGCTGGCTTCGTAATAGGCATCCAGCGTCCCGACATCCCGCCAATATTGCGGCGATCCGATCGGATCTCCGGGAATGACGTTGGTCTGGAAGTCGTATGCGTACATGTCCGCGCGCCCGATCAGCGAGGGCAGGATGTCTTTGCCGAAATCGTGGGAGCTGTCCTCGTTCTGGCCATCGGCATGGAGTTCGCGCAGCAGAATGTCGGTAGAAAAAATGTAATTGCCCATCGAAGCAAATACGCGGGACGGGTCGTCCGGCATGGTGGGAGCGTCCGCCTTCTTTTCATGAAAGCCGATAATATTGCCTTCCGACGTGGTTTCGATTACCCCGAAATCCGAAGCTAGTGTTTTATCCACCCCGATGGCCGCTACTGTGACGCCGGCCCTTTTCTCAACGTGGTATTCGATCATTTGCCGGATATTCATCCGGTAAATGTGGTCGGCCCCGAAGATGACCACCACGTGCGGATCGGCTTGGTGGATCAGGTTGATGTTCTGATGAATGGCATCGGCGGTGCCGCGGTACCAATCCTCCTGCGCGGACCGCATCTGCGCGGGAACGGGAATGATGAAGTTGTTCTTCAGCAACCCGCTCACCTCCCACCCCTCGCGCAAGTGCTGCAGCAGGGATTGGCTCTTGAATTGGATCAGCACATAGATGGAGTAAATTCCGGAGTTGATCAGGTTGCTGAGAACGAAATCGACAATCCGGTACCGGCCTCCGAAAGGAACCGCTGGTTTTGCCCGTTCTTTCGTGAGAGGGGAAAGGCGGGTTCCTTTGCCTCCAGCCAGCACAAATGCAAGAACACGAAGCTGCATTCTGACCTACCTCCGAAGTCAATTCCTGAACAGCAATCTAGCTTTTCGAGTATATTCCGGGTCACTGAATACTATTCCAATCCATCGCCAGATGGACGAATGATCGGACAGCTACACCCGTCGGACCCTTTGAGAGCCAGCCTTTGGCTTCATCGAGCCACGCCGTGGATGCGATATCCAGATGAACCCAGGGAGTGGGATCGGCAAACTCGCGAAGGAACCAGGCTGCTGTTATCGAGCCGCCATAACGGCCCCCGATATTGGGTAGATCCGCGAACGCCGACTTCAGGTACTCTTTATATTCCTCATCCATCGGCAATTGCCAGGTTTTTTCGCCCGCGGCGCGAGCAGATTTCAGAAATCGCTGAAGAAATTCTTCATCGTTTGTGAATGCGCCGATGTTGTAGTGCCCGAGAGCGATCCCGATGGCGCCGGTCAGCGTGGCGGCATCGACGATGTGCGTTGCGCCGTTGCGGTTGGCATAGGTGATGGCGTCGGCGAGAATCAGCCGCCCTTCCGCGTCCGTGTTCAGCACCTCAATCGTCTTGCCGGAGAGCGAATGGACAATATCGCCGGGCCGCTGCGCGTTGCCGTTCAACATGTTTTCCACCGTCGGCACATAAGCTGTAACGGGAATCGGAGGCTTCAACTGGGAAATCGCTCGCATGGCGCCCAGCACCGCGGCCGCCCCTGCCATGTCGTACTTCATCTTCTCCATGCCGTCAGATGGTTTAATAGAGATGCCGCCCGTATCGAACGTAACGCCCTTGCCCACCAGCGCCAGATGGCAGCCGGCCTTTGACGAAGCAGGACGATATTTGATCACAATCAGGAACGGCGGATTGGTGCTGCCCTGGGCGACCCCCAGCAGCGCGCCCATGCCCAGCTCCGCCATGCGCTCCTGGTTGAGAAGCTCGCACTCCAGTCCAAAATCGCCCGCCATCTTTTGGGCGGCTTTCGCCAGATCGCCGGGCGTCAGTTTGTTCGCCGGCTCGTTGACCAGATCGCGCGTCAGGTTCTGCGATTCGGCAATGATCCGCCCGCGCTCGAGTGCGGATTCGAGCGAGCCGGACCCGACACGAGGTACGATTACCGAGAACCTATCCAACTTCTTTTCGTTCTTCTTGGGATCCGACTTGTATTTGTCGGCTTCCCAGTCACCCAGCACCGCGCCCTCGGCGGCCGGTGTCACATATTCGTCCCCGTTCGGCGTGTCCACCACTAATGCAATACTGCGAACTCCTTTAGGCTTCAGGGAACGCACCAGCGTGCCCGCAACCCTGCGAACTTCGACTGAGGAAAACTTGTCCCGCTTGCCGCCGCCGATTACCACCAGCCGCTTGGCCGCCACACCCTGCGGCCTGTGCAGGACGGCCATTTCATAGAGCTTTCCGGTAAATTCTCCGGTGGCCCGCAGATCGGCCAGCCAGCCGGACTGCGCGGCAACTCCAGGGTCCGCGGCCGGACCCGCGGTGGCCGCCGCTGCCCCTTCCTGTTCTGCTTCAAAGCAGATGACAGCCAGTGCGTCTACGCCTATCTTTTCGATTTGTGCAGTTTCAATTTTTAATTGCATGATGACGAAATCTACTCTCGACCCCGCCTCGCCAGAGCCGCTTTTGCTTCCGCCTGCATTTCCTTGGCTCGAATGGCTTCGCGCTTGTCGTGGAATTTTTTGCCCTTGGCTACCGCAATCTCAACCTTAATGCGTCCACCCTTGAGATACAATTTCGTGGGGACTACGGTCAAACCCTTCTCGCGCGTCTCGCCGCGCAGCTTCTCAATCTCGGACCGGTGCAGCAGCAGTTTCCGCTTGCGAACCGGAACGTGATTCATCAAATTGCCATGCGAATACTCGCTGATATGGGCATTCATCAGCCAAGCTTCGTTCTCGCTGATTTCGGCGTAGCTCTCTTTAAGCTGGATCTTTCCAGTCTTGGCGGCCTTCACTTCGGTCCCGGTCAGCACCAGCCCCGCTTCGTAGCGGTCCGATAGGTGATAATTGTGTCCAGCGGACCGATTATCGCTCAAGATCTTGATTTCGCTTTGTGGAGCCAAGGTTGTTGCCGTTCGCTTTGAATCTTCGCCTCGCTGAAAAGCGCGGGCTCATTTATCGGAGCATCGAATCTTCGCCTCGCTGAGAAACGCGGGCTCGTTATTAGTTTCGCCCAGCCAGGTATTGGAACCTGCACGTGAAGCTACTCTGGAGCGTCTTCCATACGACCAGGGAGAGGAATATATCCATGGCGGGACATTTTTGTGTGGAGCCGTGCCCGCCCGATCACGGCTACTATAGCCAATAGTAACAATGGTTTGGGCGGCTTTAAGACAGCCTTAGCGCCCTGAAGGAATACGAGTTGGGATATGTTAACGTGAATCTTTCTAATAAGTTACGGATTCTGCCTGCGCTCTTTTGCGCGCTCGTTTTCTGCGCTCTCCGCATCGAAGCGCACACCAAGCAGGGCGACAAGCTGCTGAAAGAAGGCGAGAAGGCCGAGGCCCATAAGGACTACGACACAGCGCTGAACGATTATTCGCAGGCGCTGGATATCGATCCCAAAGAGCCGGCGTATCTTATTGCCGTCAATCGGGTCCGTTCGGCGGCCGCGCAAGCGCATGTCGAAAAGGGAAGAACACTGCAAGCTGAGCAGAAGCTGAATGAAGCCCTGGTGGAGTTTCAGCGTGCCCTGCTCGCCGATCCTTCTTCCCAAATCGCGCTGCAGGAGATTCGGCAGACCACGCAAATGGTCAAGGAGAAATCGAAGGCGCCGCCGGGTACGACGATCCTGACCCCCGCCGAGAAGGCGCGCAGGGAGGTGGAGGCGCGCATCAATTCGCTCGAAGGCCCTCCCGAACTTCGCCCCATCAACAATCAGATCAGCAGCCTGAAGATGAATAACCAGCCTCCGCGCGTATTGTATGAGAGCGTGTGCAAACTGGCCGGGATCAATGTCCTGTTCGACCCCCAGGGAATTGAATCGACGATGGGCGGCATGGGCGGCGCCAGCAAGAACGTCAATCTGGATCTGAACAACGTCACGCTCGAAGAGGCGCTGAACTACATCGCGCTGGTGACCCACACGTTTTGGAAGCCCATCAGCCGCAACGCCATTTTCGTTACCCAGGAGAGTGAGCCGAAGCGGCAGGAGTATCAAGATGAGGTAGTGAAGGTGTTCTACATCCAGAACGCCAGCACGCCGAACGAATTTACGGAAATCTTCAACGGCGTCCGGACCGGCGCTAAACTCTCCACCGGCATTTTCCAGGTTGCCAGCCAGAACGCCATCATTGCGCGCGGTACTCCGGACACCATCGCGCTGGTGGAAAAGCTGGTTCACGATCTGGACCGGCCGAAACCGGAAGTTGTCGTTGACGTGATGGTGATGGAAGTTTCGAAATCGAAAATGAGCACGTTGGGCGCGGCACTGGCCGGTCAGACCGGCGGTTTGAACGTTCCGATTCAGTTCACACCGCGTAATCCGGTTCTGTTCGGCACGACCGCCACTACGGGAACATCGACGACGGGCACTACGGGCACCACGACCAGCACAACGGGGACGACTACGAGCACAACCGGAACGACGGACACAACGACCGGGACCACGGACACGACAACTGGCACCACTGGCACAACCGGAACCACTGGCACCACGGGCACGACCGGAACGAATCAGTTCATTGCGTTGTCGAAGGTCGGACACATATCCACTAACGATTATTCGATCAGCTTGCCCGGAGCCCTGGTTCAGGCGCTTCTGACCGATGCATCGACTCATCTTCTGCAGCGCCCGGAAGTGCGCGTCACCGACGGCGGGAAGGGCATCCTGAAGATTGGAAGCAAAATTCCCTACGTATCGGGTTCGCTGAACTCGGCGGTTGCTACGCCCGGCGCTATTCCTTATGCCACGACACAGTTTCAGCAAGTGGATGTCGGCGTACAAATTGAACTCTCGCCGCACGTGAACGCTCCGAACGATGTCAGTATGCACATCAAGGTAGAGATTTCGAACGTCGTGCAGACCGAGAACATTGCCGGAATCCAGCAGCCCATCATTGGCCAGAAGGTCGATGAAGCGGATATCCGCATGAAGGATGGAGAAGTCAGCCTTCTCGGTGGCCTGACATCAAATAGCGACAGCCGTACGATTGCCGGTATTCCGGGGGTCGCCAATATGCCGATCTTGGGATATCTGTTTGGGTCGAGGACCCGGGATCAGGAGAAGGACGACATCATCGTAGCGTTAGTGCCGCATATCGTGCGCGCTCCCGATCTTACCGATATTGCCAGTCAGGGCGTATATGCCGGAACTGAGCGCGTCGTGAAGGTTGAGCGGCGGCCAGATGGAAGTGAGCCGCCACCGGCTCCGTTGCCGGTCCCCTCGAATGAGCAGCCGCCCGCCGCGGGAAATGTTCCTCAACCGGCCCCGGCCGCTCCGCCGCCCCAGCGCGCGCCCGCGGCATATCCGCCGATACAGCCGGCCCCGAATCAGCCGCGCCAAAATCAGGCGCCTGCTCCCGGCGCGCCGCAGAACGCTCCCACCCGGCCGCCTCTGTTAGCCCCGCAGAGCGCTCCTCCGAACCCACAGCAACGGGCTCCGCAACCCGCCCCGCAAAGCGGCAACCCGCCGCCGAGTCCCTAAAATGGAGTTTGCGGTAAATGTTGCGGCGTAGCGAAGGTTCTGCTTTACGAAGGAGGCGCAAGACTCAGGCAGGGCTCACATTGGTGGAGTTGATCGTCGCCTTCAGCATCCTGCTGATTCTCACCACCATGGCTGTGCCTGCGGCCCGGTACCAGGTCCGCAGACAACGGGAGAAGGCTCTTTCCGAAGATTTGCACGAAATGCGCGCCGCCATAGACAAGTACAAGGACCTCTGCGACCAGGGTAAGATTCAATCCACCGATCCGGATACATACTGTTATCCCCCGACCCTGGAAATTATGGTGGAGGGCGCGAAGCTCTCGAATACCATTTCCGGTAACGGACAGACCGGAAAGATGCGCTTCCTGCGCCGGATTCCCAAGGACCCGTTCACCGGCGATACCGATTGGGGCAAACGCAGTATGCAGGACGAACCGACTTCGAACTCATGGGGCGGACAGAACGTATTCGATGTGTACTCGAAAACGATGGACAAAGCGGGCGACGGGACGCCCTACGCAGAATGGTGATGAACGTGGTTTCGCGAAACCGGGCAACTAAACTCCTTCATCGTACGCTCCGCGGTTTCACGCTGATCGAGTTGATGGTCGTCATGGCCATCATCTCCGTTCTGCTTACCATCGCCCTGCCGATTTATCAGAAATCGATCACCCGCGCCAAAGAAAGCGTGC
>JAICXK010000375.1 GCA_025980435.1 Bryobacteraceae bacterium
AATCGCCAGGAGCGCATAGCAGGCAATCAGCACGATCTTCTCCCGTCGCGGGGCATCATTCAGCAGTAATGCCACTGGCAGGAGTAAAAGAAGAAACGTGTATGCCCCGGTATTCGGGGATGCGAGTACGACGGCCACGAAGTACCACCCGAAACCGCGCCGTGGCTCATTCGAGCGGAACAGCGCCAACAGCGGGAACGCCAAAACCGCGAGCGTCACCAGCGGCTGGAAGAAAAAGAAGAGGAATGGCGCGTTCCACAGAGGCTGCGGATTCAGCTCCGGTTCCATCACAAATGCATCACGCAGCAGGGTGGAAGCGGTTCCATTCAGGCTGTTATATGGATCCAGAGTTTCGCCCCGCAATGCGCGCGGAAGAATATGCGTTCCGAAGTAAGCAATATCGCTCGCGCCGAATAGTGCCACGGCCAACAGCCCAAGACACACCGAAACGGCAATCATAGCCGCAACTGCCTTCCAGCGCCGCTTGACCGCAAAATACAGCAGAAACGGACCGCCATACAACTTCAGAGCAAAGACGATTCCGAGTAGAAGTCCGCAGTTCCCGGTGTATCCTCTCCGCAGCATGTAGAAAGCCAGCGTAAATAGAAAGAGCAGCAGCGCATAATACTGGCCATATAAGAAGTTGTAGTGCAGCGTGCCGTATCCCAGGAGGCACAGTAATGACAGTTGCGCCATTGTGAATCGGGTCATGCGTGATAGCAGCCAGATTGTGGCCACCAGGCACGCCAGGCTGAAGGTAATCCAGACGCGCTTGGCAGCTTGCACGGGCAAAGCTGCCAATGGGACCAGGGGCAGCATCGTCAGCGGACCCTGTGGAACGTATGCGCCCAGTTGATTTGAGCCGGCATAGTTCACTTGCCGCTGAAACCAGGTCCAGTTGTAATAATTTCTGAGCGGCTCCCCCTTGCGCACCAGCACCGCCGCGGTGTAATAGTTTGGAAAATCCGAGGCGGCGCGGACCCACCCGTAGCGGAACGTAGTCAGCAAAAAGAAGAGCCACGCCGCGGCCGCCAGCGCATATGTCGCCGATCGCAGGTGTAGATATCGCCTCACCAGAAATCACTTGAACACGTATTGTGGTCCGTTACTTCTCATGGTCGGTAAATATTTTGTAAAACTCCTCGCCTGTAGGCGTTCTACGCCCAAATGCCGTAGAATATCTACAGCGCACAATGGCCAACGAAAAATACAAGAACCGCATCGAGTTGCTCCAGGGGACGCTCGACATGCTTATCCTGCAAACGCTCCAATGGGGTCCACAGCACGGCTACGGAATCGGCAACGCCATCCGGGCGAACTCCGGGGAACTACTCCGAGTGGAGACAGGTTCGCTCTACCCTGCCCTTCATCGCCTGAAGAGGCAAGGTTGGGTAACCTCCGAATGGAAGCTCACCGAAGCCGGCCAGCGAGCCAAATACTACCGGCTAACAGCTTCCGGCAAGAAGCAACTGGCCTCTGAACGGAGTCGCTGGACGCAATTTGTCGGAGCAATTGCCGGTGTGTTGAATCCCGCGGGCAATGAAGGATAATTATGCGGCTGTGGCGTATCTTCCGGCGGCTTCGCTCTTCCGACGAGGATCTGGATGAAGAGATCCGGAGCCATTTCCGAATGGCCGTACAGGATCGCGTTAAGGCGGGCGAAACGGAGCCCGTTGCGTTCCGGTCCGCGCGTCGCGAATTTGGAAATGTCGGCCTGATTAAGGAGGTTACTCGCGAAATGTGGGGATGGGCCTCTCTCGAGAGGCTCACCAATGATCTGCGCTATTCGATGCGGGTCTTGCGCAGAAGCCCGGCGTTCACTGTCGTCGCAATCCTGTCGATGGCGCTTGGAATCGGCGCGAATACGGCGATCTTCAGCCTGATCGATGCCGTGATGCTTCAATCGCTGCCGGTTCGGAACCCAAACCGACTCGTAATGGTTGGAGACCCCATGCGCTACAACGCCCTTTCTAACGGGGGCGGCCGCGCCGATCTATTCTCTTATCCGTTTTACGAACGCTTTCTCGAACGAAATCGCATCTTTAGTGATGTCTATGCTTCGGGCCGCAGCGAACACCTGAACGTAAGAACCGCGCGAGAATCGTCCGCTGCCGCAGGAGGGGAGCCGCGGGGCCGCTTTGTCACCGGCAATTATTTCTCCGTTCTCGGTGTCCCTGCCTTGCTTGGCCGGACTTTCACACCGGCTGAGGTCCGCGTGCCGGGCACTGCGCCCGTCGTGGTCATCAGCTACGGGTACTGGGAGCGCAACTTCGCCCGCGATCCGGCTGTCATCGGCCGGAAGATGATTGTAAATGGATCGGGTTTCACGATTATCGGGGTAACGCCGCCCGAATTTTTTGGAGATATCGTCGGCGCGCCGACCGATATCTGGTTCCCCATCACCATGGAGGCCCAGGCGAACCCCGGGCATGATTACCTGAAGAGCCCGGATACCAGTTGGCTGCTGATGATGGGACGCCTCAAACCTGGCGTGCCGCAATCCCAGGCAGCGGCAGCCGTCAACGTTCTCGGCCCTCGGATCTTCCGGGATATCTACAAATCGAAAGCGCCGAATGAGGATCTCCGTCAACTGCTCCAAAAGCGCATCCAGGTGTCTTCCGGCGCGAAAGGATTTTCGCGAATTCGCCACGAATTTTCCGCGCCGCTGCTGATTCTGATGGGGATAGTGGCTCTGGTTCTTCTCATATGCTGCGCCAATGTGGCGAACCTGCAACTGGCTCGCGCTGCCCGCAGAAGCCGTGAAATGGGTCTGCGTCTCGCGGTTGGCGCGGGACAGGTCAGACTTGTCTGTCAACTGCTGACGGAGAGCCTTCTGCTCTCGCTGCTCGGAGGCGCGGCGGGACTTCTGTTTGCCTTTTGGGGTACGCATCTTTTACTGAGGCTTGTTTCCGGAAGCGATAAATTGCCGCCGCTGGAAGTTCATCTGGATGGCAGCGTGCTTTTGTTCACCGCCGCCGCCTCAATCGTGGCAGGATTGCTCTTCGGATTGGCGCCGGCTTGGCAGACCACTCGCCTTGACCTCGTGTCCAATCTCAAAGAGAGCAAATCAGGGCAGTCCGAAGGAGTCTCGAAAGCATTCGGGAAACTGCTCATCGTTTCTCAAATTGTCTTTTCGCTCATGCTGCTGGTCGCTGCGGGTCTTTTTGTTCGCACATTGCAAAATCTTGAGCACATTGATGTCGGCTACTCACGCAAGGGACTCCTCCTCGTGCGAGTCGATTTCAAAACCGGCGGCTACAAAGATGCCCAAATCAACCGGCTCACAAGAGACCTGCTGGATCGCTTGAGACGGATTCCAGGCGTACAGGCCGTTACTGTTTCAGAAAACGGACTCTTCAGCGGCACTGATTCGACAGAGGACAGCGATGTGGTAGAAGGCTACACGCCGCACGCCTATGAAGACAGGGTGAACCGGTCCGACCGCGTCGGTCCGGAGTACTTCCAGATTGTCGGGACACCGGTCATTCTAGGTCGTGGTATCCGCCAGGAAGACAGGGAAACTTCGCCTAAAGTAGTCGTTATCAACGAAACCATGGCGCGGTTTTATTTCCCGCATTCAAATCCGCTCGGCAAACACATCTTTGATGGTACCGGCAAAGATCGCCTGGTCTACACGATCGTCGGTGTGGTTCGCGATGTGAAAGAGCGCAACTTGCGCGCCCCCGTTGCCCGCCGATTCTATACAGCGTTTCTCCAACACCCGCCAACCGACCCCATTGATGGTATGAATTTCGAAATTCGTACGGGCATTCCTGCCGCATCCCTCGCCGAAGCCGCGCGCCGGAGCGTGGCCGCATACAACGCGAATCTTCCTGTCCTTAGCGTAAGCACTGCCGATGAACTAATTGGGAATGACGTGCGGCAGGAGCGCCTGGTAGCCAGACTA
>JAICXK010000044.1 GCA_025980435.1 Bryobacteraceae bacterium
CTCACACCAGTGCAGAGATGGTTCGCTTCGATACGCGTTGTTCAGATCACCAACCAGCAAACGCAGCCCGGCGTGATGGTCTGAATCGAGCAGGCTCCAATCGAGGCTTTCGTCGTGTATCCACTCATTCCACTGGCCGAATTCGCCGCCCATGAAGAGCAGCTTCTTGCCTGGCTGCGCATACATGTACCCAAACAGCAGCCGCAGATTTGCAAATTTCTGCCACTCATCGCCCGGCATTTTGCGGATCAACGAGCCTTTGCCATACACAACCTCGTCATGCGAAAGCGGCAGGATAAAGTTCTCATTGAAGGCATACACCATCCGGAATGTCAGTTCATGGTGGTGGTACTTCCGGAAGAGCGGGTCCTGTGCCATGTACTTCAGCGTGTCATGCATCCATCCCATGTCCCATTTGAAGCCAAAGCCGAGGCCGCCGAGGTATGTCGGCTTCGAGACCACGGGCCACGCTGTCGACTCTTCCGCGATGGTCTGAACATCGGGATGGGCACGGTACACATCTTCGTTCATCCGCCGGAGAAAAGCGATGGCTTCCAGGTTTTCGTGGCCTCCGTACTGGTTGGGAATCCACTCACCCTCTTTTCGCGAGAAATCCAGGTACAACATCGATGCGACCGCATCCACGCGCAGACCATCAGCGTGATATTTCTCCAGCCAGAACATGGCGCTGCTCAGCAGAAAGCTGCGCACTTCTCCGCGGCTGTAATCGAAAATGAAACTGTTCCAGTCAGGGTGGAGGCCTCGGCGCGGGTCCGCCGGTTCATACTCGTGCGTGCCATCGAAATAGCCAAGCCCGTGCTCGTCCTGCGGGAAGTGAGATGGCACCCAATCCAGAATCACGCCAATTCCGTTTTGGTGAAACTGATCGATGAGGCGCATGAAATCCTGCGGAGTTCCATAACGGCTGGAAGGAGCGAAGAATCCGGTGATCTGATATCCCCAGGAGCCGAAAAACGGATGTTCCATGACGGGCAGGAACTCAACATGCGTAAAGCCCATTTCCTTCACGTATGGGATAAGCCGGCCGGCGAGTTCGCAATAGCTGAGAGAGCGATTCTTCTGGTTCGCTGCCCGCCGCCATGAACCGAGATGCACCTCGTAGATGGAGATTGGCGCTTCCATGCTATTCGGATTGCGACGGCTCGCCATCCAATCCTGATCGGCCCAGTCATAGTTCAGGTCCCAAACAATGGAGCCGGTTTCCGGCGGGGTCTCATTCAGGAACGCAAACGGATCGGCTTTATCAGCGCGAAACTGCTGAGATTCGACGTGATATCGATAGCTCGCGCCCACGGATGCTTCGGCAACGGATCCGGTCCAGATCCCGGCGCCCGCGCGCGACAAAGGAGATGCTTCCTTTTGCCACTCGTTAAATGCGCCTATGACCGAAACCGATTGCGCGTTAGGCGCCCACACGGCGAATTGCGTGCCGCTGCCGTCCGACGCCGGATGCGCGCCCAACACATCCGCCAGATTGACGTGCGTTCCTTCCTGGAAGAGATAAAGATCGTTTTCGTTCAGAGATCTGCTGAAGGCCGGCATTTCAATTCGTTTGTTCGTTCAACAGGCTCAAAATGCCGCGAAGCGGAATACGAACCCAGCCCGGACGATTGTTCAATTCGTACACTATCTCGTATAAGGATTTTTGGAGGAGGAATACATCGAGCAGCAACTTCTGTTCGCCCGGGCTCGATGGGACCGAGCGCAGGCCTCGCCCTGCGGCAAAATAAGCTCTCAGGTAAGTTGCGCTCACCCAGGCTGTCCAGAACGCGGCCCACGATTCCACTCGGCCGGCTTTCTCGGGGGTAACCGCTATACCCGGCACCTGCCCAAAAAGCGCGGCAAAAGCAGCGTATTGAAAAGAACGCACCATGCCAGCAACATCCCGGATCGCAAGCGCCTTCCTGCGCCGCTCTTCTAACGCTCGCGCCGGCTCGCCTTCGAAGTCAATAATCATAAAATCGCTGCCCGTGTATAAAACCTGTCCGAGGTGATAATCGCCGTGATGGCGGATGCGCACCGCGGTGATCGAAGAGTCGCGCAAAGCCCTGAAGCGGTTTGTCACTTCGGATTCCAGACGCAGAACCTCCCGCGCGGCGTCTGCCGCGACACCTGTCAGGATCGCTTGTTTACGCCGGAGAAGTTCAAACGCAATATCGGCCTGGTCCAACAGTTCCCGATAAAGCGTCTGCCGATCCTGCGATGTAAACGGCTCCGGAATGAAGTCCGGGCCGGAGCTCTCGTCTTCGAAGGCGGCATGCATTTCGGCAGTCCTTCTGCCCAGGAGGGCCGCGGAATCGGCGTACTCGCCAAGCAGGTCACGGGTATGGGCGGGCATTTCGTCCGCGGCCAGCTCAAGCGGATGCAGCGGCGCCTGCAACACTCCCGTTCCGGCCGGCACGCGCTCAAAAAAACGGCCCAAGGATTTCAGCGTGTAGCTCCAAGCATCGCCTTGATTCGGGATGAACTGTTGAAGAAGACCGGTAGCGTAGGATTCGCCTCTCCCGGTGTTATATTCGATGCTCCCCAATACAGCCGGCGTGTATTTGAACCCGCGCTGCGTCAGAAAAGTTCCAACCTCGACATCCGGATTAACTCCCTGCTCCAGTTTGCGGAAGAGCTTCAGAATGTAGCGGTCGCCATAAATGATCGAAGTGTTGCTCTGCTCGGCTCGCGAGAGAGCGCTCTGCAGCAGCGCTGCCGAGCCGGGATGAAGTCCTTCCAGGGCCCGCGTTCGATGCCCGACCAGGTTTCCGTACTGGCCTTCGAAGGCGCCGTCGCGTACGACGAGGTCAAGTAACGTTCGCCGAAACTCTGCACTCGAAAGCGCGCTGTACACAGCACCTTCGCGCCCGTCGGGCCCGCGAAGCCGACAGATCGGTCGCTCGTCCGGAATAACGGCACCTGGTCGCGCCACATTACCCGGCAGGATATATTCATCGTGCGGCGCATCCTCATATTCGATCCGAAGCACCAGAAAGAAGGCGTCCGAATCCGCAGGCAGTAGATCCTGAATCGTGAGCCGCTGCATGGTACGCGCCTTGGCGCGATACCATCTGCGCCCGGAGACATAGGCCGGAAGAATGCCCGAAAGGCTGAGGAGCGCATGCTCGTCCTCAAAGGGACGATCCCAGGCAGCGACTTCGATTACCGGCTGATCGTTCATGCACCTAGAGGAAGTATTCAAAGTCCGTCTCGACCCGGAGGCGCCGCCGGATACGGAAGATGTGTCCCGGCACGCTATCCGGATTCAATTGCACCCAGTTCCGGCGTCCGTTCCAAACGTAATGCGACCCGGTCAACAGATCGTTTGCCTGGTAAGGCCTGTCTTCCTCAACGCCCCACCGGTCGAGCGGCAATTCGACGAAACCCGATTGCGTGTGATGCGGGTCCAGGTTGATGACTACGACAATCAGGTTCGCCGGATCTTCGGAACGCTTGCTGTAACAGATCAACTGGTCGTTGTCTACGGGATGAAACTCTAAGGACCAGTCGCTTTGCAGAGCGGCGTTCTCGTTTCGAGTCCGGTTCACCAGCGCGATAAATTCGTGCAAACTATCTGGACGCTCCAAATCCCAATGACGGATCTGGTACTTCTCCGAATCCAGGTACTCCTCGCTTCCCGGCCGAACGGGCCGGCCCTCCAACAGTTCGAACGGGGGGCCATAGATGCCGTAATTGGCTCCCAGCGTGGCGGCAAGCAGGAAACGGATCATGAATGCAGCCCGGCTTCCGATCTGGAGAAATTCAGTCAGGATATCGGGTGTATTCGGCCACTGATTGGCGCGGAAGAACTCGCGAACCGGCGTTTGCGTCAGCTCCGTCAAATAAGAAGTGAGTTCATGCTTCGTGTTGCGCCACGGGAAATACGTGTAGGATTGGCTGAATCCGAGTTTCGCCAGCCGATACATGATCTTGGGACGCGTGAATGCCTCCGACAGAAACAAAGTTTCGGGCCACTCCCGCTTAATCTCCGTTATGCACCATTCCCAAAAGGAAAAGGCTTTCGTGTGCGGATTATCCACGCGAAAGATGCGCACGCCTTCGTCGATCCAAAACGTAAAGACAGATTTCAGCTCCTTCCACAGCTCAAACCATTTGGGCGTCTCGAAATCAAAAGGATAGATATCCTGATATTTCTTTGGCGGGTTCTCCGCGTACTGAATTGTCCCGTCCGGGCGCTTGCGGAACCATTCATCATGCTCTTCTACGTAAGGATGGTCGGGCGCAACCTGGAAGGCGATATCCAGGGCAGTCTGCAGGCCTAAATCGGCAGCGCGGCGGACCAAACGCCGAAAGTCCTCGATGGTCCCCAGATCCGGATGGACTGCTTTGTGGCCGCCCTCCGCGCTTCCAATCGCCCAGGGGCTGCCGACGTCGCCTGGCTGCGCCGTTACGGAATTATTTTTCCCCTTGCGGAAAGCCAAGCCAACCGGGTGAATCGGCGGCAGATAGACTACGTTAAATCCCATTTGCGCGATATAAGGAAGCCGAGCCTCGCAGTCCGCAAGCGTACCGGCGCGGGCGGCCTCCGGTGAAGTTGATCGGGGAAAGAGTTCGTACCAGGAGCTGAATCGCGCGCGCACGGGATCCACAACAAGCGCCAACTCGCGATCCAGCCTCGTCGCAAACCGGCGATCCGGATAGCGAAGCATCAGCTCATTGAGAGCGGCGCCGGTTGCGTGTGCGCGCCGAGTCTCCGAATCCGTCTCCGTGCGCAGGAACTCCGCCTGATCGCGAAGATGCTGCCGATGGGGCTCTTTGGAGCGATCGGCCGCTTCGTCGATCAGATTCGCACCGATCAAATAGTCGATATCCGTATCGGTGTTCGCGCCGATGCGCTTTTCCAGATCGTGACACCAGGTTTCCCAGTGGTCGACCCAGGCCTCGATTGTGTATCGGTACCGGCCGAGTTCCGTGACTTCAAACTCACCCATCCAGCGATCGTTCACGAGAGAGCGCATGGGCTGCTCGGTCCACGATTGTGAGTCTTCCGTCCAGGACAGCAGAACCGCCGCGATCAGATCGTGTCCGTCGGTGAAGATATCTGCCTCGACGCGCACGCGGTCGCCTACCGTGCGTTTGGCTGGAAACCTGCCGCCGTCGATTTCGGGCGACACGCTCTCGATAACAACCCTGCGCCTTCCGTCCTGCTGCGGCTGATCCATGTTGTGACCTTATGATTTGGATTGTTTGATAAGCATCCGATACAGCTCAATCGTCCGGTCCGCAATCGCAGACCAACTGAACTTCTCTTCCACCCGCTTCCGGCCTGCCTCGCCGAAACGTTTGCACTGTTCGGGATCTTTCAGTAATTGAGAAAGCCTGGCCGCCAGATCTCGAGCGAACCGGTCCGGATCGACCGGAAATCCGGTGGCAGCATCCGGCTCGAACGGCACGAGGTATCCCGTTTCGCCGTCGACAACCACTTCTTTGATGCCGCCGGTCGCGCTGGCTACAACGGGGGCACAGCACGCCATAGCTTCCAGGTTGATAATGCCGAACGGCTCATACACCGAAGGACAGCAGAACACACGCGCGTGACTGTAAAGCTGAATGACCTCGGGTTTCGATATCATTTTTTCAATCCAGACAACGTGCGGGTGGCTCCTTCGGGCTTCATCCACTTTCTGGCGCATCTCGGAAGCGATTTCCGGAGTATCAGGAGCGCCCGCACAAAGCACGATCTGCACATCCGGCGGCAGATATTGGATGGCATCCACCAGGTGCGTGACCCCCTTCTGACGCGTAATGCGGCCGACAAACAGAATGTAGGGAGCCGCAACATCCACGCCATATGTCTTCAGCGCGGTCGAGTCGCCGGTTTTCCGGTACTCATCCAGATCGACGCCGTTGTAGATGACATGAACGCGTTCAGCCGGAATGGGATAGACCCGCAGAATGTCGTCCCTCGTTCCGTTTGATACCGCGATGACCGCATCGGCATCCATCACCGCGGTACGCTCCATCCAGGCGCTCATAGCGTATCCACTCCCGAGCTGCTCCGCTTTCCAGGCGCGCAGCGGTTCCAGACTGTGCGTTGTCAGTACGAATGGGATGCCATACAGCTTCTTGGCGAGAAAACCCGCCATTGCCACGTACCAGGTATGCGTGTGCGCAACATCGACACCGGCAAGCGCTTTCACCTGCGTCAAGTTCAGGCTGAAAGCTTCCAGGGCCGTTTTGAACTTCCCCTCCGTGCCGTCGGTGATTTCGCCCCAGGGCAATGCGCCGCGAACGTGCAGATTGGCCTGGTCTGCCTGCTGCCGCCCCCAGCAATGCACTTCCACTTCGATCTTCCTGGCCAGTTCGCGGCTCAGATACTCGACATGAACTCCGGCTCCGCCATACACATTTGGCGGGTACTCACGTGTAAAGATTCCGGCTCGCAATGCGTCCCTCCAGATTTAATCGCGGCAAAGCGCTTCATTTTTTGGAATCCTCTATGCAGCGCCGCGGCGTCTGATCTCGATGTTCAAGCGCTTGATTTTCTGATTCAGCGTTGAAAGCGGAATCCGGAGCGCCTCGGCCGCCTCGGTCTGGCTGTAATTTACTCTTTCGAGCGCCTCAATGATCTTCCGCCTTTCAAAATCCGCCACAACTTCAAAAAGTGAAGCATCGGCCGAGATTACGCCGTCGCGGTCACGGCTGATTCGCATCCCGCTGGCCTGCTGCAAGTGATCGGGCAGCACATGCGCCGGGACCGACGCAGAGGTTGTCAACACGACCGCGCGCTCGACCGCGTTTTCAAGCTCGCGCACATTTCCCGGCCAGTTATGCTCGATGAGAATCTGCATCGCCTCGGGTTCGAAACTAAGCACCGAACGGCCATCGCTGTTCAGGAATTTCTCGTTCTCGCGGCAATACCGCGTGAAGAAGTATTCCACCAACAGGGGAATATCATCCTTACGCTCGCGGAGCGGCGCAAGATTCAAATTGATGACATTCAGGCGATAATAGAGATCCTCGCGGAATTTGCCGTCTTCCATTAGCTTGTGCAGATCCGAATTCGTTGCCGCAATAATCCGAACATCAACGCGCACCGTTTCGTTCGAACCGAGGGGCATGAATTCGCGGTCTTGCAGCACGCGCAGGAGCTTAACCTGGATCTCCGGAGTAATGGTTCCAATCTCATCGAAGAAAATAGTGCCACGATTCGCCGTCTCAAACAGGCCCTTACGATTGGCAACCGCGCCGGTAAAGGAGCCTTTCACGTGGCCAAACAGAATGGATTCCAACAACTCGGTTGGAAGAGAGCCGCTGTTTACCGGAACGAACATCTGATCTGCGCGCGCCGAATGCGCGTGGATCGCCTTTGCGATCAATTCTTTTCCAGTGCCTGTTTCGCCTGTGACCAGAATCGTCGCGCGGCTCGGCGCAACTTGCGCCACCTGGTCCAGGAGCCGTATCATGCGCTCGCTCTTTCCGACAATGTTCGGAAACGCATAGCGCTGCTTGAGGGCGCGCTTGAGCTGAGTGTTTTCGCGCTCCAGGTGCCCCTTCGAGATCATCCGGTCAATCTCGATCAGGAGTTTCTCGTTGTCCCAGGGCTTTGCGAAATAATCGTTTGCTCCGGACTTGAGGGCACGTACGGCTACTTCCACCGAGCCATACGCAGTGAGCATGAATACCGGCGTCTCCGTATCGCGCTGGCGGATATCGCTAAGCACGTCCATACCGGAGCGGTCCGGCATCATAAGATCGAGCAGAATCAAATCATAATTGCCCGCTTCGAATTTTTGAAAGCCGGAAACGGCATTCTCGGCCAGATCGACCGAATAATTTTCGCCTTCCAGCAGGAGTTCCAGACTCTCGCGGATATCCGCTTCGTCATCGATGACAAGAATGCGCCTCTTTTCGGGGGCGCTCACGCGATCGGCGGGCAGGTCCTGGTTGTTAAACGCCACTACAGTGGTTGTATCAGACAAGCCGCTTGCGCAGACCCGAGTGACCGCCCGGAAATGCTAGCGGAGGGCGCGCCTCTACAACGGTAAACCGTCTGCAAGCCGTCCTGAATTCGAGCGACGTTCTCGGATCCATCGCCCTCCGCCGTTCTACGTGGATGCGTAGAACAAACCGGCACCGACCTCTAACGGCGTCCTAAGGAAGCAGGGACTTGCTGCTTCGGCGCGGTTGCGAGGCCAAGTTGTTCCATCAAGCTCAGCAGGTTCCAATCCGACCACTGTTCGGCGATCTTTCCATTCTCGATCCGGTTGATGGTCGTTCCCGAAATCGACGCAGTTTTGTGAGTAGGCGCCATGCCGAGAAAGGAATTGGAGTGAGTGCCGTGCGCAGTCCAATGAACCACTACTTCGTTGCGCTCCGCAATCATGTCATCGATCGTGTACTTTAGATCGGGAAAAGCATTCCGGCACATCCGGATGTGCTGGCGAAGGCTGTCCACGCCGGGCGGCATCGACGGGAACACAGAATCGTGAAAACGGCAACTGGCCGATACAAGCGAGTCCAGGGATTCCGTTTTACCTGTGTTCCATGCATCTTCCACAAGTTTCCGAGCGATTGTTCTATTTTCGTCGGACACGAATAACAGCTCCTTTCGGTCCCGATTATAGCTCCGCTTGGGGCAGTCGGAGCGAATACTTTTGCGATTAATGTTGATTACTTCGTAAGTCTTAGAAAAGAACAGAAAGACATTAGCAGAAATGCAGGGTGATTTAGCTGCTCAACGGGAGTGGCACAAGTCCTCCGGCAGGCTCGACGGGGTACTGCAGGCTGCGCCAACGTTCGAAGCCCCCTTCGAGAGGGCGAACGCGCCGCACACCGGCTTTCCTCAATTGCAGCGCCGCACGGGCGCTGGTCGCTTCGTTTGGTCAAGTGCAGTAAAGGATAGTTTCGAGATCGGCGGGAATCGCGCCCGACCGTGAACGCAATTGGTCCGGCCGCAGGATCATGGCACCCGGGATCTTCAACCCTTCCTGCTCAATATCGGACGCGTGCCGCAAATCGACAATTGTGACCGGACGCGATTCCTGCAAGAGCTTAAGAAGGGCTTCCGGGGCAATTCTATTAATACGCAGGTCGCGCCGTAATCGCCAGCGCTGCATCAGGCGATAGGCGACATACAGCCCGACAAGCAGAAGAATGCCGAGCCCGGCCCGCTCGCCAAACAGACCGAATAAGCGAATGAAGGAATCAATTTGACGATGGAACAGATCGCCAACCGTCAAATAAGCGATCGCCCAAATAGAACAACCTGCTGCATCCGCAAAGAGGAAGCGGCTTCGCGGCATCCGGATGATCCCGGCGAGCGGCATGGAAACAAGGCTCATACCCGGAATGAATTTTGCGACCAGCAGCGCACCGGCGCCGCGCTTCGTAAATGTGGATTCCGTCTTCCTAATACAAGTGTCCGGCTCAAGGGAGAACTTGCAGAGCAGCCGCAAAATGGAACGGCCGCGACGCCGGCCCAATTCGTACCAAACGCAATCGCCCAGAAGCGCGCCAGAAGCCGCTGCCGCGAATGCCAGCCCTAGTCCGTAATGATGGTCGCCAGCCATAGCGCCCATGATGAGCAGTAGCGGATCTGCGGGTATGGGCACCCCGATCTGAACACCCAAGACATAGAGGAAGAGAAATAGATAGCCGTGCTGCAAGAGCAGCAACCGGAACGAAAACACGCGACTTATCTCACCCTCTCTATTTTGCTTTCCGAAAGGTACAAAACGAGAGATGCGCCTCGGAAAGCGCAGGGTGCAACGGAATGCAGTCCGAGCTATCGATCGCCTTTATCTTTAAGGAGGCTGCTTGGGCCGGAGAGGACGCCCTTCTTATCAGCGCGCCGGACAACCGGTGCAGCGGTTGACCTGGTTTGACCGGAGCGTTTCAGGGCACCCGGCTGTACGGAGCTGACGGCTTCGTCGGGTCCGGCCTCGGATTCGATGGAAGATATCGCGTTCCCGCTCGCGTCCAACCGCTCCACCTGCGCGCGCTCCTCGTTCATGTGCACCTTTTGCTGGACGGTTTCGCGTTCCTCGATTTGCGTAATGTGGATCTCTTCCGTGACAACCCACTGCTTCTGAACACGAAGGACCTCCGATACGACTGGAACGATGAGCGTATTTCCGACGCGTTGCACGTTTTGTGGCCCGTCGACCACGCGATCCGTTTTTACGCGCTTCACCTCGACGCGGCCCTTACGAAGCTCCTGCTCGAGAATTTCGTCGTGGCCGTCAACTCTTTTCGTGACTCGGACGCCGCCCGTCTGAACGGGTATGGCGTCCGAATGCATTTCTTCAGATACAACGGGAACAACGACACTCTCAGGCTTGTCGATCGAATCCATTTCAGCGCGAGGCGCTTGCGGACCGGGCCCGCCCGGTGACTTTGTCCCAGCCATAGCGTACCGAGTCCTTCATTTTGTCCCACGTGTTGGTTGGATACCGGCGGCCATAATCGGAGCGAAGCTCAGATTCAACCTGGTTGAAATCCCTGCCCCGGTATTTTGGGTTACTGGCCATATCGTATCCGTATCGATAGGCCGGCGCGTAATCCTCATAGCTCAAACCGCTGTCGCCATGGGTCCTCGCGAACTGCCGGCGGAAATCGTCTTCCGGAATGCTTTGCTGCTGTGCGCGCGTTTCGCCGGCGTTCAAGTTCTCCACGTCAACCTCGGTATGACGCACAGTATCCCGCACGGTTTCGGTACGTTCGGAGGCTTGTTTGTTTACCCGTACTTCTTCCGTCACACGGGCATTTTTCGAAACGACCGGTTCTTCAGCAAACTCCTGCACTTCAATTACCTGCTCGCTACCCGTTTTCAGATCAGTCTCATTGACCGGCCGATTGACGGGCTGGCGCTCGACATTCACCTTCTCCTCCCTGAGGCGCACATTCTCTTCGACAGGTTGGTCCACAACCCGCGTATACACGCGGACGCCCCCGCGCATTACGGGGCGTTTTCCTACTCGCAGTTCTTCCTGCACGACCGGGATCGACCTGGAGGCAGCTTGAGCGCTTGTCGTCGCTCCGCTTGTCGTCGCTCCGCCAGCGGCCCCGGCTCTTTTACCAGTCGCCAATTCGCCGGCTTCGCTATGAACATCGACGGGCGAGTGGTTATTTAAAATATCCACCGCGGTGTCCAGGTTCTTTTCGCCGGCCTGCACGCTGATGACAGTACGTCCACCCCGAATGGCTGTGTCGTAAACAACCTGGTCGCGGGCGTCATCATGTGAAAACAGGGATGTGAACCAGTTCTTTTTCTTTCCTTCGAGGTGCTGAGTTGAAGTTTCGTTCTCGTCAACGGAAGAAACATAGATGTCATTGTTGGCGAAGCCGTTGGCCCTCAGGTCGTCCGCGGCGGCCTGAGCATCCGGCTTGTTGCGAAACGCCGCCACGAGGGTAGTTTGAGTTCTAGATTCCACTTGGGTACTCCTTATGAGCATCGAATCTGCATCGGGCTCACTTTCTGGACCGAAGCCTTATCCCATTTGGTACAGAGAAAACCTCCGCATTTTCTTGCGCAACAATCGACACCGGAGGGAGTCCTAAATTACCGGAGGACCACCATGGACCGTTTCGACGAATTAAAGGCCAAGTATCACGCGGCGCTTGACACTATTCAACGCGAAGGTGTAAAGCTGACGCACTTGCATGTCCAGGACAACAAGCTGTTTATCCAAGGCGCAGCCCCTTCCCAGGAGGTAAAGAATGACGTGTGGAATCAGATCAAGGCGGCGGATGCTACTTACAGTGATCTCACCTGCGATTTAACGATCGATCCCAGTCTTGCGCGTCCGCAAGCGAAAGCGGCAGCGGCGACGGCAGGCGGGGGGAGCACGCAGCGAACGTACAGAGTACAGGCCGGAGATACGCTCTCGAAGATCGCAAAGGAGATGTACGGGAACGCCAACGATTACAACCGCATCTTTGAGGCGAACAGAGATAAGCTGCAAAGTCCCGATAAGATCCAACCCGGCCAGGAACTTGTAATCCCAGCCTGATAAACCAGGCTGATAAACCAGGCTGACAAACCAGGCTGACAAACTCAGACAAGGCGCGGCCAGGCCAGCGCGCGTGTGGCCTGCCGCGCAGCAGGTTTGAAGAAGATTTTTATCTTTAGCGACAGAAACCCCTCTCGCAATATATACTGGTTAAAAGGAGTCTTTCCGCTTGAATTCCGGAGGGTTTTGGCGTCTTTTCGCGCACATCCAATTGCTGCCCGTTCTTGAGAATGGAGAGGAGACGACCCTGGTAGGCGGGCAGGCCGTCATGGAGGGCGTGATGATGCGTTCCCCCCACAGTTATTGCGTGGCGGTGCGCAAGCCGGACGGGCAGATTGTCACCCAGGAAAGTCCACTGCCGCGCTTATCCGATCGCTACCCGCTTTTTAAGTTGCCGGTTTTTCGCGGGCTCGGAATCCTCTCGCACGCGATGTGGCTAGGAATGAAGGCGCTGAAGTTTTCCGCCGATAGCGCAATCGAGACGCTTACAGGTAAGGACAACACCGAGAAGGGCGAGAAGAAGAAGGGCACCGGATCCGCGGCTATGGTGCTGCAGATCGTGTTCTCGCTCGCCTTTATGATCGGGCTCTATAAATTTGTTCCGCTGTATCTCGCCACCCTCGCAGCAGGTCATTTCCACAGCGTCAGTAGCCGCTTCGCCATCAACATGGTTGATGGCACTTTGCGCATCGCTATATTTCTCGGGTTCATGTTCCTCCTTTCGCGCATGAGAGAGATGCACCGCGTATTTGAGTATCACGGAGCCGAGCATAAGGTGGTATTCAATTTTGAATCGGGACAGCCGGTCACGGTAGAAAATGCCCAGCGGTTCGTCACCTGGCATCCGAGGTGCGGCACCAGCTTTCTCGTCGTGGTACTCATCATCGCGATGATTGCGTACGCGTTTTTGCCGTTTGACAGCTTTTGGGCGAAGTTTGTGGCGCGGATTGCGCTACTGCCCTTGATTGTGGGCGTCAGCTATGAGGTGATTCGCTTTGCGGCCAAGCGCCGCAGCGGATTGCTGTCGATATTGACGCGTCCGGGCCTGTGGTTGCAACGAGTGACGACCCAACCACCATCTAATGACCAGACAGAAGTTGCGATTTACGCATTGGAACGCGCCATGGAGTTGGAGCAGGCGCAGGGTGGCGTTCTCGTAATCGCTTAGCGAGACTTTTCCGCGGAATTTTCTTGAATCTGGCGCACCGACTCTATGCAATATAAGGATCGATTAGAGGAAGCCGAAGAGCGCTTCAATGACCTGACGGCGAAAATGGCGAACCCCGAGGTGATCGGTGATCCGGATGAATACCGGAAGGTCACCAAGGCGCAGAGCGAGCTTACGGAGCTGGTAAGCAAGTATCGCGAGTGGAAGAAGAACGAGCGGGAATTGGCGGATGCGCGCGCCATGCTGACGGAAGCGGACCCGGACCTTCGCCAAATGGCCGAACTCGAAGTGGTTCGGCTGGAACCTCAGTTGGCGGCCATTGAGCAGGAACTCCGTGTGATGCTCTTGCCAAAAGATCCAAATGATGAAAAGGATGTGGTGCTTGAGATCCGAAAAGGCGCGGGTGGAGACGAAGCGTCCTTATTCGCCGGCGAAGTGTTCCGCATGTACACGCGCTACGCCGAAGAGCAGGGCTGGAAAGTAGAAGTCACGTCGCTGAGCGAATCGTCCGTAGGCGGTTTAAATGAGGTCATCGCCCTGGTCAGCGGCAGAAAAGTGTATAGCCGGTTGAAGTATGAAAGCGGCGTACATCGCGTCCAGCGCGTACCGGAAACCGAAACGCAAGGCCGTGTGCACACCTCTACCATAACCGTCGTTGTAATGCCGGAAGCGGACGAAGTTGATATCCAGATCGACCAGAAGGATATTCGGATCGATACGTTCTGCTCATCCGGTCCAGGCGGCCAATCAGTCAACACGACCTATTCCGCGGTACGGATCACCCATTTGCCTACGAATACGGTGGTCTCCTGCCAGGACGAAAAATCCCAGATCAAGAATCGCGCCAAGGCGATGCAGGTGCTGCGGTCCAGGCTCTATCAAATGGAACTGGAGAAGCAGATGGCGCAGATTGGCGCGGAACGGAAGAGCATGGTGGGAACGGGCGATCGCAGTGAAAAGATCCGGACTTACAATTTCCCGCAGAACCGGCTCACCGACCATCGCATCGGGCTGACGCTTCACCAACTCGACCTCATCATCGAAGGGCGGCTGCAGCCGGTAGTGGATGCGCTAACAAATTACTATCAGGCCGAGCGGCTGGGCGATGAGGGACGCGCGGCGTAACTGACCGTATTCGTGACCGTGCAGACTGCCCTGCAGCAGGGCGCGGAAATTTTAAGCAAAGCCGCAGTACCCGTGCCGCGGTTGACCGCCGAGGTGTTGCTATGCCATGCGATGCAGTGCGAGCGAGTCTACCTCTACGCGCACGGAACCGACGAACTGACCGAGCTTGCCTGGATCCATTACGGACGCTATCTGAATGAGCGGCTGCACGGGAAGCCCACCCAATACATCACGCACCGGCAGGAGTTCTTCGGCCGCAACTTTTATGTGAACGCGGATGTGCTCATTCCCCGCCCTGAGACCGAACACCTGGTAGAAGCGTCGTTGACCTGGCTGCGTGAGCACCCAAGGGCACCCGTGCTCGATGTGGGAACCGGTTCAGGCGCAATCGCAGCGACATTATCTTTGGAAACCGGACGGCCGGTGTTTGCTTCCGACATTTCGATGGCCGCGCTCGCGGTAGCGGAGCGCAACTGCCGGACACACGAAGCGAAAGTCTCGTTCGTTGCGGCGGATCTCCTGGACGCCGTCCGACCCGCAAGCATCGACCTCCTGGTCTCGAACCCTCCGTATGTACCGGGCGAGGACGCGGCCAACATGCAGGCAGAAGTCCGCGATTGGGAACCGCACATTGCCCTGTTTGCAGGTGATAGCGGACTCGAAATCTATGAACGGCTCATCGGCGGAGCCGCAGTCTGCCTGATACCCGGAGGCCGGCTGCTGATGGAGCTTGGCTTTCAATCATTGACCTCCGTGCAACAAATGCTGGCGTCACAATGGAGCGACATTGAAGTACTCTCGGATCTGGCGGGGTTGCCCCGGGTCATTGGTGCTACGCTGCGCGGGTAAGCAGGAATGCAGCGGCTGATTTGCCACGTCGATATGGATGCGTTCTTTGTGTCCGTGGAAGAACTATTCGACCCATCCTTGAAAAACAAGCCTGTCGTGGTCGGCGGGAAGGCGAACCAGCGCGGCGTGGTTGCGGCGGCTTCCTATGCAGCCCGGAAATACGGCGTCCACTCAGCGATGCCGTTGCGTACCGCGGGACAACTCTGCCCGCAGGCGATTTTCGTGGAAGGACATCCGGAACGGTATCGCGACTATTCCAAGAAGGTGTTCAACGTCCTGAACCGCTATTCTCCCGTTGTGGAAATGGCTTCGATCGATGAAGCTTACATCGATCTCTCCGGAACGGAGCGACTGCACGGGCCGCCTCTACGCGCCGCTCACGCGTTGCATCAGGAAATCGACGCGGATACCGGCTTGAAGTGCTCGCTCGGACTCGCTTCCTCGCGCCTCGTAGCGAAGGTTTCGTCCGATCAGGCGAAGCCTAACGGAATCTTGTATATTCTTCCTGGCCGGGAGGCCCGTTTTTTGGCGCCCCTGGAAGTCCGGAAGATTCCCGGCGTAGGCAAACGAACCGAAGCGGAGCTCCATAAGCTCGGCATTCGGAGGGTAGCGGACTTAGCAGCGCTAGAGGACGGCTTTCTTGCATCGCGCTTCGGCAAATGGGGACTGGCGCTGGCGGGAAAGGCTCTCGGCGCGGACTCCGGCGCCTGGTTCGATGCGGAGATCGGCTCAGATGACGGCCCAAAATCGATCAGCCATGAGTACACGTTCTCCGAGGACACCCCGGACCGCGACCGGTTGGAAACGGCGCTTCTGCGGCTTTCGGAGATGGTGGCGAGGCGTTTGCGAGAGCACCGCCTGTATTCACGCACCATCCAGTTGAAGCTGCGCTGGGAAGACTTTACCACGATCACGCGAGCTTACTCGCTCGATCACGCTACGCATCTCGACAAAGAGATCGCGGGGGCCGTTATCGCGCTGTTTCGCCAAGCCTGGGATGGAAAAACTCCGGTACGGCTGCTCGGTGTCCATGCCGGATCGCTGCAGCCCACCGAGGGCCAAATGAATCTGCTCGACGAACCCCGGACAGCGAGACTGCGCGAGGCCTTTCGATCCGTAGATCATATTCGCGGGCGCTTCGGCGAGGCGAGCATTTCGCTTGCGAAAACCTTGAACGCCGAAATTCGCGAGAGAGTACATGAGAATCCATTCGATTTACCGGGAAAGTCCCCAAAAGATAAGGCGGGAGAGGATTAATTCCAGCTCACCCGCCTTTGTCGGGTTCGTTAGGGGATCGTCAGTGCCGCCGCCGCCGTAATGCTCGGGTCCGCTGTACTCGTTGCCGTGATTGTCACGGTCTCCGGCGAAGCGGGCGCGACGGCCGGAGCAGTATACATGCCGGTCGAACTGATCATACCCGGGCCGCTAAGAGACCAGGTCACCGTATTATCCACGTACCAGCCCGTCGCATAGAGCTGAAGCGCGCCGCCCGGGTTCACCATGGTTTGCTGCTGGGCATCAATCGCGATGTATGGCGCCGTAGAATCGGGGATAATCTCGAAGCCGTTGATCAGGGGGGAAGAACTGCCGCGCTGGGTATCCGGTACAACCACTCGCAGCGCCGCCGTCAAAGTATTGTCTGTAACCTGTGCCGGAACGTAAATGTCCACTGGTGTTGCACAGGCGTAGTTGATCGATTTGCCGAAATCGTAGTTGTGCGCGGCGGTTTGCCCCTGTACGTCGATCATAAACGGAGCGTGAAGTTTAGCGCCGAAGGTGCAGCCCGACGAAGGCGCCCCATTGTAAGGCTGCCCCAGCATAAAGCGGACCTTGTAATTGCCGTTCGGCACTACAAACCGGTATTCAATGTCTGACCCGTAGGTGTACCCGGTGCTCTGATAAATCCCGATCTCGGGGTTCGACTGCGCGGGCCATCCCGGGTAATCTCCACCCAATCTGACATAATCGCCTGCCTCGAAGCCTTGATCTGACGCCCAGACCTTACCGTAGCGATCAGTGGCTTTGCCGCCTCCTGAGTTGATTCGAATGGCGCCGTCGTCGCCGGTTGGCACGATGTAAATGGGTTCCAAAACGGTCGCGTTCGGATCGGCTGAGCTGACAGCCTGTAGTGTCGCCGAGACGGGATTTGTTACCGATGGCGGGGGAGTATATACGCCGCCCGGAGTAACAGAACCGGGACCGGAGACCAGAGACCACGTCACATTCTGATTCGCGGAGCCATTGACCCACCACTTCAATTGATAACTGTAATTTCCTGCCACGATGTATAGAATGGGCTCGGGCAAAGCGATGTTAACGCCCTGCAGAACAACCGGGTAATTGATCTGGTTGCTGGAATTACTCTGGTCCGTCGCGTTCACGACCGCGAAGGCCGCGGGCTGAACGTATCCGTTGTTTGGATTTACCTGGCTGGAGCGGGCACTCAGCTTCAAACTCGATTCGTCCACCGCTTCGAAATTAGCAAGCGTGATGTGCGCCTGGCTGATCTGACCTAGCGCCCCGAGCGCCGATGGATCACGGCTCAGATCCATATCCACGGTAATCGTCGGGCCTGTGCCGGCATCGGCCAGAATCATGCCGTACTGCTTTAGAGCGGTCAGAATCGCCTGCGCTTTGGGACTGAACTTCGAAATATCGAAGCCAGCTTTCAAGCGAAAGCGCGCGCCGTACGGTGGACTGTTCGTGCAGCAGGTGGCAAAATGGGGCTCTGTGGCGGGCCAGAACGCCGTTTTGGCGTCGCCAAAAATGTAACCGCCCGACAGCGTGAAACGGACCGCGTGATGAATCGCCCCGGCTTCCACTTCGTCCAAATGAAGCGTGAGAGGACCCAGCGGCAGTCCGGCGGCATCAGTAGATCCGCCGTTGGGAAGGCTATAGCTGAGCCCATTGTAGGAGTAGCCGCTGGTGGCCGTGTAGGTCTTCCCGTTCGCCTGGCGCGGCGTGAGGTAGTTGTTATACACCTCCCAAAATTGACAAGTGTCCTTGTTAACCGCCAATATGTGGTGATCCGAGCCATTCTGGTCGGTGACATAACTGCCATTCTCGCGTTTCAGGTTCGGAAGCGAAGGCAGCAACCAGGGTCCGTTGTATCCGGCAGTGTAATAGAACGATTCATTCGTCAAAGGGGTCGTATTATCTGCAACACTGGTTCCCCAGGAGACATCAAAGCCGACCCCGTTTGTACCGGTGTTGGCTGCGCTGGTCCAGTTGCCACTGCTCGGATGGACCGGGAGATTATCGATCCGGGTATTGAAAACGGAGTCATTCGGCAACACCGGACATCCGGCCAGCACGTTCTGATTCTGAATTGAGGCCGGCGCTGTATAAAGCGCGTGGGTGCTGTTCAAAACGTTTAACGTTCCGGAACTGCCTGAAACAAGCGACCAGTTGACCGGCCGATTTGAGGTTAGAGTTACCGTCCCGCTAATCTGCGCGTAAGTCGCCGAGGTGTTGACTACCATTGAACCGCTGCTCGCCTTCAGACCAGGCGTGATGGGGTTCTGCCCGGTACCGCTCAACGAGACCACGTGAGGCGAGCCGTTGGCGGAATCCACGATGGAAATTGCCGGAGTCTCCGCGACTGCGCTCGACGGGGTGAAGTTGACGGTAATTGTACAGCTTGCGCCGGGAGCGAGAATGGGACCGCAATCATTGCTTTGAACAAAATCGGCTGCGGTCGGACCCGTGATTGTGATGCCGCCGAGGGCAAGAGGCATACCTCCCGGATTCGAGAGTGTGACCGCCTGTGAAGGCGAAGTGGTTGCAACGACTTGGCTGCCAAAGCTCAAACTCGCGGCGCTCAACACTGCCTGGGGAGGTGTTACTTCCGCTCCGATACTGATGAAGCCGGCAGGGCTGTTCTGGTTGTTGTACTCCGTTTTCACCCAATCCGCGGAGCGCACGATCCCTTTCGAAATTCGGATCTCATCCAGTAAGCCGTTGTAATAAATGTCGTTGCTGAAACGGCGCCTCCCGAAATCCAAAGAGTTTGCGTTCCCAAAGCCCGCGCTCAGGTTGCTTCGATTGACGACGAACGCATTGCGGGATCCGTCCAGGTACATGGTCATGCCATTCGTAGTAGAGGTTCCGTTGTAGGTAACGACGACGTGGTGCCATTTCCCATCGTTCACAGGAACATTCGAATGAACGGAGAGGTTGTTGCGGCTTGCGTAATCGTGGCAAAGATAGTAGTCGAGGTAAGAGTTGACCAGGGCAACCTGATACCCGCTCTGGGTCACACTGAGCTTTTCCAGCATGACGCCGTTTGTCTTTTGGTTGGAATTCATCCAAAACTCGAAAGTGAAGCTATCCGTCCTGTCGAGGTCGAGGGCCGATGCGTCTCCAACCTCGATATACGACTTGATCCCATTGAAGCCGGCTCCATCGCCAATCTTTCCAGCTAGCACCGCGCTCCCGTTATTCGTTCCGGTCTCGGCATACGAACTGGAATCGCCGGCAGACTGTGGGCCCGCGAGGTGCCACACCCCACTGAAGAAAGCATCCCATGCCCCTTGCTTGTTCGATTGGTCGGACGTTATATTGCCGTTCCCGTACGAGATAAAGAACGGCGTATCGGCAGTGTACGACACAGTCGGAAGCTGAACCCAGGCAATAAACTGTCCGGTAACCGGATCGTACTTCTCCACCTCCCAGTTCAGCTTCTGATTGCCGGCGGCATCCGCGGTAAAGACGATATCGTAACCTGCAGCGCTCTGGACTCCGCCCCCATTCGAAACAGACGCCAGCCATGGAAACGTTCCGCTAACCAGCACAGGGAAATTTGTCTGATCGGAATTTGATACTTGCGTGTGAATAACGCTGAGCGTTCGTTGAAAACCGAACCGCCATCCACCACCCAGACCGCCTCCGCCCAAGGTGATTGCATAGGGGGAAGCGGAATCGGCGGAGTTAATTATCATCGACGCGCTCTCAGCTCCATTGGTGGAAGGCGTGAACGTGACTGTGATTGTGCAACTACCCTGAACCGGAACCGAAGCGCCGCACGTGTTGGATTGCTTAAAATCGCTCGCATTGGGGCCTGTCAGGCCGATTGACGCGATCGGGTTCGGCGCAGTGCCGGGATTCGAGAAGGTGAGGGTCTTGGTTGTGGAGGTCCATTGTGCCTGATTCCCGAAGTCAACTGCCGTGGCGCTCAGCAACCCGGCTGGGGTTGGAACGCAACCCCTCCCCGAGAGAGCGGCCGTCTGCGGTACAGCAGATGCCGAGCTCGCAATGCTGAGGCTCGCCATCTCGCTTCCCGCAAGCGACGGCGTGAAGCTGACGGAAATCGTGCAACCAGCGCCTGGCAGTAGAACAGGCCCGCAGTTGTTCGTCTGGGCAAAATCGGCCGCGTTGCTCCCCGTAAAGGAAATGCTGTTGACTATGAGCGGCACTGTGCCAGGATTCGACAAGGCCACATTCTGAGACGGGGATCGCGTTGCAATAGCCTGGCTCCCAAAATCCATCGTTGCAGGATTCAGGGATGCCTGTGCCGGAAGCGTTTCGGCTCCGAGTGTCACAAACGCATCAGGGCTGTTCTGGTTGTTGTACTCCGTTTTGACCCAGTCCGCGGTGCGGACGATCCCCTTCGATATCCGGACCTCGTCCAGCAGCCCGTTGAAGTAGATTCCATTGCTGAACCGGCGGCGTCCAAAATCAAGGGGATCGCTGTTCGCGATGCTTCCGGTAAGGTTGTTTCTGTTCACCACGAACGAATTGCGCGATCCGTCTATGTACATCGCCACCCCATTCGTGCTGGATGTTCCGTTGTAGGTCAGCACGACGTGATGCCATTTACCATCGTTCACAGGAAAGCTCGAATGAACCGAGAGATTGTTGGAATTCGCGGCATCGTGCGCCAGATAGTAATCCAGATTCCCGCCAACTAAGGCAACCTGGTAGCCGGTCTCGGTGGCATCCAACTTTTCCAGCATTACGCCGTTCGTTGTCTGGTTGGAATTCATCCAGAATTCAAAGGTAAAGCTATCGGTTCGGTCCAGGTCGAGACCAGACGCATCCGCTACCTGGAGATAGGCGCTCTTGCCATCGAAACCGCCGCCCCCATAAACTTTTCCGGCGATTGCCGCCGCCCCGCTGTTCAGAGCGGCATTCGCGTTTGAACTGGATTCGGCCCCTGAAAATACCGTGCCGTCACCCAAGTGCCACACGCCGCTGAAATTGCTGTCCCACGTGCTCAGAGTGTTCGACTGGTCTGCCGTGATAGCTGGGTTCCCGTACCAAATGTAAAAGGCCGTGTCCGATGTATGGGAGACAGTTGGAAGCTGAACCCAGGCGACGAGTTGACCGGAAACAGGATCGTACTTCTCCACTTCCCAAGTCAGTTTCTGGATTCCGCTCGAATCGGCTGTGAACACGATGTCATATCCAGCGTTGTTTCGAACGCTGCCGCCGTTTGTCGTGGATGCGAGCCAGGGGAATACGCCACTGACCAGCACAGGAAAGTTCGTCTGGTCTGAATTCGGCACTTGAGTATGCAGAACCGTGACAGTGCGCAGAGCGCCGAACGGCCACGCTCCCCCGCTCACACCGACGCCATTCAACGCGACCGTGTAAGGCCCACCCGAATCCGTCGAGTCGATTACCAGAGAAGCGCTTTCCGTACTGCCAGTGGAGGGTGTGAACGTGAGCGATATCGTGCAGGTGGACCCAACGGGTACAGTTGAGCCGCACGTATTCACCTGGTTGAAATCGCTCGCGTTTGTGCCGGTTACGCGAATCGAACGGATCACGTCCGGAACTGAGCTGGGATTTGAGAAGGTAACCGTTTGCGGCGTGCCCGAAGTCCACTGCGGCTGATTGCCAAAATTGACACTTGTCGCGCTTAGAGGTCCTGCTGAACTATCGGAAGGGGCGGTAGTCATGGTCGCGGCGCCGGCCGTACTGATTATTCCTCCGGAAGAAGCTAAAAGGCCGGAGCCAAATATGCTCACTACCTGCGATGAATTGGGATTGTTGATGGAATTATCATGCACAACGAGACTCGCAGATATATTTCCGGCCGTTGTAGGTGCAAACGCAAACAAGATCTGACAATTTGCCCCCGGGTGTAAGGTCGCGGCGCCCGAACAGTCGTTTCCGTTTCCAGACACCTTTTGAACGACATTCGCCGGGAAGTTAATATTGGCTATCGCAAGGTCTGCGTTTCCGGTGTTTACAACAGTAACCGTCTGAGTGGAACTAAGGTGTCCTATAACCGTGTCGGGCAGATGATACGATTGCCCACCCATTGTTACGCGCTGGATGATCGCGTTCCCGAGGTCAGCGATGAACAAAGCACCAGCGGAATCGAGCGCTAAACCGCTTGGAGCAGACGCGACGCCGTTCTGAGTGCCGGTAACAGCCGTAATGATCCCGGAGATTACGTCCACTCTCCGGACCACATGATTCTTTGAATCGGCGATATACAGGTTGCCGGCGGGATCAAGAGCTACTGCCTTCGGAGCATTCAGGCTTGCCGAAGTAGCTCGTGCGCCATCTCCTTGAAAGCCTGCCGGTCCGCCTGCCATACCAGCGGAAACGCCGATCTGATTCTTCGTCAAATCAACGACTCGAATCAGGTTGTCATTTGCATCGGCGATATAGAGGTGTGTGCCCGCAATGTCCACGGCTAGTCCGGCCGGCTTCGCCAATATTGCCGTCGTGGCGCTGCCTGCGTCGCCGAGCCCGTCGATCCCGGGCGTGGACACCACTGCGGGGCCCGAACCGGCAACGATGCTGATTATCCCAGCCGTATCAATTTTTCGAACCAGGTTGTTGCCCGTATCGGAGATGTATACGTTGCCCGTTCGGTCCACCGCGACAGCCGTCGGACTAGTAAGCGACGCCCCGGTTGCCAGCCCTCCATCTCCGAGCCCATCTTTCCCGTAGTTGCTCCCGCCGCCTGCAACCGTTGTTATCACCTGCGTATTCGCATCCACCATGCGGATGACGTTATTGCCCGTGTCCGCGATATACACATTTCCGGCATTGTCCAACGCGACTCCAGCAGGGCCGTTCAGTGTAGCCGCCGTCGCGCGCTGCCCATCGCCGCCGTAACCAGGTGTACCCTTTCCCGCGACGATCGATAGCTGGCCCGTTGCCATCGTATATTTGAAAACCATGTTTGCCGAAGCATCGCCAAGTATGAGGTTTCCTAGCGGGTCGACGGCAACGGAAACGGGGGCCTTCAGCCCATTGCCGGCTCCCGCGATTGTGGAGATAGCGCCGGGCATAATACTCGTCTGGGGAGCTACACCTGTGCCCACTAAAGGCGTGACTGCCACTAGGGCATTGGACAGGCTGTCCTTCACGAGAATGCTGCCTTGACGTAATCCCGGAACATGCGGAGAGAACGTGACCGCGACCGCGCAATTGTTCGGGTCGCTGCAAGTCATCTTTCCGGTGATGC
>JAICXK010000416.1 GCA_025980435.1 Bryobacteraceae bacterium
TCCAAGCTCATCCGCGATATTCACAACGCTTCAGCTCTGACACTTCTCGTCGCGTCGCTATTCTGTCTATTCTTCCAAGCCGGCAAAATGGGTCCGTTCCGCGCCGTCAATCCTTTCGGTGATGACCCCTATGACGCTGCCGGCTCCCTTGCCATCCAGATCGCATTCTTTGTGGCGGTCCTGACCTATGCGCGCGCCTTGCGGCTCAGGGATGATCCGGCCCGCATCACGAGCGCCCCGCTCATCCTGCGCGGCAACATCGTTGGCCTTTCCGCCGTGCTCATCACATTGTTGAGCGATATGGCCGCCATGGTTCTGCATCCGGTTCCGCCGACGCTCTGGGCCCATCTCCTTCTCGCCGGAGTCATCGTGCTATTGGCGCTGGTGCTGTTATGTGCGGTGGTACTCGCTGCGGCATTTCGGCCTGTCGCTCGCGTCCCGGCGTCCTCGAACCTTACTATTGCCGATGGCCTGGAAGACCTCTGGACACTGGTGCGCATCGCCAGCCGCCGCTTCCGCAAACTGCTCCCTCGCAGGCTGGCCGAATACATTCAGCACGTTCATCCCGATACGCTCTGGCGTCCCATTCCCTGGCTCAACCCGCGAACACATCCCTGGCGCTTCGCCGTGGCGCTTGGAATCGGGGCCGGTTGCTGTCTGCTCCTGGGACAGGCGCAGCAGGGTGCGCCGCCCACGATTGGCGCCGGTCTTCTCATCGCCGGTCTATTTCTCTCGATTGAAACCGCTGCCACGCTCCTCGGGTATCTCGCTTTCGGGCGCTACCTCGGTCTGCGCGCCACTGCGATCAAAGTGCCTCCCGCCCTCGACCTGTCGGCGCTGCGGCTGCGGTTTTGATGCGCGGGGCGGCGGTCTCCTCAGAGACCTTGCCCAACTGCTCGCCACGGCTTCGCTTTCCGCTCCCGTTGGTCACGGCTCGGAAATAGCTTGCTGTGTTTTCATCAGCTTACCGGGCCGCCCGCAGGGCGGGGAGCGGTCGTCAACTTCCGCTATCAGCTTCAGGTCACGATCACCAGCACGCCGCAGCTTTACTCCGGACATTTTTGAGTAGATCCCGAAGAGGCCGACGGGACGTCGGCCGCAGGACAGGGGTCCTGCCCCACAAAGTTTGGTTATGCGGCTTCGCGGTCCTCTTTCAGCTCGGCGGCGTGTATTTTTGCAAACTGTTCGGGATATTTGCAGCCAATCGCGTGGCCTTCGAAGAGGCCGACGCGCTCTTCGATTTCCTCAAATGAAAATTCGAAGCCAAATTCGGCCGGATCAAAGGGTTGTTCGTTTTCCTGGAAGCGTTCGTACATGTGCGCGGCGGCGGTGAGCCGGGCTTCTCGTTTGGCGAGGCGTTCCTGCGTTAGCTTTTCCAGTTCGGCGAGATCTTTTTCGCGATGGCGGCGCAGGCGGGATTCCTGGATGCTGAGATTCGTGAGGTCGCGGCGGGAGGTCTGAAAGATGAAGGCGTCGATAAGCGTCGCGCGGACGGTTTCGGGCTGATCGGCGAATTTTTCGGCATATTGCAGGCGGCCGAGCGCGTAGATTCCCGATTCGAGCGACGGGATGCGGAGCAGACGCCATTGGGTATCGGCGATGGATTGTACGAGGGCACGCTCGCGATCGGTTTCAGGATTCCATTCGGCGAAGGAACTGGCGATCAGGCGTTCGTAAGCGGCGACATCGTCACCAGGCAGGAGGACGGTAGCGCCGGTAAGTCCGTTTTTGACTGCATTTAAGGACGATTTGGCTTTGCCGGCATCGGA
>JAICXK010000056.1 GCA_025980435.1 Bryobacteraceae bacterium
CTAACCCAGCGCTCCAATCTGGAGTTGATGCGCCAGCGTTTGGCTGGGGCCATGCCTTACCAGCCGCTGGACGTTTTTGCCTCGGTGCTGGAACCCGTGAAGGGATATTCGCGCCATGCCGAGAAGTACACAACCTCGACTGCTTTGAATCGGCTGGTCGATTCAATTCCGCCGGAGAGCGATGCCGCGCGCCAATTTCGGGATGAAGTGGATCGGTATCTGTCTGCTCCAAAAGGTCGGCGCAACAGTGAAACCCTTCTGCATCAGCTCGCCCATTGGTCCGTAAACACAAGACTGGTGGAGCCGGCCCTGCAAAATAACTCGCTGCTGAACGAAAATCTGCCTGTTGCGGATGCCATTACGGTTTTGTGCGACGCGGGTCAACAGGCGCTCGGCTTTCTTGACTCCGGAAACGCGCCGGACCCGGATTGGAAACAACGAACGCTTGCAAACGTGAATAAGTATGTCGATACCCGCGTCGGCGACCTTCTGATTCAGATTGTGCCTGGAGTCCGGAAACTCATTGAGGCTGTTCCCGCGGGATCGCGTCCATGAAACTTCTTGCTGCGCTCGCGCTCACCGCGTGCCTGTATGCGCAGCCTCCAAACCAGCGGCCGATCGTTCTTCATGCGGCGCGCCTGTTGGACGTGCAGAGCGGTCATCTCCTCACTCCAGGCGAAGTGCTGGTCGAAGGTGAACGGATCGCCGGGGCAGGGCAGAGTGTGAATCATCCTCCGGGCGCGGAAACCATCGATCTGGGCGATGCCACGCTTCTGCCGGGCCTGATTGACGCCCACGTGCATCTGTTTCTTCACCCTGGTGCCGAAGATCTGCAGACCGTCGATGAGTCGGTGCCGCAGCGCACCATCACTGCCGTGCTCGCGGCGCGCGATGACCTGTTGGCCGGCTTCACGGCCGAGCGAGATATGGGAACCGAAGGCGCCGGTTCGGCCGACACCGCCGTTCGCAACGCCATTGATGGCGGAGCGATTCCCGGGCCGCGCCTCCGTGTGAGCGGCAATGCGATTAGCATTCTCGGCGGTCATGAAGATGCTATTCACTTCAACCCGGCTCAGCACGTTCTCCCGAATGCGACTTACGCGAACAGCGTGGACCAGATCATCCAGGTTATGCGCGAGCAGTACAAGGAAGGCGCAGACTTCACCAAGATCTACGAGACCGGAAAGGATTCCATCCGCGGCGGAAAACTCTCGACACCATACCAATACACCGAAGCCCAGTTGAGCGCCGCGGTTCACGAAGCCGCGCGTCTAAGTAAGGAGGTCGCCGTGCATGCCACTGGCGAGCCGGGGACTTTATATGCGGCCCAGGCCGGGGTTGCATCCATCGACCATGCCGAGCAGTTGAGCGATCAGACCATGCGGCTGATGCGTGAGAAGCGCATCTTCGCGGTGCCCACGTTCACCATCCTCGAATATTTTGCCGCGCATGCGACGTCGCCTGCCGAAAGCGAGCGCCTTCGCAAGATGATTGCTCTGCACGTCCAGGAGTTCCATAAGCAATTGGCTGCTGGCGTTCCCGTGGCTCTCGGCACTGATGTGGGCCCCTTCCCGCATGGAACGCAGGCCCGGGAATTTGTGCTCATGGTGCAATACGGCATGAAGCCCCTCGCTGTGTTGCAGGCGGATCTGCTGAACGGTGCGAAGTTGCTCGGCTGGAGCGGACAGATCGGCGAATTGAAGACTGGCTATTTTGCCGATATCGTTGCCGTTCCCGGCAATCCGCTGCAGGATATCTCCGTTCTCCAGAAAGTTTCCTTCGTCATGAAAAACGGAACCATCTACAAACGCCCATGACCCGTCGCGAAGGGGCTGAAATTCGTCTCATAGTCAAAGAAATCGACGCCTTCCCGCCGCTTCAGAAAATTGACCACGGCATACGTCACAGGCGTCATCAGGGTTTCGTAAACGACCTTGATCACGTACCCGGAAATGATAAGTTGCACGATCACCGTCGTCGAACGGGTTCCGTAGAACGCCGCGAACATTACCACAGTCGTGTCTACCGCCTGTCCAATCACCGTCGAGCCGATCGTACGCGTCCACAGGTATTTGCCCTTGGTCAGCAGCTTCAACTTTGCCAGGGTGAACGAATTGGCAAATTCGCCGCACCAGTACGCCAGCAGACTGGCCGCAACAATGCGTCCCACGGGCTTGAATATAGTCGCAAACGCGGTCTGATCCGCATACTCCGGCGCCGGCGGGACAATCACCGCGACATAAGTAAGAACTACCAGAAGGAACGAAGCGAAGAATCCATACCAGATCGCTCGCCGCGAGGCGGCATAGCCGTACACCTCCGTGAAGATGTCGCCAAATATGTAGGTAAGCGGAAAAAGCATCTGCGCGGTGCTCACCCGCAGCGGCCCGATCGCGAAGAACTTCGCGGCTACGATATTAGAGACCAGAAGCACAGTCACGAACAGGAGGATGAGAGCATCCAGGTACCGATAGCGGCCGCGGCTCTCAAACAACGCCGTAAATTTGGTCTCTTCTCCCTTCACCCGCATACAATCAAAGTGCGAAACCTAACAACAGAGTAAAGGATGATGAATCGCAGGTACTTTCTCCCCGTCCTCTGGTCTGTAGCCGGCGCGGCTTCGCAGGCCGAACAGACGAACGACCCGTGGCCCGAGGACAAATTGCTCCAGCCCGCCGCCCTTTCCGGAATGCTGCGGAAAGGCGAAAGGCCGGTGATAATCGCCGCCGGCTTCCCGGTGTTATACCGTTCCAAGCACATTTCGGGTGCCCGGCTTACCGGGCCTGCCGGCAAGCCGGAAGGAATTAGCCAGCTCAAAGAAGCCGTCGCCAAGCTGCCGAAGAATACGCAAATCGTGGTCTACTGCGGCTGTTGCCCCATGGCGCAGTGCCCGAACATCCGCCCGGCCTACCGCACCTTGAGCCAACTGGGCTACACGAACGTCTACGTCCTCGACCTGCCGGTAAACTTTCACACCGATTGGGAAGAGAAAGGTTATCCGGTCGAATCGAGTTTGCCGCCCCGGTAGGCTACTCCTTTACGGGCATCGCGTGAACCTGGCTTGATGGCGGTACCAGGTTCTTCAGTCTCAGGTACACAGCCATGTATCCGTACTCTTCGTTATCGTGCGCCACATTCAGGTACAGCATTCCCAACCGGGTGCGCTGCATTCTGCCGGTGCCGACCATCTGATTGGCGTTGGCCTCGGTAAGCGAACTGTAGGCCTTGTCGCATTCATCCGAGGATTCCTTCAGCGCGGCGATCAGATCGGCTTTTGCCGTCCTGGAAGATGCGTGTACCTGCATGTGGGTGTTATCCACGGCGGAGCAGAAATGCGCCTGCGCATCCGCGATATGCGCCACTAGTTTCCCGAAAGTCCGAATCGCGGGTGTCGGCTGAAAGCTGTAATCCCCTTCCGGCATCTCTTCGGCGGCCCTGAGAATGTTGTTCTTTATGTGATCGTAGGCCTGCTTGGGCTCGTTCACGATCGAGGCCCCGCTCTGCGCAAGCAGTGAGCAGCAGCCCGTGAAAGCTGCCGCGAGGACGAATTTGGAATAGCGGTTCATTATGTGCTCCTTCTTCTATCTTGTACTGAGCCGAAGCAGACGCCTTCCTGCTTGCCCGAACCCCGGTATTTACCGAGGGTCGCGGCGGACCGCCCAACTTGCTATACTCCGCTTGTCAGTGCTGATTTATGGGTGAAATGCGATTAGGCGACGTTATTGACGATCACTGCATAAAATGCCGCCGCATTACCAACCATTCCATTGTTTCTCTGGTGAATGGGGAAGCGGCGAAGGTCCGCTGCCGGACCTGCTATCACGATCACGACTACCGCCATGAGCAGCCTCCGCCTTCAAAGAAGGAATTAAAAAGAGCGGAGGCTGAGGCACAAGCGGCGGCCGCATCCGCCTCCCAGGAAGGCAACGGTACAGCCGCCCTGTCCGTGGGCGCCGCGAACGAAAGTAAGACGAAGCCGGAACCTGCCTGAGTTTCGCGGCCACCGGCTCCCAATCCGAAATAACCTGCGCCGGCACTGCTCAATCTGCCGATGGATTTGAATCTAAGCCGGACCCGCGAATCCCTCGCCCTGGATGTCATCCGCCGCCTCCGCCGCTCCGGCCATCAGGCTTACCTCGTTGGCGGCTGCGTTCGCGATCGCTTGCTCGGAATTCTTCCGAAAGACTACGACGTCAGTACCGATGCGCGCCCGGAGCAGCTTACCCGGTATTTCCCTCGAGCCGAACTCGTCGGCGCTCATTTCGGTGTGATCCTCGTCCGCCAGGAGAGCGATGTCCATGTCGAAGTAGCTACATTTCGAAGCGAGGGCGCCTATTCCGACGGACGCCGGCCGGATGAAGTCCGTTTTGTAACTGACCCGGCTCTGGACGCGCAGCGGCGCGACTTCACCATCAACGGCCTCATGGAGGATCCGCTCACCGGCGCCATCCTGGATTTTGTAAATGGACGCGCGGATTTGGACGCGAAAATCGTCCGGGCGATCGGCAACCCCACGCTGCGCTTTAGCGAAGATCATCTGCGCATGCTGCGCGCCGTGCGCTTCGCCGCTCGCTTGAATTTCTCTATCGACTCTGCCACGTTCGCCGCCATCCAGCAGGAAGCGCGTTTCATCTGCAGGATCTCAGCGGAGCGAATCCGTGACGAGATCGTGCGCATCCTCACAGAAGGAGACGCTCGCCGCGGTTTTGAACTGCTCGACGCCGCCGGGCTCTTAACGCATGTTCTGCCTCAGGTAAAGGCATTCCAGGGTGTGGCACAGCCGCCCGAATACCATCCCGAAGGAGACGTCTGGACGCACGTCCTGATCATGTTGCAGAATCTGCAGCGTCCCTCCCCTACCCTTGCGCTCGGTGTTCTGCTCCACGATGTCGGCAAGCCGCCTACGTTTCGCATCGCCGATCGTATCCGCTTCGATGGCCACGCGGAGGTGGGAGCGCAAATGGCAAAGAAGATCCTATCCGGCATGAAGTTTTCAAACGAAGATGTGGACCGCGTGACCTCCCTGGTGGCCAATCACATGCGTTTCAAGGATGTGCGACAGATGCGCCTCAGCACGTTGAAACGATTCCTGTGCCTCCCGCATTTCGATGAGCACCTTGAGCTGCATCGTCTCGATTGCCTGGCAAGCAACGGATACACCGATTCATACGAGTACGTTCAGGGCAAATTGTCCGAAATGGATTCCGAAGAACTGCGTCCCGCGCCGCTGATTGGCGGCCGCGACCTGATTGACGCCGGTTTCAAGCCGGGTCCTGGTTTCGGACTGGCGCTTGAAGCGGTTGCAACAGCTCAGCTGGAAGGAGAAATACATACCCGCGAAGAGGCCCTGGCGGTAGCCCGATCCGTTCTTGAACAAACACCTGGTACTTGTTCTTCTTCATAGGTAAGAAATTCTGCTATCTTGTGGGGCTCTTCCGCATCCAAGAGCGAGATGCACCGTAACTGTTCCACCGCGGACGCGCCCAAAGATCTGATCTCAGAGCTTGGCGCGGCGAGGCAAGAGGGAGAGCGTCTTTTTGCCGCCCTAAAGCCAGAGGCAATTTACGAGAGGCCAATTGCCGAGCGGCACCGGGTCATCTTCTACCTTGGGCATCTGGACGGTTTCGACTCGATCCAGATCTGCCGTGAAGGGCTCGGCCTGAAGTCTCCCGATCCCGAATTGGACGCATTGTTTCAGGCTGGCATCGATCCCGATTCCAGTCATCTGCCGGCCGACACACCCGCCGACTGGCCTACGCTGCGGCAGGTTCAGGGCTATGTCGCACGCTGCCGTGCCCGCGTAGATGCGAGCCTCGGGCAAGCGCCTGAGGACGTCGTCTATATGGCGCTGGAGCATCGCCAAATGCATCTCGAGACGCTCGCCTATATGTTCCACAATTTCCCCTACGAAATGAAGAATGCGGCCGGGCGCGGGACCGAGACGCGGTCGCAAGGAAGCGGTTTTTCAGAAGAATGGCGCGAAATTCCGGCAGGTGAGGCGGTGTTGGGGAGAAAGCGGGGCGGCGATTTTGGATGGGATAACGAATACGAGCAGGTGCGCCGCACAGTGCCTGCGTTTCAACTTCAACGGCACAAGGTCACAAACGGAGAATATCTTCGCTTCGTTGAGGACGGCGCGCCGATACCTCACTTCTGGGCGAGGCGAGGGGGATCACTGTTTTATCGAGGAATGTTCGAAGAAATACCCCTGCCGCTCGATTGGCCCGCATATGTGACGCAGAAAGAAGCTGAGTCGTATGCGATGTGGGCAGGGAAATCTCTGATGTCGGAAGAGCAGTTCGATCGTGCGGCCTATGGTTCAGAAGACGGGCATCAGCCGTATCCTTGGGGCAGTGCTGAACCAACTCCGCATCACGGAAATTTCGATTTCAAACGCTGGGACCCGGAACCGGTTCACGCAACGCCCTCCGGCGATAGCGCGTTCGGTGTCAGTCAACTCGTCGGCAATGGCTGGGAGTGGACCCGAACAGTATTCGGCCCTTTGCCCGGTTTTGAGCCGCGGAAAACGTATCCGGGATATTCGGCGAACTTCTTCGATGGCGAACATTTCGTGATGAAGGGCGGATCGCCGCGCACGGCGGCGCGCTTGTTGCGGCGCTCCTTCCGCAACTGGTTCCGCGCCGATTATCCGTACACCTACGCGGCGTTCCGCTGCGTGGAGGAATAACGAATTGAGCGCGGCCACCCAGCTTCAGCTATCGAGTTTTGCACGCGATGTCGCCGCTGGGTTTTCCGACCCGCGGCAAAAATACTTGTCAGCACGCTATTTCTATGATGACCTGGGGAGCGTTCTGTTCGAGGCTATTACGCTTCTTCCTGAATATGGCCTGACGCGGGCGGACGAACGGCTGCTGCGTTTGCATGCTGGCGAGATCGCCAGCTTCTGTACCGGGGTTTCACTGGTTGCCGAACTCGGCAGCGGCACCGGAAAGAAGACGCGCAACATACTTCAGGCTGTATCGAAATCGGCATCGCGATTGCGATATTCCCCGATTGATGTGTCGGCGGGCGCTCTCGCATGCTGCGAGAGAGAACTGTTTGACGCCGCGGAAATAGAACCGGTTTGCGCGGATTGGCTGGATGGGCTGGCGGAAATTGTCCACAACCGTGTCAGGAATAGTTCTCTCCTGTTGCTTTTCCTCGGAAGCTCGATCGGCAATCTGGATCGGAGTTGCATCCAGGATTTCCTGCGGCGCGTCCGTTCTTACTTGAGGCCGGGAGATTTCTTCCTGCTCGGCGCCGATCTGATGAAAAACACGGACACGATGCTTGCCGCCTACGACGATCCCACGGGAGTAACCGCAGCCTTTAATCTGAACATGCTGGCTCGTATTAACCGGGAGTTGGATGCGGACTTTGACCTCCGCGCTTTTGCTCATGAAGTTCGCTGGAATAGCACGGAGCGTCGCATCGAGATGCATCTTCTCTCGGGCCGCGAGCAGACCGCTTACGTCGGGGCTCTCGAAGCGAGCTTTGCGTTCCAGCCTGGCGAGACCATCTGGACGGAATCGTCGCACAAATTCACTCTTTGCGAGCTCGAGGACTATGCGCGGGCGAGCGGCTTTACGCCGCTCAAAGCGTGGGCCGATCACGAGTGGCCTTTTGCCGAGGCGCTCTGGAAAGCTTAGTTCGCTGTAAGGTTCTTCCAGGCCCGGCTGCGCTTTGGTATCCAAATGCGCTCGCCACCTCCATACCGGAAGGAAAATCTCGCGATTGCTGCGGCTTCCGCGGATGAGATTTGTGACCGATATTCCTTGATCGCCTGTTGCTTCCTTCGCAACCGGTCCGGTTGCGGGATGATTGCTGGCACTAATTTCACGCCAGCCTTTTCTTCCGTCTCGTCGATCTTCTGCCGAAGCATAGCGGCAGGCGTCCAGGTTGCATACGGAAGATCCTCATAAAACGCAAGGCGCAGGGGCAAGATACTCGCGATCGCGGCGGAATGAACGCTGAGATGATCCACATGCCCGCCCAGACCAAGCGGCGCTATCGCTAGTGCACTGGACAGTTCACTGCGAATGAATGCCGCAATGTCCGGTTCTGCCGCCCGCGGTAAGGCGCGCGTTTCCGGGCGGCAAACAGCGTCGAAGCCAATTCCCAGCCGGAGAGGCGCATCGAGTAGATTGCAATCCCGGACATCAACACCGCGGTGAATGCGCGATAGCACATAGCGATCCTCCGCCTTGCGGATGAGCGAAACGGTTTCCGTTTCGCCGCCAGACACTCGGGGCGCATAGTTACTCACTGTGAAGAAATTAAGAACGGTAAGGTGGATGCCCGTCTGGCTCCAGTTGCGAAGCGATAAATACAGGGAAAAGGCTGCATCGTCACGATGAGGGGAAAGGACGACGATTCGCGGCATCAATCGGGAGCGGAAGCGTCCCTATTCATTCAGGTCTTGCGCAGCCTTTCGGCCAAGCGCCGTGAGCCCTTGAAATACTGCACTCAGTGCCGGGTTCAGAGCCTTGCCGCGCTGGGCGTGCTTTCTGCTCGATTCCGGAAGCAGATAGCGGTTCACCAACTCCAAAACCGTTCGGGTGCTTTCCGGCGCGAGCGCTTCGCACGCAATCAGGATCTTCGCTGGCAGGGAAATCGTGCAGACTCTGTCGCCGTCTTGAAGCGCCTCGCGGATGCGTTGTGCCGCATATTCGGCGGCAACGGAGAAGCCGGGCAGGTTCCCGAGGAGTCCGAACCACGCAAACTCGTCTTGCGAAGCGCCCTTGAACTCTGCATTCAGGTATGAGCCGGTTCGCATCAGGCCCGGAACTACCGTGAGGACTTGAATTCCATCGCCGGCCGCTTCCGTGCCAAGGCCGGTCGAAAATCCGACAAACGCGAACTTGGCACAACTGTACGGCAGCAGGTGGGGAATACTGACGCGGCCGCCCACCGACGTGATATTCACGATATGCCCTTCGCCCGCTTGTTTCATGTGGGGCAAAACGGCAAACGTAAGGTTCACCGGTCCCCAAAACATGAGGTCCATCGCCTGCGCGAAATCAGCGTGGGTGAATGAGGGCAGAGGCCCGACTGTGATAGCGCCGGCATCGTTAACCAGTACATCGATTCGGCCAAACCGGGAGAGCACTTCATCGACCAACGGCCGGATGCTCACTTGCTGGCTGAGATCCGCGGCAAACGGAACCGCTTCAATTCCGGCCTCCGCTAAGCGGCCGCAAGCTTCCTGCAATTCATCCAAGTCGCGGGCGCAAAGGGCAAGACGCGCCCCCTGCGTCCCCAGTTCTTTCGCGATGGCGAACCCGAGGCCGCGTGACCCGCCGGCGATCAGTACCACTTTTTTTCGCAGGTTCAGCGCAGGTCTCAACCGCTTTCTGACGAGTTCTTTTGCTCCCAGTACGAACACGGCGCAAAGCCCGGCAAGGGCCAACCATGACCCGGCTTTGCCGGTTCGCGGAGCTTCTTGAGTCACCGAATTCATCCGTTAAAGGAGAACGACAACCGGCGTGGAACGTTTCGGGCTCCGTTAACTCGTAAAAGTCCTTGTGCCGAAGGCGATGCGGGAACCGATGTTATCCTGAAATTCGAAGTCGAGCAGCGGGCCGGTAGCTCAGTTGGTAGAGCATCGCACTTTTAATGCGGTGGTCGCGGGTTCGAGTCCCGCCCGGCTCACCAATCTCTTAATACCCTCCGTAACCTCCAAGTTCGCTGAAGGTTAGTGCTTACTCGTTATTTCAATACGTTGCTCGGCCCCCGCTAGCGTCATAGCACTGGCCGGTGACGAAGGAGCAGTCTTTGCTGGCAAGGAAGTGAACGACCGCCGCGATCTCTTCCGGCGAACCCGTGCGGCGCATGGGAATTCTCTCTGTCATATACTCCACGTGAAGCGGCGTTAACTGCTCGAGTAGGCGTGTGCGGACAACAGCGGGCGAAACGGCGTTGACACAGATGCCTTCCGTTGCCACTTCTTTGGCCAGCGATTTGGTGAATCCGATTACGGCGGCTTTGCTCGCGGAGTAAGCGGTCATGTTCGGGTTCCCTTCCTTACCGGCGATTGAAGCGATATTCACGATGCGGCCGTAGCGCTCACGGCGCATAGCATTGATGACCGCGCGACAGCAATGAACGATACCGAACAAGTTGATTTCGACTACCTGCCGCCATTCTTCGAGACTCTGCTCCCACAGCGGCGCGGCGCGACCTGCGATGCCGGCGTTGTTCACGAGAATATGCACCCGGCCGAAGCGCTGCAAGACAGTTTGAACGGCCTGCTCGACCGACGCAGGATTGGTCACGTCCATAGCGAGTGGAAATGCCTCGCTGTTTGTCTCGGAGCGGATAGAATCTGCGGTCTCTGCGGCTGCGGAGGCGTCGAGATCGGCGATCACGACGCCAGCCTGTGCGCGCGCTAACCGGCGCGCAATCGCGGCGCCTATGCCGGCCGCGGCTCCTGTGACGATTGCGACCTGATCTTTCAATACCAGGAAGGAATCGGTACTCATAGGCGCACCGCGTATTTCTCGAGTGCTTCTTCATTGAGATCAATGCCCAGACCCGGTTCCATGGGGATGGGAACGACGCCTTCGGATGCTGCGATCCTTTGGCGCGTGATCACGTCCCGTAAGGTCGTGCTTTCTTCGGAGACGAATTCGGTAATGAACGAATTCGGGATCGCATTCAGGAAGTGAAGCGCGGCGGCGACGTTGATATAAGACGTGAATCCGTGATTCACGACAGGAAGGCCGCGATCCTGGGCGAGGCTTGCGATCTTCATCGCTTCGGTAAAGCCGCCGCAGCGCGCGAGATCGATCTGCACGATATCGATTTTGCCTTTGTCCATCAGCTCAAGAAAAGAGCAGCGCTCGCTCTCCTCCTCGCCGGCGGCAATCCGCGTGTCAGTTGATTCGCAAAGCCGGCGGTAACCTTCGTAGTTATCGGGCGCAAGCGGCTCCTCAAGCCAGAAGATGCGGTAATCGGCGAACGCACGCGCGCGCTGGAGGGCCGTCTTCGCATCCCAGACGAGTCCCGCATCGATCATCAGATCCGCGTTTCCGCCGACACCCTGACGCGCTTCGCGAACGAGTGCAATGTCGGTGGTCTCATCCCGTCCCATCGGATCCCAGCCGAATTTGACCGCGGTAAATCCCTGATCGCGAAAACGGCGAGCCCGTGCGTTCGTCTCACTTGGTGTTGCGCCGAACAGTGAACTCGCATAGGCGCGGATTCCGCTCTTGTGGAAACCCCCGCCGAGCAGCTTCCAGATCGGCTGGCCCAGGGCCTTGCCCTTGATGTCCCATAGCGCCATATCGATGCCGCTCATGGCATGAATGGCAATCCCACGGCGGCCCGAATAGATATTTTGCCGGTACATCTTGTGCCACAAACACTCGGTTTCGAGGGGATCTTCGCCCAGAATCAGCTCCCGCAGGCCGGCCGTCGTCGTATGTGAGAACGGGCCTTCGATTGCGCCTTTGGCGGCCATCGGAGAGGAATCCACTTCGCCGATACCTGTAATACCGGCGTCCGTCGAGATCCGAACAATGAGAATATCCTGGCCGCTGTCGCATTGCGTTTTGACTTGCGACTGTCGCAGGTAAATGGTTTCGACTTGCGTAATCTTCATAGGTCCTTTTTATGCGGTGAGGAAAGTGCTTGGGGCGGCGACTCCTGCGACAGCAGCGCCACGGCAACGAGCGCGCAAAGGATGCCGGCGATTTGCCGAATGGTGAGTCCCTCGCCAAGGAAGAGACAAGCGCCGGCAACCGTCACGAGCGGATAGAGAGAAATCAGCGGGATGACAACGGAGGCCTTGCCGCCTGCCTCCAATGCCGCAAAACTCGTTAGCGCACCGAGGCCGTTGAGAAGGCCTCCGAGTGTGGCGAGCATTACGACACCAGGTGCGACGTCCCATTGGAGCGGCCGGGCAAATGCAAGAACTACGGAAATTGCAAAGAAGGCGACACCAAACCAGACAAACGACCGCTGGAACGAGATGTTATTTGTCGAAAGCTTTTGGGTGACGCCCGTCAACCCCCAGAGGACAAGAGCCACGCTGCTCAGCACGATCCAGTTCTGCATTTCAGAGGCTCAAAAGGTAGATCGCGACGGCTGCGATCAACAGGCCCGTTATCTGGACGCGGTTGATTCGTTCCTTGAGAAACAGTCGCGCCGCAGCCACCGTGACCAACGGAAACAATCCCGTCAAGGGGACTACGATCGACACTTGGCTTTTGAGCAGAGCGAGATAAAAAGCGACATTGCCGAGGCCCCCTAGCACGCCTGTCAGGAATGCCCAGCGGCTTCCCGCACGCTTGTTATGCCCGCCGGCGAAGCCCTTGGAGACGAACATCGCCAGCATGACCGGAAGCAGTCCAAGCGGGAAGAGGACTTGGTTCATCCACGGCGAGATGCGGTCAACGACCAGCTTCGATTGAAGCCCCCACGCGCCCCAAAGCACGATCGTCAGCAGGGATAGCCAGAACCACGCAGGGAAACGACGCGACGCAACTTGCGTACCGGGAGCGGCCGACATGATTCCAGCAGCATATCCAAGCCGGGCGAATGTCAACGACCGTTTAATAAACAAAACGTCTCATTCGGCGGCTCGAATTTCAGGAGGCCACTGCGGGCGGAGCGGCGGGGCCTTCAAATTCGGTAGGATCTGGAGCGAGATGAGGCGCGCGGGCGAACTCGCGCGGAGTCCGGCTCACATACTTCTTGAAAACCGACGCGAAATATGCCGGGTTGCAGAAGCCGCAGCGCTCTGCTACCTGCGCAACATTGAGCCGCGGATCGAGCAGCATTCGTTTGGCGAGTTCGACACGGCGACGGATAAGCAGCTCTTCCAGCGTCATGCCAGTGTTGCGGCGGATGACCCGGCTTAAATGACCGGCCGAAAGCTGGAGAGCCGCGGCGAGGTCCTGGATGGTAACGTGCGCAGGTCCGCGTTCGTCGATGATGCGGTGCACATGGCTGACAATCTTTTGCTCGCGTTGGCTGAAGAGATCGGCAACGTGCTGTTTCGAGATTTCCGCGAAGCGGCGAAACGCTTCGGCGGCGACAAAGGGAGTGGGAGCATGCAGAACTCCGCTCGCAGCTCGCTGTTTCGCTTCCGAAATCCGCTCCGGTTCAAGGCCCAGACTGACGACTTCAAGAGTGACGTGTTCTATCGCCCAGGTGAGCAGCGCCCGGCATTGCTGCAGGTGTCCCGTCGAGGGCTCGGCAGGCATGGCGGATGCGAGGAACTCCCGAATGGCCGGCCCGATCGGTTTCGTCTCGCGTATCGCGTTCAGCAATGCATTCAGAAGCTCGATCGGACGGCTGCTCATGGCGGCAGGATGTTCGAAAAAGCAGATCTGCGAATTTGAGGAATCGAGCGCTGCGCATGCTTCGTGATAGGCGCGTACGAGCTCCGAAGGCTGCGCGTGCCGCTGGCTGATACCGATGCGCACAGACGGAACTGCCTGCGAAAGCGCGCACTCTAGAATATTTCGAGCCATTTCCTGAACCGAGATTCGTTCATGGCTTGGATTGCGCGCCTCATGGCTGGTGAAGATGCAGATCTCGCCGGGGCGCACGATCATGACCAGCGTGTTCGGACAGCTTTGGCAGAAGTCTTCAAGGACATGCGACAGGCGGCTTAATGTCATCCGTTGGGCGATTTCCGTGCGGGAAACCGGCGCATCGGCTTGACGCATTTGCACCACGAGCACGCGGTCCGGCAGTCGCGCGAGTCCGGCGCGCTCGATCAGCGAATTCAGCTCAGTGGAATCCTCCACATCTCCAGAAAGCAGCATGGCGGCGAGTTCTTTGCGGTCGAGCGCCAACTGGCGATCTCTGCTGCGCTGCAGTTCACTCGTCATCTGGAGGCGCTTCCAGGAGTTTGCGATATAACGCGCGAAGAGTTCAAGCACCCGGACCACTTCCGCCAACTGCGCGGGCGCGATCACCGGTACACGATAGTAGGCGCGCTCAAGCGCGGCGAAATCGATGTGGCGCTGTCCGGCGAGAGTCTTGCGAACGAGTTCAAAACCTTTTGGCGTGGGAGGACGCGTGAGTACCTGACCGGAAAAAAGCGTTCCGAGGTATTGACCGTCACAGATGACAGGAACCGCGATATCCGTGAGGCCGACATGGCAGGCGTATACCTGTGCGCAAGCCGTGGCGCGGCAGCGTTCTTTGGCGGGCTCGTCCGATTGCGCGCAGGTCTCTTCTTCATGAGAGCCAAAGCCGTGAACTAAATCGCAGAACAAGGTGCTGGGCGAGTTGCGGTTCTTCCCGGTTCCTGGCGGCTGCAGTTGGATCAGAGCGTCTTCGGTTCCGACGCGATCCTTGAACCTTTGCTTGGTGGGATCGAGTTCCTCGTGCCACATGAGCTCGATATTTCGTACAGGGCCGGAGTTGTTTACCAGCAGCAGCAGATGCTTAAACAGTTCCAGGTCCTGCTGGAATTCCTGCTTGAGGGCGCGACTCAGCGCTGTTTGCAGTTCTCTCATGCGCGTGGCCTCCTACATGGGCAGTACAGAGAAAAACGTTTCAAAGCTATCATAAAAAAACGTGCGGCGGCAGCAATCACGAATGCGCGCGGATGGTTAGCCCGCCGTCAACGATAAGATCGGTTCCGGTAATGAACGATGCAGCATCGGAGGCGAGGTAAACGGCGGCCGCGGCAATGTCTTCGGCGACGCCGCGACGTCCTAGCGGATGCAGCGCCCTTGTGCGTTCGGCCACTTCGTCGGGATTCGTCAAATGGCTCAGGTATTCGTCCCACATGCGCGTATCAATGTAGCCGGGGCATATGGCGTTCACGCGAATGCGCCGGTCCGCAAGTTCCAGCGCGAGATTGCGAGTCAATGCGAGTAGACCCGCTTTAGAACAGGCGTAAGCTACCGAGCCTGGAAAGGCTCGGGAGGCGTGGATGGAGCTGATGTTCACAATTGCGCCGCCGTCGGCGGGAAAGAGCGGCAGCAGCGCTTGAGTCAGTAGAAACGGGCCGCGCAGATTGACGGCCATGATCCGGTCCCATTCCGAAAGAGTCGTTAGCTCGAAGGGCTTTTCGATTTCGAGCCCGGCATTGTTAAACAGCAGGTCGAGATGGCCATGCGCCCTTGCGACGAACTCGCGAACCGTTTCGAAGCCATCGCCCGCCGCAAGATCGCAGCGTATGAACTGGACGGTCGAACCTACATGATCGGTGCTGAGTTCACGGGCGGTCGCTTCTCCAGCCTGCTGGTCGCAATCGAGGAGGCAGACGCGGACATCCTTGCGGACAAGGCCCTCACTGATAGCACGCCCGATTCCGCGTGCACCGCCGGTGACCAGGGCAACACGTCCGCGCAGTTTTTCGGCCTTCATTTGCTCCGGACTTCGTCGATAAATATCAACTCCGAACTATTCGGGAGCGGCAAATGGACGCGCACGCCGGAAGCGAGCAGTTGGCGGCCCGTAGCGGTCTGATCGGGCGAAGTGCGATCCTGGAACCGCACGCGATAGTTCGCGGCAGCATCCAGGGCTTTCAGCAGAAAGGCATGCTGCGGCTCATCGCTGTTCGAACCATGGAAAGCGTACACGACTCCGGAACGACGCCGCGGGTCGAAGTACTCGATGCCGTCCCAGTGCACGCCATCGGGCCGCGGCGAGATGTGATACAAGTCCGCATCTCGAATAAGCGGGCGCAGCTTGTTTTTATATAGCTGGAATTCACGCTTTGCCGCCACATGCTGTTCGGGCGACCAGGAGTTAGTGTCGAGCATGATAGTGAGCCATCCCATCATGCCGCTGCGCAGCATATACAAGAAATTCTGGATGCGCGGCGTGGGCCATTTCTCGACATAGCTTTCCAGCATAGCCGGCGGCAAGACATGGCTTGTGTCATAAAAGGCGCGGCGATTAGAGAGTGGATCGTAGGTGTCAGTAATTGAGAAGTAGTCGGTGTGCGCCGCGGTCCCGAAGTCGACCATGCGGCCGCCATCGTTGCACGCTTCGAGCAGAATGTCCGGATGCTTCTCCCGCAGCTTCGAGTAAATGTCGTAATAGGCGCGCACGGCATGATAGCTGACGTCGGTCGAGTTTGCGCTGTCGACCCAGAATGAGCCGCCCTCTTTGTACACACACATGCGTGTGGGATCAGGGGGAGCGTGTGGATGGTCATCGCGGTCACAGCCCTGCGCGACCAGATAGCCGTCGTGCTCGAGCATGTCGAGGTGATAGTCGCTCACGATTCGCTCGACTTCGCGTTGCGCCCAGGCGTGCGCTTCCGGCACGCCGAGATCGATAGTTTGACCTTTGAACGGCTCGGTCTTCCAATCCCAGGGCACATCGCTGACCATCCAATTGCGAACTTTCGAATCGCGGGCATTCAAGGCTCCGGGCGCGGTATCGAGACCCGCCTGTGTCCAATCTACCCAAAGCCCGAATTTCAAGCCTGCGTGATGCGCCTCGTCTGCTACCGCAGCAAGCCCCTTCGGGAATTTCTTGGGATCGGGATACCAATCACCAACGCCTCGGAACCAGCCAGCGTCGATGTGAAACATCTCGAGGCCAAGCTCGGCCGACTCGCGGATCATGCGCCGCGCCAAGCTGTCATCAATAGCCATTCCGCTGCCCCAACTGTTGTTGACCAGTAGCGGGTAGTTCGGGTTTTGCCACGTGCGCCGACTGTTCAGGACTTGCCGCACCCAACGGCGCAGCACGTTGCCTGCTCCATCTATGCCTCCATCGAACGCACCCACAAATACGACAGGAGTTTCGAAGGCCTCGCCTGGCGCCAGGCGAGTGCGAAACGGACCCGGATCGGGGTTCAACCCGGCCGCAACGCGTACCGCATCCCCTTTACGTTCAAGCGTAAGCCGCGTGCGCCCGCTGAACTCGATCCCGGCATACCAGCCGCTCCGATTTTCGTCCGTGCGCTCGATGAGCATCCAGGGAATAATCTCCCTGGGCTCGCCTTTCGCAGGATGCGAGTATGTGCTGGAGGTTCCGAGCCATGTGTAGCCATCGCGAATCGGCTGTCGGTGCGTGCCGGCAGGCGAGGGGATACCGGCGCCTTTTTCGACATACCAATGCTCGAGCGGCGTGCCGGAAGGCGCCTGGGCGTCGAAGCCGAAACTGTCCTGGAACGGCAGCCAGACCTCTTTTGCATCCAGATTTTGAATGCGGATTTGGTGCTCGAGCGGTCCGAAACCGGCGCGCGCCTGCCATTCCCAGGTGAGGCGCAGATGCGGCGATCTGGATTCGTACACAAACGCGGCTCGTTTTGGTTCGATTTGCGATGCGCTGGAGTTAAACTGCCATTGAACCGGCACTTTCTGGGCATCGATAAGAACATGATCAATCAGCGCTTCGGAAGCGCGATTCGTCCAGGCGGGCTGGCCCGGCATTTGCAACTCAATGAGCCGCGGCGCGGCGAGCCCTGCTTCCAATCGGACGATTGTGTTCTCGCTTTCCACACGCACGTTCGTTTGGGGCGCGGCGTCGATGGTTGCGGCAAATAATAGAAATCCAAACGCCCAGACCAGAAACTGACCAATCATCATGAATGAGCAGATGCGTTGCAATCAGAAGAACAATCGTAATCCAAGCTGCATGGTGCGGCTGCCGCTCTTGCCGTTGATTCCGCCGAAGGTCGGCGAATCCGGATCGTTGTCGATTGGATTATGTGTCGGGTCGAAGTACGGATGGTTGAACGCGTTTAACGCCTCGGCGCGGATCTCGACATAACGTGCGGTATTCTCGCCGAAGAAGAACTTTTTCATCAGCGTAGCGTCCGTATAGAAGGCTCCTGGATAGCGGACGTTCGGAAATACAAACGGTGTATTGCCCAGGCTGTAGTCAGGGGTGCGTACAAAAGCAGCCGAATTGAAGATGCCCTTCGGGTTCGGATTCGTGAAGGCTCCGTTCACAAACAGAGCCTTGTCGTAATTGGCGGCTGCTTTGTAATTGACGCCTTGCGCGACGGACCAGCGCAGCGCCGCTCCGGGAGCAGTGACCCCGCCCGCGACGTCGGGCACCAGCACCGGGATGCCTTTGGGATTCCAGGTGCTCACGCCTGCGAATGCCCATCCGCCGATGGTCAGGTTAATTAAATGCTGTTTCCAGCCCTGGCCGCCGCTGAGGAACTGACGCCCGCGCCCGAACGGCAGATCGTAGGAATAGTTCAACAACAGCGTTTGCGGCATCTCATACAGCGCGACGCCGTAAGCCTCCATAAGGTTGTGCGGATCCTGAAGCAGGCCGCGTCCGGCAGGTCCGGCATGCTGAATGTCCTTGCCCGCTGTGTTGGTCAGCGTTTTGCGAATCGCGTACGAAGCGAGCAATGTCAGGCCGTGATAGTTGCGTGTCTGAATCTGAAAGTTAAGGAAATTGGAAAGCGATTTGCCCCATGTTGTCTGTCCCGGTGAAACTTGGGTGTACTGCGGCGATAGTCCGAGTAACTGCGACAGCGGTACGGTCGACTGGTTTGCGAATGTTTGCGATTGGCCGTAGAACGGATTTGGGACTTGCGCGTTCAGATCGGTGCCGAGCGAGTAGTACGATAGCGGAACGTTGTTCAAGCTCCAGTTCCAGACCGGCATCAGCAAGTGAATTCCTCGTATGCCTGTGTAATCGACAGTCGCCACCCAATCGCGCCCGATCTGCCTCTGCACGCTGAAGTCCCACATATATTCTTCGGGACTGTTGAAGTGCGACATAGTGGTTCCAGCCTGATCGAGATTGGCGGCCGCGCCAAAGGTTTGATAGCCGTACTCAGCATTGGTTTGGATCGGCGGATAGTAGCCGAGATGTGTGCCGTTCGACTGGAGAGGGAAGGTGCCGAGTCCGCGGTCACGCCCAAATTCGCTGATCCAGTGTTGCCCATCCAGAGTTGAAATCTGATTAAACGTGTTGCTGTTGTAGTAAAAGCTGAACCAGTCGGTAGAAAGCCCGTTAAGGCCTTGATAGATGATGCCGCCGCTTGCATGCAATACGGTTTTGGGATTCAGCGCGTATGAGATTCCGAGGCGTGGCTGGAAATTGGCCCAATCGGTGGAATAAAGGTCTTTTTGCGGATATTCGGGCGTGTCTAGCAGAACAACTCGGCCCGTCGCGCCTTGCGACAGCCATGCCGGCTGAGGCAGATTGGCAAGCCCCGGCACCGCGGCAACGACTTGATTCCAGTTCCAACCGGCATTCGGCGCCAGCACGTTTTTCGCCGCCATATCGTACATCAGGCTGCCTTTGGGAAAACGTGAGCGGCGCGGATTATCGTGATCCCAGCGCAAGCCCATTTGAATCGTGAGCTTCTCGTTCACCTTCCAGTCATCCATGACGTACGCGGCCTGATTCCAGCCGTAAGGGGCGATGTTCCAGTTGCCCCATTGAAAGAAATTGGAAGAACCCATCATCAACTCGGCGAGCGGGCTGCCAGTGAGGCCATCGGGATTGTTCCAGAACTGATTCGATCCGCCACCGGGATTAACCCAAGCCACGCCCGTATGGTCGCCACCGATTTCATCGAAGCGGGCGAAGTAGAGCTCGAAACCTGCTTTGAGAGTATGGCGGTTCAGAACTTTGGTGAAATTGACAGACCCGTTCGTGGTCTGGTTGAGGAATGAATCGAACTCGGAACCTCCGACGCCGGCATAGCCCGGAATCGCCAGACCGGGCACGATATCACTGACGCTCCGCTCCGGGTTATTGATGATGAGCGGATCGAAGGGCCATTTCGTCATATCGATATTCGGATCTGGCGCCGCACCCCAACCTGAGACGCCGTTGCTATACAACTTCGCTACACCGAAGCCCAGATGCACGTCAAAAATCGAGGTCGGCGAAACGACCCAGTTGTAGAGCAAGCTGCCGGCGAGATCGTGATCTGTCGTGATCGAACCCCCCGCGTGCAGGAAGGGCGCTGGTATGTCGTTGGTCATGCGCGAGCGGCTGAGGCTGAGATTGAAGCGATGATTGTTCGACAGGTTTTCGTCCATGCGATAAAAGAAGCGATCCGTCGGGCGGTGGGTTGTGATCGTCGACCAGTAATTGTTGGCGTGATCGCTGTTTGCGTCCGGAGCATGGTTTGGCAGCGGCCAGAGATTCAGGTAATTCGAAAACAGGCGGCTTTGGCTGGATGCCGGAATCTTGCTGCCCGGAAACTGAGGCCGGACCCAATCGCCTGAAGCATCCGTGTAACCATTGAATGGATCAAAAATCTGCGCGTAGACCGGCGCGCCGTTCTGGTAGTTGATGACGGTCTGAGAAAAATCGCCCTGCCGGTTCAGCAGCGTCGGAACGGAGCTTTTGATCGACTGCGAATTGGAGAAGCGCTCGCCTTCCCACCCGAAAAAGAAGAAGGTGCGGTTTCTGCCGTTGTACAGCTTGGGAATCAGAACTGGGCCGCCGACTGAGAGTCCGTAGTTGTTTTGATGGAATGCTTGTTTCTGAACGTCCTGAGCGTTATTGAGCCAATCGTTACTGTTCAGATTCTGATTGCGGTAGTACTCGAACAGGCGGCCGTGGAAATCGTTCGTGCCGCTTTGCGTCTGGATACTGATGATGCCCCCGGAATAGCGGCCGCGGTCGGCGGGCAGCACGCCGCTCTCGACGCGGAACTCACCCACGCTATCCGGAGTGGGAATCGCGCGATTGACCGCATTGAATTCGGCATCCTGCAATTGATTGCCGTCGACCGAGATACTGGTGCCGTTCACCTGACCCCCGGAAACTGAGTACGAGTTGCCATTGTTCGCGATGAGGTATCCGGCATTACCGAGGCTGCCGATATCGTTGCTCAATGGGCCTTTACCCTGCACGGCAGGCGTAACGGCGGTCAGGTCCAGCGTGTTGCGGTTGAGTTGCGGGAGTTCGGTGATCATCTTGTTATCGAGGACGGTCGAGGAGGTCGCCTGTGCGGTCGAGATGATCGGCGCTGTGCTGGTGACGGTGATCTCCTGCCTGGTCGCGCCTGGACTGATCGTAAAGTTCAAAGCGAGGCGGTCGCCTGTACGCACCGTAACGCCGGATCTCGTAGCATCGGCGAAACCCGTCTTGCTGGTGGTCAATGTGTACGGACCTGGAATCAATTGCAAGAGCACGAAGACTCCAGAGTCATTGCTGGTGGTCGTGTAGGGAACTCCGGTCGCCGTATTCAGCGCAACCACCTTGGCACCGGGGACCGCGGCGCCGGAGTTGTCCGTTATCAGCCCGCTGATCTGGCCATTGGTCGTTTGCGCGTTCAGATAGAAGCTGCCGTTTGAAAGCGCAATGAAAAGAGCAACAATGAATCCTATTCGTCCGAATGATGGGCCCCGCGCCCGTTTCTTTTCAGCCATTGATCCACCC
>JAICXK010000272.1 GCA_025980435.1 Bryobacteraceae bacterium
ATCGCGCTCGGTAAGGACATCAACGGGCGGATCAAGGTAGCTTCGCTCGAAACGATGCCGCATCTTTTGATCGCGGGCTCTACCGGGTCCGGCAAGAGCGTGATGCTGAATGCCATGATCATGTCGTTCCTCTACAAGGCGACTCCGGACGAAGTGCGGATGATCATGGTAGACCCGAAGCGTGTGGAACTCGGCATCTATGAGGGAATCCCGCACCTGCTGACCCCCGTAATCACCGAACCGAAGAAAGCGACCAATGCGCTTCGCAACGCGGTGCTCGAGATGGAGCGCCGGCTCAAACTGCTGGCTGCACAGGGCGTGCGGAATATCGATCAGTACAACCGCAAGATGGGGCAGTTGCGCCAGGAACCGCGGAGCCTGTTCGATGAGCCGGAAGAGGATGAAAACCTCAAGCCCCTCCCCTACGTGCTCATCTTGATTGACGAATTGGCCGATCTCATGATGCTGGAGCGGGCCAATGTAGAAGAGTGCATCACGCGCCTGGCGCAAATGGCGCGCGCAGTTGGTATGCACCTGGTCCTGGCAACGCAGCGCCCGAGCGTTGACGTTATTACCGGTTTGATCAAAGCGAATTTCCCGTCGCGCATCAGCTTCCGGGTGGCGACACGCGTCGATTCGCGGACGGTTCTCGACAGCATGGGCGCCGAGCATCTGTTAGGAAAGGGCGACATGCTCTTTCTTCCGCCCGGCTCATCGCGCCTCACACGCGTACATGGCGCCTTCGTTACCGAAGCGGAAACGAATCGCGTAGTGGACTTCTGGAAAGAGCAGGCAACTCCCGAATACGACGAGAGCTTCCTTCTCACGCCGCCTTCCGAAGAAGATGGCGATGAGGCCGAGGCCTTCGATGGGGAGCAGGACCCCATGTATGAAGACGCGGTGCGTGTCGTGGTCGAAATGGGCAAGGCTTCGACTTCCACCTTGCAGCGGCGCTTGCGGCTCGGCTACGGGCGGGCGGCGCGCATTCTCGACATGATGCAACGCGATGGCATTATCGGCCCTCCTGATGGAAGCAAGCCCCGGGACGTTCTAAAGCGGCCCGATTGGCTAAGAGAGGTAGAGGGACAGTTGCGGTGACCGGCGGGGTCGATGGATTTCAGAGCCTGATTCTGATCGCGTTGACACTTGGGTTCGTTGGCAACTCGCTCGCTGCCGCCAATTCCATAAAAATCACTGAGGTCACGCCGCATGTACTGGTTTTCGCAACCAGTTCGGGCAATGCCGTTGCCTCTGTCGGATCCGATGGAGCTTTGCTCGTCGGAACGCCGTCCGTCGCCAGCACGCCACAGATAGACAGCATCCTTGCCGGCCGCACAAAATCATCCGTTCGTTACGTGGTGATCGCACCGGAAGACACAAGTCATTCCCAAGGCGACGCCGGATGGGGCAGGCGCGGCGCTTTCGTCGCGATGCAGGAGAAAGCGCTCGGACGTTTAGGCGGACATGTCATGGGCGCTCCGAAACCATTGCCGCCCCGCCTGGTCGCGCTGGGAGTCGACCGGCCGCCCATAGCGTTTTCGGACGTGTTGACGTTTGACGTGAACGGCGAAGCCATCCACGTTGTCCATCAACCGCCGGGGTACAGCGACGCAGACGCGATTGTGCATTTTCACGTCGCGAACCTGGTCTATCTGGGTGAAGTGTTTCCGGGCGACGGATACCCGGAAATCGACCCCGCGCAAGGCGGTCAGCTAGATGGTTTCGTCAAAGCGCTCAGCGAGTGGACCGGCGAAGACCTCCACGTCGTACCCGTCAGAGGAAAGGTGATGAACGGTAAGGATGTGACAGCTTTTCGGGATATGATCGTGACCGTTCGCGACCGCGTGAAACGCATGCTCAACGCAGGTCAAAGCGAGAGCCAGATCATAGCCGCGCACCCGACACAGGACTTCGATGTGCGATGGGGGCATGGGCGCGTGCAGCCTGACGCATTTGTGCGCGAAGTGTATAACGCACTCGGGACCAGGTAAACACGGCGAATGACGCCTCACTAGGGGAGAGACGCCACCTGCCGTTTCAATCCCATCCGGTGTCTGATCTCATTCCGCATTAACGCCGCTTCGCCAGGTGTAAATCGCAAAAATCCACGCTCGTCTTCGCGAAGGCATTTTTCCGTCCACCGGGCTTGCATAATCCCCGCCACCGAGTGCGACATCGACCGCAGCAGAAGGTGGCCTACCTCGTGCGCCATGGCCAGCCCTAGAAGATCAGTGAAGTTTGTGGCCCCAAACACGGCGCGCTTCTGAATCGCATCGGCCAGAACAACAGCATCGCCATTGTCCAGTGAGAGGCAGAAACCCAACGTTTCGGAACCGGTTGCTCTTTTTCCTGCCATACGGCGCGTCCAGATCCGCAACTGGAGAACGACGGCGTTCGACTGCACCATCGGCTTGTTGCGGTCGAGACCGGCAGCCAGCATGCCCGGTATCCACCCGACTTGAATGCCGGCGTAAAGAAAGATCCTTTCCGCCTCTCGTTCGGCACGCTGGAGATCGCCGGATGAGAGATTAATGCCGTTGTACAGGTTGACGGTGATTTGAGGCTCAGGTATCGCTTCCGGTATGCCGCAGGCGTCCGCTGCCGGATGAAAACCAACCAGCAGCAAAACCGGAACCGCCCTGAACTCGCCCATCCGCTCCTCCTCGCTGAGTTGCCGTGAGGCGACCATAAGCGAGGCGAGCCAGCTCTCCGATACAGCCGGAGGCGATATTTCGGTGACTTTTGTGTGACAGGTCAGCTATTTGAAAACACAGCCAAAAGCGCGCAATTTGTGGTAGACTTCTGCACCAGGAGTTTTTATGGGTGCGGTTCACAGACTCCGATTTGCCCGCTTTGGACCGTTCCAGCTTGACCTGCGCGCCGGCGAGTTGCGCCGTAACGGAATCAAGCTCCGGGTACCCGATCAATCCATTAAGGTCTTGGCCGCGCTGGTCGAAAACGCCGGCGACGTTGTCACGCGTGAAGAGCTACATCAGAAACTCTGGCCGAACGGAACCATTGTCGAGTTCGATCGCAGTATCAATGCCGCCATTAAGCGGTTACGCCAGGCACTAGAGGACTCTGCCGAAAAACCCAAGTTCATCGAAACACTGGCGCGGCGCGGCTACCGCTTCCTCGTTTCCGTTGAGTGGGCGGACTCGGCGCATCCTGCAACCCCTGCAACGCATGAGCCCCCAGTTTGCGAAGCCGCAGAGCAAACGATTTCCCATTACCGCATTTTGAGAAAGCTGGGCCACGGCGCAATGGGTCTGGTCTATCACGCCGAAGACACACGTCTTGGACGGTCAGTCGCGCTCAAGTTCCTCCCTGATGAGCTCGCGGATGATCCGCAAGCGTTGCAGCGCCTCAAGCAAGAGGCCCGTGCGGTATCGGCGCTGAATCATCCGAACATCTGTACGCTTCACGATATCGGCGAAGCGGAGGGCCTGCCGTTCCTTGCAATGGAATACCTGGAAGGACAGACGCTCGCGGAGCGCATTGCGTCAAAGCCGCTTAAGCTGGATGAGCTAATCGATTTGAGTATTGAATTCGCGGATGCCTTGGACGCGGCCCACGCGAAGGGAATCATTCATCGCGATATCAAACCGTCCAACATCTTCGTCACAAATAGAGGGCAAGCCAAGGTTACAGACTTCGGACTCGCGCAATTGTCCACGGAGGGCCGGGCGCCTCGCTCCGCGGCCGCACGTTCAGAAGGAGAAACAGCATCTCTGGCCGGCGCTTGCGCGACGAGTTCCAGCGTCGCGCTAGGCACGGCGGCTTATATGTCGCCCGAACAGGTGCGCCGCCAGGAACTGGACGCGCGCACCGATCTGTTCTCGTTCGGCATCGTGATGTACGAGATGGCAACCGGGCGGCGTCCGTTTTCAGGAAACACGCCGGCAGACGTATTCCCTGCGATATTGAGCGAAGCGCCGGTTTCGCCGGCACAGTTGCGCCCGGATCTGCCGCCCGAGCTCGACCGCATTATCAACAGGGCCTTGGAGAAGGATCGGGTTGTGCGCTATCAGCACGCATCTGAAATGCGCAGCGATCTTAAGCGGTTAAAGCGGGAAATCAACTTCCAGCTGCCCGGTGACATCCCGGCCACGGCAGCACGACTCGCACAACCGAAAGGAGCCCTGCTCAGGAGAGGCGCTGGTGTGCTGGCGATTGCCGCGTTCGCCGCAATCGCAGTATGGTTCGTGCGCTCCAAGTCGGACAGAGCCGAAACTCCGCTTCGTCCGGTTCCGCTCACCAGCGATGTGAATAAGGCAGGACACCCAAGCTTCTCGCCGGACGGCAATCAGGTAGTCTACTTCCGGTTTAATGCGCAACTGGCTCCCTGCGATGGATGCCCGAACGTCACCAGCAGCCTCTATCTCAAGACCATTGGCGCGCCCAGGCCCCCTCGACGGCTGACGAACGCTTCGAGCTTCGATTTCAGTCCCGTATGGTCTCCTGATGGACATTACATCGCCTTTCTGAGATGTTGTAAAAACGGGCAAGCCGCGGTGCTGCGGATACCGCCTGCTGGCAGTCCGGAAGAAGTTCTGGGCGAAGTCAGGATTTCGGTTACTGAAGGTCCCGTCGAAACGTTTCGCCGCCTGGTCAATGGCCCCTCACTAGCGTGGCTGCCCGATGGACGCTCTTTGCTCACAATTCACCGCAGCTCGATGAATGAGCCCAGCGGCCTGTTTCTGCTTTCTGTCGATAGGGGCGAGAAGCTGAGGTTAACCAACCCGCCGCCGGAAGCGGGTTACGATGATGCGCCTGCCATTTCGCCGGATGGACACTGGCTGGCTTTTACCAGAGGCGACGAAGTAAGGCATCTGTATTTGCTGGAGCTTTCCCGCGAGTACAAGGCGAAAGGCGCGCCCCGCCAATTAACGTTCGACAACCTGCAGACGAATAGCCCCGCATGGACGCCGGACGGCCATAATATTGTGTTCACTTCGGGTCCGGCAGAAAACGAGACCCTCTGGCGAATGCCCATTTCCGCAGGACGTCCCGGCCCCATGCAATTGCTGGCCTTCGCCGGCGAGGATGTATATAATCCGGCGATTTCACTTCGTCGAAATCGACTTGCCTTCTCCCGAACGATAGGAGGAGGCGCGGGCATCTGGAGAGTTGATGTACCCACACAGAACAACGCGACCCGGCCGGTGAGTCTCATTTCTTCCACGAAAACCGATGAAGACCCGCAATATTCGCCCGATGGGAAGCGTATCGCTTTCAAGTCGACGCGCTCGGGAAGATTTGAAATTTGGGTGTGTGATCGAGATGGCTCCCACCCCAGGCAGTTGACATCGTGCCTCGGACCCGCTACCTGGTTCCCGCACTGGTCGCCCGACGGGCAGACAATCCTGTTCAATTCGAACCCGAAGGGTCACGATGACATGTTCCTCATCGACGCCCAAGGTGGAACTCCGAAATACCTCACATCCGGACCGTCAAACGATCATGCCTGCGGCTTCTCGCGAGATGGCAGATGGATCTACTTCGCTTCGGACCGTACGGGTCAGTCTCAGATCTGGAAGATGCCGGCATATGCGAACGGGAGCGACGGACGAGCCGTGCAAGTGACCCGAAATGGCGCAGTCTTTGCGATCGAGTCTCCCGACGGGAAGTCTCTTTATTGCCTCAAGAAAGATTCCACCGCGAGCACTCTGGTAAAGGTCCCGGTCGGCGGGAGTAAAGAGACACGTGTGCTCGAGTCCGTGTTCGCATTCAACTATGCGATCGCACAGGATGGTATCTATTTCATCCCCGCGCCGATTCAGAATCGCTATTCCATTCAATTCCTCAGCTTCTCTTCGGGCAAGACCACTCGGATAACCGGCATCGGAGATCCGGAATCGGTCCTCGCGGCATCATCGGGCCCGTCGGCGGCTACACGCTCCATCCTGTACACGCAGGACCGGGAGGGCGTCAGCGATCTCATGCTGGTCGAGAACTTTCGCTGATGCGATGGCAGGCGCTGTCAATGGAAGATCGACCGTGATGGGGCAGTGATCCGAGATCCGGCCTTCTACAGCTTGATTCACCTCTTGCAGAGCTTGTCCGAAATAGGGCGACAAAACGCAATCGGTAGCCGCGGGTTTCACAAAGAACCAGTCGAGTTTATAATGCCCGACCAGGTGAAACAGCGGGCGGTTGAAGGCGAACGTCGTCGAGAACCCTTTCCAGGCTCTCTGGCTACTATCGGAAAGGGTTCGGCCCCTATGATGGAAGCTCCTGATTTCCTGGCCCGCGAAGTCGAACCGCGTTCCGTCCGCGAAACGGAACCCCCGCACATCATTGAAGAGGGGCTTCTCGCGATTGGCTAGTATGAAGCGGAGATTCAGGGCGGTCGGGTCATGATAGTTCTTGAAGTAGTTAAGCGGGTACAGCAGATAGTTGTAGATACCAAACGGATTCAAATGCAAGATGAGTTGCCGTACCCAGAAATGATAATCCGTCAGATGCTCCAGAATGATTTTCTTAATGGACGTGGGAGCCTGATTGTGACCCATCGTGTTCAGGTCGCCTGCAACGATCACCGGGTTGCGTAGCCCGCCGATGCGGGGCAAAATATAGTCCATCTGCTTTCGCCGGCCTTTCGGAGTAGAGTAGTCCTCCAGGTGCGGGCAGATGAGGGTCACGATTCCCGTCGGCGAATCCGGCACATCCAGGTCGACGATCAGAGCAATCCTTCCGCCCCGGCGCACCTGCCGCTTTACCTGCTCGTCGAACAGTTTGTCGGCCGACCAGCGCTTGATACGTTCCAGATCGGAAATCTGCTGAATCTCACCGTGGTACCAATCGTAGATTTCGGGAAGACGCATGATCCTCGCATCGCGTATCGGGTAACGGCTGAGCACGGCAATGCCCTCCAATCCCAGATATCGCCTTGAATCGACGCCAAA
>JAICXK010000154.1 GCA_025980435.1 Bryobacteraceae bacterium
ACGCTTGCAACAGAGCGGCCAGTCAGTTCCGCCACTTCCTCCAGGCTGCAGCCTGCAAAGTAACGCAGTTCGATCATGCGGGTGAAGCGCTCATCCACCCCTTCCAAAGCGGCCAAGGCCTCATCGAGCGCAAGCATGTCGACGGTAAGCTCCCCGGCATCGCCCGCGAGGTCGTGTAGAGTGACGCGTTTCACATGGCCCGCCCTCTTTTGAGAGGACCGGCGGCGGGCCTCTTCCGTAAGGACCTGACGCATCGCGCGGACAGCCGCTCCAAAGAAGTGCGCTTTGTTCTCCCAGGCGTTCCCGCCCGCGCTGAGCCGAATCCACGCTTCATTCACGACCGCAGTAGGTTGCAGACTGCCGCCATTGAGCTGACCGCGCATGAGTGACGCGGCGATGTGCCGCAGTTCCTGATACACGATTGTGATCAGCGAATCGAAAGCAGTCTTATCTCCGTCTCGAGCGCTTTCGAGCAGGCCGGAGACGACATCCCGTTCCATCCCAGAACCCCGTAAAGTAGTTGAACCAGCCTATCAGGATTTGGAGCGGCGCGTGAGCTTTTTCCACCCCGGAATACCTATGTACGGATGTCAGTTCAAGTTCATCGGAGGATATGGAAAATGATTTACGGAATTAGCGGGAAAAGAATTGGAACGATAAGAGATTTCAGGTGGCGCTATGTGAGATTGCTGCTCGGATTGGTTGGAGCCATAGCAGGAGTCATTCCTTTGCAGGCCGCCTCCGTATTCTGGGGAGCGGAGGCGAGCGGAAGGGCAAGGCAGTTCGAGATTACCTGCAGTACTTGTCCGAATCCGGTTACGGAGCTCTCGAATCTCAGTGATGGCGGATTAGGACAAAAGCTCGGCGTTGTCGAGTTCGGAACCGCCGACGTCGCCTACGACGCCAAAGCAATATTCGCCGGACCCAACTCTCTGCCGCATCTGTCCGTCTTGGCTAGCGGCGGCATCACAATCGTACCGCCGTCCACGTTCTTTCATTCGGCCACTACGGTCGCCCGCGCTACGGAGGAATACGAGTACATAGGCAGCACCTCGACGGACTACACGCTCGAATACGACGTTAACGGAGCGGTTTCAGGCGGGATCCTGACAGAAATCGCCGGCGGATTCACCGTTTTCGGCAGCGGATTTAATCCGAATCAGGAAGTTCAGCCTGTGTTAGGGTTTACGTTCGATCATGCCAATGGCGACGGGACAGAGAAGCCGGTACACTTTAACGGCAGCGTGACATTCACTGTGAACCCGGGCGACACTATCTTCGTACAATCCACGTTGGACGCCTTCGTCGATTCCCGTTCCCAACAATTACCCGCGGTCGCCGATGCCGCCCATACGTTGGATATGAGCTTCACCAAGGGAGATACCTCGTTGCTGATTCCTGCTGTCACGCCTGATTCGAACGTACCCGAACCTGTAACCACGGCTTTGTTCGGCATCGGGCTGGCCGGGGTGGGGTTGGCACTGCGCCGGCGTCGCCGCACGGGCTGAAAGCGGAATCCGAAAAGGGCCTGTTCAACTTAGCCCGTACTGGCCTACTTTTCACATGCTGCAAATGGCTGCTACAGTAAATCTGTCGTGTCACTTGCCGAGATTGCAGCGACAAGAGAGCAGGATCTGCGCGACCGCATTGCGCGGCTGGAAGGTCGCATCTCCGCTTACGAGCGCGTCTTCCTGGAAAACCCTGTTCCAGCCATTGTGTACGCGGCAGATTCGCTGCGAATTCTGGAGGCTAACGAGCGGGCCCTGGAGCTGTATGGATATGGGCGCGAACAGCTTCGGTCGCTGAGTGTGACCGAGTTGTTTGCACCGGACGCGCACCGCAGTCTCGACAACCTGAAGGCCGAACTGCGAAAATCGCTCAACTCGATCGGACCGCTAGTGCACCGCGGCGCGGCGAAACAGGAGCTGGTTGTCAGCCTGATTATTTTCGCGTTCGAAGTGGCAGGGCAAGCGGCTCGAATTGTGATGGTCCAGGACGAGACGGCGCGACGCCTGGCGGAAGAGAAGTTGCGATCGAGCGAGGAGCGCTTTCGAGAGCTCTTTGAAAACGCAAATGACGTGATCTTTCTGCACGATCTGAAGGGCACCATCCAGGCTGTAAATCGGGCCACGGAGTATTTGACGGGCTATTCGCGAGCCGAGATATTGGGCAAGAATTTTGCCGACCTGGTTGCGCCCGAGGCCCGGCACCAGACAATGGATAGTATCCGGGCGCACCTGGGCGGCAGCGCCACGCAGCATTATGAACTACCGATCATTTCCAAATTCGGAGCTTTGCGCTTCCTTGAAGTGAGCACGCGGATCCTATACCGCCGCGGTCATCCGGTGGCGGTACAGGGGATCGGCCGTGATGTAACGGAGCGCAAGCAGGCGCAGCAGCGGCTGCTGGAATCGTCGCGCGAACTGCAGAAGAAAAACGAAGAGCTGAGCACGGCGCTGCGCCTGGCGCGGGAAGCCACGCAGCTCAAAGAACAGTTTCTGGCGAATACATCGCACGAGCTGCGGACACCCATGAACGGAATCATGGGGATGATAAACCTGCTGAAGGGCACCGATTTGAGCGCCGATCAGCGCGAGTACGCCGAGGCGGTGAGCCAATGCGCGAACGATCTGCTGACCATCATCAACGATCTGCTCGATCTGTCGCAAATCGAGGCAGGCCGGCTTTCGCTTACCGATGAAGCTTTCGATCTGCAGGAAAGCCTGAAAGCGGTGGTGAAGCTGCTACGGCTGCGCGCCGATAGCAAGGGACTGATGCTGACGCACGAGATGGATCCGCAACTGCCCGAACATATGTATGGCGATAGCGTCCGATTCCGTCAGATTCTGACAAACCTGATCGCCAACGCGATTAAGTTTACGCCCTCTGGAGGGGTACACGTAAAACTGGGCCTGCGAGAGAGCGAGCGCATGCTCCACTGCGAGGTGATTGACTCCGGGATTGGCGTGGCCGATTCCGTGCGGGAGCGTATATTCGAGGCCTTTTGCCAAGCCGACGGCACCACCCGGCGCCGGTTCGGAGGAACGGGGCTGGGCCTGACAATCAGCAAGCAACTGGTAGAGAACATGGGGGGCCGGATTGGCACGCGCGACAATCATCCGGCCGCGGGCTCCACGTTCTGGTTCGATTTGCCGCTGCGTCCGGCCGTGCCTTTGCATACCGGCGTCAACGCGGCTGCGACGCGGGTTGAGGTATCGTAACGGGCCCGAATACCGCGTTCGTTTTGGCCGTCATCGGACTCCTCGGAATTTACGCTGAACTGGTCTGGCCGGGCCGGTTTGCCCCCGGATTGCTGGGGGCCGGCGCCCTGGTTTGGGGAAGTTATGTTCTGTGGCGCGATTCGGCGGGAGGCCTCGGGGCGGCGCTGGTGGTCGCAGCCGTATTGCTGTTTCTTGCCGAGTCCTTTTGGAATACCTATTTCGTTTCAGGAGCGCTCGGCACCGCCTCTCTGGCGGCAGGCGCATGCATACTGGTCGAAAAGCCGCCCGGAATTGCGCCGGAGGTCGCCATCCCAGCTTCTATCCTGTGCGGCGGTGTCACGACCTTTCTTGGGTATGCGGCGAAACAGGGCCGTGTCAAGAAATGGTCAGACATACGGGATTCGTGATACCGCGGGGAACTTTTCCAGCGTCTAAACGTAAGGTGGTGTGAGGATTTTATGCGCAGCTTTGTGTTAGTTCCCGTCCTGCTAGCCCTTGGATCCGCGTCGCTCTTCGCATCGGTGGACCGCGGGTTGCTGGCGATGGTACCAGCGGATGCCAAGATCGTAAGCAGCATCGATGTAACGCAAGCCCGAAACTCGGATTTCGGCCAGTACCTGTTGAGCAGGACACAGAACGACAACCATGATTTCGCCGATTTCGTGGAGCAAACCGGATTCGACCCGCGGCGGGATCTGCAGAGCCTGATCTTCGAAAGCCCCGGAACGGCGGCCGATCGCGCGCAATCCCGATTCGCGATTCTGGCTCGGGGAACCTTCGACGAGGACCGGATTCGTTCCACGGCCCAGGCGAAGGGCGGCACGATAGAGAGCTATAACGGGATCAAACTGCTTCTGCCGCCTGGAGACGGGCACAAAATCGCTATCGCGTTTCCGGAGGCCGGTGTCGCGGTAATGGCCGACCTTGGGACGATGCACGAGATTCTAGGGAACCGAGCCAATCCCATCGTGCTTGACTCCAGGCTGGGGCAGTTGATCGACCAGGTGGCCGATAACAATGATGCGTGGTTCGTCTCCTTGATTGGCGGTCAATTCCTGCATGGTAATTTCAACAGAACAGCAAAGCAGCCGCCTCAAGCGGCACAGGCCGCGCAGGCGCTGCAATCAATTCTGGAATCGAGTGGCGGTATTCGCTTCGGCAGCACGGTAGATGTGACGGTAGACGCAGTGGCGCGCTCGCCGCAAGATGCGACCTCGGTCGCCGACGTGGTACGCTTCCTGGCCAGCACCCTACAGATGCAGCGGGAGAAAGATCCGAGGGCCGCGATTCTGGCCAGCGCGCTGGATACCATGAACCTCACCACAAACAGCGACAAGGTACACTTGTCAATCGCCATTCCCGAGAAGAGCATGGAGCAACTTGCCGAGCTGGGCCCCGGACCGAACCGGCGAGGAAAGAAATAGAACCAACACGTCCAACCCGTCAACGCGACTTAGCCTTGCATTTTGTCGGATGACGCCGTAAGGCCGGTCCAAAACCGACCCCAACCCGGTTTGAAAACCGGCTTTACCGGCCAGAGGCCCAATCATTTAGTTTTCGTGGGGCAGACGCTTCGTCTGCGCGCTCCCCTCTGGGGCGCTGTTGCGATATTGTTGAAATCTCAAGAACCGGACGTGGCCGTCCGGCGCGGATCAGGCGATCCGCCCCACCTTGCTGTCTCACTTATGGGAAAACTAAATGACATTGGGCCAGAGGCCCGCTTCACCTTTCTGGCCCGCATCGTATCTGGCCCGCATCGTAGAATCGGCCTTATGAAGGCTGTCGTTGCGGACCCGACCGGTGGTCCTGAAAATCTGCAAGTAATGGAGCTTCCCAAGCCGGAGCCCGGCGAGGGCGAGGTGCTCGTCAAAGTGGAAGCCGCCGGGGTGAACTTCATCGACGTCTACTTCCGAAACGGATTGTATAAAGCTCCGGAACGGCCTGTCCGGTTGGGTAACGAAGGCGCGGGAAGCATAGAAACAGCAGGTAAAGGCGCGAAGTCCAAGCCCGGGCAGCGCGTCGCGTACTCGATGGTGCGCGGCTCTTACGCCGAGTACGCCGTTGTCCCGGAGAAGTTCCTGGTAAACCTTCCCCAGAACGTCAGCTTCGAAGATGGCGCGGCGGTGATGCTGCAAGGCATGACGGCGCATTATCTCACTCGGTCTACGTTTGCGCTGAAACCCGGACAAACCTGCCTGGTCCATGCGGCGGCCGGTGGAGCGGGATTGTTGACCGTACAGATGGCGAAGATTGCCGGCGCGAGTGTAATTGGAACGTGCTCGACGGAAGAGAAGGCGCGGCGCGCGCGCGCGCATGGCGCGGATCATATGATTCTCTACACCCAGCAAGACTTCGTGGAGGAAGTGAGGCGAATTACCGGCGGCAAAGGTGTGCAGGTGGTGTACGATTCCGTCGGAAAGACAACCTTTCACAAGAGCCTGGACTGCCTGGAGTCCCGCGGCATGATGGTCAGTTTCGGACAATCGAGCGGTGCGGTTGGAGAAATCGACCCGTTGATACTCAGCCAAAAGGGATCGCTTTTCCTGACCCGTCCGAGCCTGGCAAACTACATCAGCGATCCGGAAGAACTGAAATGGCGCGCATCCGATATTTTCAAGTGGATCGGGGACGGGCGGCTCCGTCTCGAAATATACAAGGTCTATAAGCTGGCCAACGCCGCCGAAGCACACCGGGATCTGGAAAGCCGAAAGACAACAGGCAAATTGTTGCTCAAACCGTAAGGGCACATTTTGGCTACCCAAACCGAGCACGGGCCGCGGCGCGAACGCCTTGCGGCGGCTCTCAAGCAAACACGAGTAAACGGGCTGCTGATCACCGCCCTACCGAACATCCGGTATCTGAGCGGATTCACGGGCAGCAACGCGGCCTTACTCGTTATAGGCGAACGGGCTTTGCTGTTCACGGATCCGCGCTACCAGACACAAGCGCCGCGCGAGAGCGATTGCGAGGTGAAGATAGCCAAAGGCCCGCTTGCTCCGGAGATTCATAAGTGGCTCAAGCGGCTGAAGGTGAAATCTCTGGGATTTGAACAGAATCGCATCAGCTACGAGGGCTATTCCGAGCTGAGAGACGGAATGGACGGGATTCGTTTCAAGCCGATCGCGGGCCTGGTTGAAGCCTTACGCCTGGTTAAATCTCCGGCTGAGATAGCGACGATCCGAGCTTCGGTGCAGTTGAACTCGGCGGCTCTCGAACAGGCGCTGCGGCGCTTCAAGTCTTCGATGACCGAAGTGGACCTGGCGGCCGAGATCGAATACCGGATGCGCCGGCTGGGCGCCGACCGGCCGGCTTTTGAAACGATCGTGGCTTCGGGGGAACGCAGTGCCCTGCCCCACGCGCATCCGACGGGCCATCCGATTCAGGGGGATCAACTATTATTAGTGGATATGGGCGCGGCAGTCGCCGGCTATGCCAGCGACATGACCCGCACCTATGCCGTCGGCAGGCTGGATGCAAAAATGCGACGGATGTATCGGGCGGTTCTGGAAAGCCAGCTTGCAGCAATAGATGCGGTAAAACCAGGAGTTTCCTGCGCCAGCGTCGATCGGGCAGCCCGTGAAGTTCTGCGGCGATACGGCTTGGATAAGCTATTCCTGCACTCGACCGGACATGGGCTCGGCCTGGAGATACATGAACGCCCGCGAGTGGGCCGGAAGGAAGGGACGAAGCTGGAAGCGGGAATGGCAATTACAATCGAGCCTGGTGTGTACGCGGAGGGGCTTGGGGGGATCCGTATTGAAGATACGGTAGTTGTAACCGAGCGCGGGAGTGAAGTGCTGACTCCCACCGGCAAAGAACTGGCCGTGCTGTAAGGGCGGTCTGGTCGCGGCAACAGAGCAAACCATCACGAGCAAACGATGACGATTGATGAGATTAAAGAGTTGATTCGTGTTGTGCAGGAGACCGGCATCCTGGAACTGGAAGTACAGCGAGGCGAGAATCGGGTGCGGATTAGCGCGGGGAAGAATCAGGATATTGTCATTCCGACGATTCCCGCCTCGGGTGTAACGATCGCGCCCGGAGGCGCCATTCCGGCAGCGCACCACGCACCGGAAACCGCAACGCCTCCGGCTGTGGCCGCGAGCCGTGAGGACGAACGCGATGCGATTGTGAAATCGCCGATTGTGGGCACCTATTATGACGCGCCCTCGCCCGGCGCCGCTCCGTTTGTGAAGGCGGGAGATCGGGTGGAGCCGAAACAAGTGCTTTGCATTATCGAATCGATGAAGCTGATGAACGAAATCGAGGCGGAGATCGCCGGCACAGTGGTCGCCAAGCACGTAGAGAACGGCCGGCCGGTTGAGTACGGCGAGTCTCTCTTCACAATTCGTCCAAGCTAGGCTGCCATCACGCAATGTTTCGGAAGATCTTGATCGCGAACCGGGGCGAAATTGCACTGCGAGTGATATGCGCGTGTAAGGATCTCGGAATCAAAACCGTCGCCGTATATTCGGAAGCGGACCGCCACAGCCTGCATGTCCGTTTCGCGGATGAAGCAATCTGCATCGGACCGGCTAAGAGTTCCCGCAGCTACCTGGATATTCCCTCCGTGATCAGCGCGGCGGAGATCACTAATGTCGACGCGGTCCATCCGGGATACGGATTCCTCAGCGAGAATGCGGACTTTGCAGAAGTCTGCGATCTATCCGGAATCAAGTTTATCGGGCCGAAACCGGAAATTATCCGGCGGATGGGATTGAAACAGCGTGCGCGCTCCATTATGGAGGAAGCCGGCGTACCGGTGCTGCCCGGCTCGCGCGGCGTGCTAAGCGGAGCGGAAGAAGGGCTGGCTCTGGCCTCGAAGATCGGCTATCCGATCATGCTGAAAGCTGCAGCCGGCGGAGGAGGACGCGGTATGCGGGTGGTCCGGTCCGATACGGAGCTGGCGCCGCTGTTAGCGCAGGCGCAGGCGGAAGCAGCGGCTGCTTTTTCTTCCGGCGACGTGTATATGGAGAAGCTTGTCGAAGCTCCTCGTCATATCGAGTTTCAGATCCTAGGCGATGAGCACGGCGATATGGAGGTGCTCGGCGAGCGCGAATGCTCGATCCAACGCCGCCACCAGAAGCTGCTGGAAGAATCGCCGTCGCCGTCCGTGTCGGGGGAACTGCGCCGGACGATTTCAGATCGCCTGAGAACCGCCATGAAAACCATCGGCTACACCAACGCCGGCACGGTGGAGTTTCTGATGGACGAAAACAAGAACCTGTACTTCATCGAGGTGAATGCCCGCATCCAGGTGGAGCATCCGGTGACGGAGTTCGTAACCGGGGTGGATCTTGTGAAGGCGCAGATTCGGATCGCTTCGGGAGAGCAACTCCGCGCGATTTTGCCGACGCCGCTTCGATTCTGCGGGCACGCGATTGAGTGCCGGATCAATGCGGAGAATCCGCTCACCTTCGCTCCCAGCCCGGGTCGCATCACGGGATTGAATATACCGGGAGGAATCGGCGTGCGGGTGGATACCGCTGCATATACCGATAGCGTGATTCCGCCTTACTATGATTCGCTGGTAGCGAAATTAATCACTTACGGAAGCAATCGCGATGAAGCGATTCAACGAATGAAGCGGGCGCTGGACATGTTCGTGGTGGAAGGAATTCAGACAACCATTCCGCTACACGAGCAAATCCTGAACAACGAAGACTTTGTGGGGGGTCGCTTCGACACCAGCTTCCTTTCGAAGCTGAACGGCGACGCCACATCAAACGGCGCGTCGTCGGCCAGCGGCGGGTAGACAGACCCACGCCGCCGCGGAAAAAGGCGCAAAACAGCGGGAGGTTGCATGCCGGACAAAATACAGAACTATGATGCAATCGTAATCGGCTCCGGGCAGGGCGGAAATCCGCTGGCGCGGCAACTGGCGGAACGGGGCGAGCGCGTGGCCCTGATTGAATCGGACCACCTGGGCGGCACTTGCATTAACACGGGCTGCACTCCTACGAAGGCGATGGTGGCGAGCGCGCAGGTTGCTCATTATGCGCGAAATGCAGAGCGCTGGGGCGTTCGCGCAAACGGCGTGGGAGTGGACCTTCCGGCAATCGTCCGCAGGAAGAACGAGATTGTCGCCGATTTTCGCTCGGGCTGGCAAAAAAAGTTCGAATCGAACAGCAACATAACCCTGTATCGGGAACGGGCGCGGTTTATCGGTCCAAAGCGCGTTCAGGCAGGCAATGACGTGATGGAAGGCAACCGCGTTTTCATCGACACCGGTTCGACGCCCGCAATCCCGCCCATAGAGGGTCTCGATTCAAGCTCCTACCTGACGAACGCCAGCATTCTCGACCTGGAAGAGCTGCCGGCTCATCTGATCGTGCTGGGCGGTGGATACGTCGGGCTGGAGTTCGGTCAAATGTTTCGCCGCTTCGGAAGTGAAGTCACCGTCGTTCAGAGCGGCCCGCATATTTTGCCGAAGGAAGATGAAGACGTGACGGACGAGTTGCAGCGGTGTCTAGAAGACGAAGGGATTAGATTTTTGCTACACGCGCTAGCCACCAAGGTTCGAGGCGGCGATGGACAGGTGGAAGTAAGCGTTGACAGCCCGAGCGGATCGCGCAGCGTACGGGGATCGCATCTGCTGGTGGCGACCGGGCGCACTCCGCAGACGAAAGACCTCGATCTGGAAAAGGCCGGGGTCGAAACGGACTCGAAGGGTTTCATCAAGGTCAATGAACGGCTGGAAACGACGGCTCCCGATATCTGGGCTATCGGGGACGTCAAAGGCGGACCGGCTTTTACGCATATCTCGTACAACGATTTTCAGATCATTTACGGGAATCTCTACGAAGGGAAGCGCCTGAGCACGGCGACGCGAATTGTGCCCTATGCCGTCTTCACCGATCCGACTTTGGGGCGAATCGGGTTGACGGAGAAGGCCGCCCGCGCGCAAGGGCGCAAACTGAAAATCGGCAAGACACCGATGAGCTCGGTCTCAAGGGCGATTGAACGGTCCGAGACCGGGGGGTTTCTGAAGCTCGTAGTGGATGCGGCCACGGACATGGTGCTGGGCGCTTCGATGCTGGCGGTAGAAGGCGGCGAACTGGTTCAGATCATCGGAGCGTTGATGCTGGCCGGCAAGCCGTACACGCTCCTGAAGGGCGCTATTTATATTCACCCGACTCTGGCGGAAGGATTTTTCGGGCTGATGGAGAGCGTGAAGCCGGTGGACTGAGTGAGAGGCGAAAGCGCCTGTTGCCCGCTGAGCGCCTCGCTCTTCACTCATACCGGATCGCCGCAATCGGATCAATCCGCGACGCGCGCACCGCCGGAATCATAGATGCGACCGCCGCAATGCATATCAGCAACAGCACGCACCCGCCCAGAATAATAGGGTTGTGTGGCGACGTGTCATAAAGGAAGCCTGCAATCAGCCGCGATGCCGCCAGCGAACCCGCGATTCCGGCGACACAGCCGCCCAGCGCGATGGCTCCATTCTCAAGGCAGATCATTGAAATCACATTGCCGCGCTGCGCTCCTAATGCCATGCGAATGCCGATTTCGCCGGTTCGGCGCTCGGTCGCGTAAGCAAGCGTGCCGTACAGCCCAATACCAGTGATTGCGAGAGCTGCGGCCCCGAAGAACAGCGCAAGCATCGCCATCATCCTCTCGGTCGCCAAAGCCTCCGCAATGTTCTGCTCCATCGTCATGGCAACCGGTGGCGGAATCTCCGGGATGATTCTGCGGACAGTCTTTTGAGCGGCCGCGATCACAGGGGCCGGCGAACCGCTCGCTCGCAGCACCACCGCGAAGGAAGGTTTGTTCTTCACGTCCTGCGTAATCGGCGAGTACACGGTCGGAGGGTCCGCGCTACTTAATGACGTGTATTTCGCGTTGGCAACCACGCCCACTACT
>JAICXK010000015.1 GCA_025980435.1 Bryobacteraceae bacterium
CCGGAATTCCGGGTGAGGTTTTCACGTCAGGCGCGCGGAGCGGCCCTCAGGTCGGACCTGATTGTGGCTGTCTCGGAATTCACGGCGAAACAGGTCAGCGGCCTGCTCGGTGTCCCACGGGCGCGCATCCGCGTTATTCCGCACGGAGTGAGAATGCCGGCCGATCTGGAGGCTAAGGACCGTGAGCGTCTAATCCTTTGCGTGGGAGCACTGCAAGTTCGTAAAAATATGATTCGCCTGGTAGAGGCATTTGAGAAGATGCCCTCCGATTGGCGGCTAATTCTTGCCGGTGCGGCATCGGGATTCGGAGCCGCGAAGATAATTCAGAGAATCGAATCGAGCCGCTGCCGCGATCGCATTCAGGTGACCGGCTACGTGACCCAGGCTGAACTGCTCGGTCTTTATGCGCGCGCGTCTATTTTCTCGTTCCCGTCCCTTGACGAAGGGTTCGGGATTCCGGTGCTCGAAGCAATGGCATATGGAGTGCCGGTAGTCACGTCCAATAGCTCGGCGCTTGTGGAGGTCGCCGGCACGGCGGCGCTGCTGGTCGATCCGCGCCAAACCGGCGAAATCGAGGCCGCGATGAAGTCACTGATCGAATCGTCCGAACTGCGCCGCCATTTCGGCGATCTCGGCCGTAAGAGAGCGGCCCTTTTTCCGTGGGAACGTGCGATTCAGGAAACGTATGCGGTGTACAAAGAACTGCTGAGCTGAAAGGCAGGCTACTTCTGATCTTCTTCGACGGAAATCTTCAAGGCACGAAGAAATTTTTGATCTTGTGAGGTTAAGCGAATCTTTCCGGTCGATTCGAATTTTCTGGGCTGAGCTTCGGTTGCAACCCCGTCCTCCGAGTCTTCGTGTGCTTCGTCTCGCTTGTTGAAACCGATGGTCGCTTCGAGGACCAGGAACACATCGTAACCAGCGCGTTTTATTTCGCCGATTGCGCCCGCTATCCGGTCCGAGTCGGAAAGGGATTCGTTAATTGCATTTCCCAGCTCCGTCATCAGTTCCTTGAGTCTGTCGTCCAAGTCTTCCCCTTTCTCGGGCACCTTCAGGTTATCACCGATTCCGCGTTGATAACCCTAGTCGATGAAGCGGCTTACACATTCTCAGTAGTAGTGCCGAGACCCGTCATTTTATTTGACGCACAAACGGCTAGGATTTGCTCGTTGCATCAGGGCCGCACTAGGATAATGACCGCAACTCGACGGCCGAGCTTAGGTTTCAGAGTTCTTCTGCTCGTAAGGTTTCGTGGAATAACGGGCTGCTTCTTCCTGCGCTCCGGCCGTGTTGTCGTGCGTACGGATGGCCTGCTTGTATTCGTTGACCGCCCGATCGCGCTGCCCCGTAACATCGAAGATCTTTCCAAGGTTCACGTGCGACCAGACTTCGGTCCACTTCGGCACAAGATCTCCGTTGATCGCCGCCCGGAACTCATTTGCGGCGGATTGAAAATTATTCTGTTTGAAAAATAACTCTCCCACCCGGAAGTGAGCGAGCGAACTGTTGCGATTGACTTCGAGCGCTTTCTGGTATTCCTTGAGAGCGTTGGCGAAATCATTGATTTCGACAAACTGCTCGCCGCGCCGGATGGCGACCGCAACCTCAATAGAAGGATCGAGGCGAAGCAGGATGTGATTCGGATCCAGCGTTAGCTTTCGCGGTTTACCGAACGTATCGACGCTGAACTCGGAAGAAGTGCCGGTGACCTCAATCTTTTTGTCCTCGGGATTTCCCTCCGTGTCAATTCTCAGGTCGACGGGCATGCGAAAGGTATCGAGGTCCTGGGTAACCTTGCCGACGACCCTGAAGCCCTGCTGTGTCCGGAAAACAGTGTACTGCAGTTTGAACTCGGGCGAACCTGACGATTCGAGCCACTGGATAAAAAAGTACCGGAGGTCCTGGCTCGAAACCTGTTCCATTACTTTCCTAAAGTCCTCGCTGGTGGCGGACTTCCAACTGTACTTATCCATGAAGGCGTGCATGCCTTTTTTGAAATTTGCATCGCCGATGACATTGTGCAGCATGTTCAGGACGGCTGCGCCCTTGGCGGCTGTAAGCGCCCAGTACTCGGGCGAATAATCGTCCAGGCGGGCGGCCTGCAGAACGGGAGGATCTTTTACCGTGAGCGCTTCTATATAGGTGTTGTGCATCTCGGTTTCCATCGCTCCGGGTCCGCCGAGATGTTCCTGGTAAAGCAGTTCCGAATACCGGGCGGGACCGTTTTCAAGCCAGAGGTAATTGCGATTGGAGGGAGACACCAAAATTCCCCACCACTGCCGGGAAAGCTGGTTTGCCAGCACCCGCGTATTGACCGGGTTGGAGATGGACCCGGGTGAAAGGAAAATGATTCCCGGCGCGGCATATCCGCTGACGGCGCCTGCTTCCGTTTCGACAACGGTCAGGTTCGCCTGCGGAGCAAGGCCGTATTGGGAGGTAAGAAAGGTCATGATCTTTCCGGTCTCGTCACCATAGCTCTGGGCGGCGGCCGCCTGCTGATCGCGAAAGTACACCTGGGTCATGATGCCTTGCGAGCTGACGCGGACCGGGTCGCCCTTCACAATCGCGATACTTCCGGGGAAGCTGGCGTTCTCGTAATGGAAGGAATAGATAGTTCCACCGTCGCCGGCGCGATCGGTTTTGAGATCGCCGCTGGCAATTACCCGATAATCGGCCGGGGTTGTGATATGCATGTCCGCGGCAAAGCGGTTGGTGGTGTAGCCGCTGACGGGAAACCAACGGGCGGGGTAAAGCAAATATCCAAAATCAGGATGCAGGGCCGCGAACTTAATGCCGGAGACCGGCCCATCCTCAGTTCCGGTGAGTTTTCCGGCGTAAGTAAGACAGATCTCGCCTGTTTGACTCTTTTGGATGGGAGCGGGCAGTTCCACCTTGACGCTGGAATCCTGGGAATCGCGCGAGGCCTCCAGAGTATGGCCCTGCCCATCCACGGCTTTCGAAACCGCCAGCGCATTATTCAACTCGAAGCTGGCTTCGCTGACATTATCGAGCGAAGTGAAATCGATTTTGGCCGTCGCCGTGATCGCTTGAGTGCGAGGATTGATTGCGGCATCGATCGTGTACTTCTGAACCTGAATGTTATGAGGATGCCTGTCCTGTGCCCAGACACTCGCCGCGAGAGTAAGGAGGAGGAGGAGTGTCCATTTGAAACCGCGCATATCTAATTCATTCTCTCCCGAATACGTTAGGCCGGAGTGGTTGTTGCGAGCGTGATGCCGCAGGATTCCGCGATGAGGGTTGCGGCGCGGCGGAGAGGATCCTCTTCCGGCATGAGAGCGGCCCGGACGCCGGCCAAGTCGGCACGCATGCGCTCCGACTTGGCAGTTCCTGGCAGCAGTTCTTCCGCCTCCGCGGCAATCTTGCCGGGCGCCATCTCGTGTTGGATCAGCTCAGGAACGACCTGCCGTCCGGCGATCAAATTTACCATCGACAAAAAAGGCACCTTCACCAGGCGGCGCCCGGCCCACCAGCTCAATGGGTTGACCTTATAAAAGGTCACCATCGGGGTGCCCAGCACCGCCGCCTCAATCGTGACGGTACCGCTGGCGGCAAGCGCAAGATCGGCATGGCTGATGCAGTCCCAGGTCTGGTTTTCAATTATTTGGATGGATAGCGCGGAAACGCGTTCCCGAAATTCTGTAAAGATGCCGCGGGCCGCGAAGCCTTCGGGCGTGGCCAGGATGATGGAGAGCGGAAATCGCCGTTTCAGAATGGAGACGGCATCCAGCAGAACGGGCAGGTGCCGCCGCGCTTCCCCGGCTCGGCTGCCGGGAAGCAGGACAAGGACCGGAGCGTCTCCCGAAAGAGAGTGAGTTTCGAAGAACTGCTCGCGCGAGTGCTGTGGGCGCGCCATCGTGGCCAGCGGATGCCCTATATAGGTTGCATCCACTCCATGCCCACGAAACCATTCCTCTTCAAAAGGAAAAAGGCAAAAGAGCTTGTCTACAAGCTTCCGGATGGTCTTCACGCGGCCCTGACGCCAGGCCCAGACCTGCGGAGCAACCAGGTAATAAACCGGAACGCAAAATTCTTTTAACCGGCTAGCGACGCGCAGGTTGAAATCGGGGCTGTCTGTCAGAAGGGCGGCAGCGGGCCGATTCCGGCGAGCAAAATCGACCAGTTTCCGATAATCGCCATAGATCCGCGGGAGATGAGAAACTACTTCGGCCAGACCGACTACCGAGAGACGGGAGGAATCGATGACAGGCTGAACCCCGAGGGCTTGCAGGCGAGAACCGGCACAACCGTAAAAGCGGGGTTCCGGCAGCATACCGGTTAAGTGCCGGACAACACCAGCGGCATACATATCGCCAGAGGCTTCGCCTGCGGAAACCAGAAACTGCACTGCGTTCCACTCAAGTGTAGCAGCGGATTCGTTGTTTCCGGCGCTTTGGATACCGGCTTGCTAGAATCGAGATCGAAAACCCAGATGTCCAGTCCACTCGAGCCGACACCAGCCAATCCGGCTCAATCAGGTGTCTTTCGGATCAGTGTGGGTCAATTCGCCGAACGGTTTCGGGGCGAAGTGATCCCGTTGAGCAACACCTTCGGGTACTTCTGCGCCTCGATTCCGATGACGGAAGAGCTTGTGAAGGAATATCTGGAGGAGCCGATTGCAGCCCTGCCTCCAACCATCGCCGCGATGCTTCCGCGCGTTTCCATATTGCTGGTTCCATATCTTGAACGAACCAGGGAACGGGGGCGCGTCAAGGTCCCCAGGACGAAACGGATCGCTCTGGAGAAAGTAGGGGATTTCGTTGTAGCGGAGCGGCCCGCGGACGGGCAACAATCCTGGGCATCGCAAGTCAGCTTTGCAAATGAAACCGTGCTGGTATTTGCCCTGAAAGAACAGGATGTAGCCGAATACCACTATCGCCTTTACCGCAGGCTGGCGGGGTTGGTTGCCGAAAAATGGTCAGCGGATGCTTCGGCAGGCTACAAAACAATGCTTCGCGAAGAATTGATGTCCAGTGTTCATGGCGAAGTCGATGACGAGAGCTGGCAGGCGAAGCAGATTCTGCTGCGCCGCCAAAGCAATGTGAAACGCGACAGCCCGTTGTTCGCCACCTACATCAAACAATCTTTCGTGGATAGCCTGACGCTTTATCTTCACGGCATCTGCTGCGACATCGACGTGGAAACCGGTCCACGGCAGCTCCCCAGCCGGTATTTGCGGAAGCGCCTGAATCTGCTGAGGACGCTATACCCGCCGCCGTCCGGCTACACTGTGTTTCCGGAAGATGGCGAGCAGAAGAGCGGGCAAGCTTAGAAGCTGTAAAAGAAAACGACCACGCCCATCGCTCACGCTCAAGGCTCAGGTTCAAGTACTTTTCCTAAAATCCTGATGACACCCTGCCTGCCGCGCGGGCCGATTTCGTTGTGAGGCCCTACACAGCCTGGACACCCGGTCTCGCACGAGCATCCGGCGGCAAGATCGAGCGCGGCCCGGAGCAGTTCATCACGGCGGCGGAATAAGGGCTCGCTCTGACCAATTCCCCCGGGGTAGTTATCGTAGAGAACCACGTCGGGTTCGAAGGCTGTTTGGGCCTGGGCGGATTCATCGAGAACCGCGACAGCAAGATCGCGCGGATCGCTCAGTAGGAGAACTGTTGCGACGGTCTGGAGCACGTTTCCCAAACCATGCAAGGCGTCCTGAAGATCGGCGCGAGAGAAACCGTCGAAATCGTCAAAGAACCCGGTTGAGAAATGCAGCCAGAAAGCAGTGGTGTGCATTTCCTGCTCCGGTAGAGACAAATTGCCTGCCCCGAGATTTTCAAGTGTGTAGAACTTTATCTTTTTGAATCCGACCACCTGCCGCTTGATGCGTACCTCTCCCTGTGCAGCGCACGCGCAAGGATGCGCGGCGGCATTCTCGAACTGAGCCAGTTCACTGACCTGGTTGTACACGACCGCGTCGGTGAAGTAATCCGAATCGACCTGACGGACGAACGCCTTTCGTCCATCGAAATCGAGCTTCTCTACCTGATACTGACGGGCGTCGTGCAGGTAAATAGCCTTTTCATGCAGGGTGGTGAGCGCGGATGGAAAATCGACCTCACCGATGACGCGGTGATCGCCTGTGATGTTCACCACAAGAAAGTTATCGCTGGTAACCGCGCGCAAACTGACGGAATCGGCCGGATAGCTGTCGCTCACCCAATGCCAGCAATCGCCGGAATGATGCAAGAGGCGGAGCTCTTCAGCAAGAAAGCGGCAGAGCCTGCCCACATCGTGCTTTCCGAACTGCTCGCCGTCGCGAATGGGCAGCTCAAAGGCGGCGCACTTCAGGTGGCTCAGGAAGATCTCAAGATTGTCGGCATTGATGTGCGCCTGTTCGGGCGACGATCCGAAGAAGTAGTCGGGATGCTCGATAATGTACTGATCGAGCGGAGCGCTGGAGGCGACCAGCACGGCAATGGAGGAAGATTGCCTACGGCCTGCGCGGCCCGCTCGCTGCCAGGTGGAAGCGATATTTCCTGGATAGCCCGCGAGCACAATGCTATCGAGCGAACCGATATCGACACCTAGCTCTAACGCGTTGGTGGCAACGACGGCGCGGATCTCTCCGGAACGGAGGCCCTGTTCAATATGACGGCGTTCCTTCGGCAAATAGCCGCCCCGGTATCCGCGAATAGCCTCATTCGAAAACGGCAGATGCGAGCAAGCGTCCTTTAAGTAAGTTGTAAGGACCTCGGCCGCCAGGCGGTTGTTCGTGAATACGAGAGTCTGCTGGCGCTGGCGAATCAATTCGAGAGCGATCCGTCGGGATTCGTGCAGATAGGTGCGGCGGATGCCAAGCTGGCGATTGACAACCGGAGGATTATAGAAGACGAAATAACTATCGCCAGACGGCGCTCCGTTCTCGGCAACGATTTCGAATGGCTGCCCGGTAATCGATTCAGCGAGCTGCTTCGGATTCGCGATGGTAGCCGAACAGCAAATGAATTGGGGCTGCGACCCGTAGAACTCACAAATACGCTTCAATCGCCGGAGGATGTTGGCGAGATGGCTACCATAAACGCCGCGATAGTAGTGCAGCTCGTCAACCACGATGTAGCGAAGGTTCTCAAAGAGCTTCGCCCATTTCGTGTGGTGAGGGAGAACACCGGCATGCAGCATGTCCGGATTGGTCAGGACAATATTGGCTTTACTGCGGATGGCGCGCCGGGCATCCTGCGGCGTATCGCCATCGTAGGTATGGCACGAGAGCGGCGCACCAATGGCGTCGTTCAGGCGCTGCAGTTCGAGGCGCTGATCCTCGGCGAGAGCCTTGGTAGGAAAAAGAAAAATAGCGCGTCCCGCGGAGTCCGCAAGCAGGGAATGGACGACGGGGAGGTTGTAGCACAGCGTTTTACCGCTGGCGGTAGGCGTCACGACGACCGTGTTCTTGCCGGCAAGGGAATGCTCGACAGCGGCAGCCTGGTGTGTATAGAGCTTTTCGATACCGCGGCCGGCGAGCGCAGCCCCCAGCTGCGGATTCAACCGTTCCGGAAAGGGCGCAAACCGCGCAGGTTTGGCCGGCTGGTAACGAACGGCGCGAACGGACGACCCGTCCTGCTGCATTAACTGCTGAAAGTGGGCGGCCAGAGCCTGCACCGGCGACAGGGGCGCGACCGCGCTGGTTTGTTCGGCAGCTTCGGGAAACTTGAGAGCGAGATTCATGTGTTCGCCTCCTCTACCGTAACCGAGATCAGGGTGGGGAACAAGAGGCGAATATCACAGGATGCCGGCGAGTTCCTGGACGGTTTGGAAAGTATCTGCTTCCTGGGCCGATTTGTCGGGACGATAGCGCTTGACGCGGGCGAATCGCAGGGCGAGACCGCTTTCGTAGCGCGGGCTCGCTTGAATCTCATTGAAGACGATCTCGGCCACCAGCTTGGGTTCCACATAGACCGTGTAGCTGTCTCGGGCCACTTCGAGCTTCAGGAGTTCCTGCGTCTGCCAGGCAAGCATTTCATCCGTGAGTCCTTTAAAGGTTTTGCCGAGCATAGCGAAGCCGCCCTTCACGGTGTCGCGGGCGCCCAAATGTAAGTTACTCAGCCAGCCGCGCCGCCGGCCATTGCCCCATTCGGCGGCGAGAATCACGAGGTCCAGAGTGCGGGCCTGCTTAATTTTGAGCCAGCTCTGCCCGCGCGCACCCGCCGCGTAGGCGGCATTGCGAGCTTTCGCCATGAGGCCTTCGTGGCCCTGCCGCAGAGCCTGGCCCAGGAAATTCGCGGCTTCGGACGAGTTTGCGGTTACGATGTGGGGAACAATGTTGTCCGGCGGAACAATAGCATTTAAGGCGGCGAATCGTTTCACCTGGGGCTCATCAAGAATCGGCGCGCTGTCGAGGTAGAGAGCGTCAAACCAGAACGGCACCATGGGGAGTTCGTCGAGCAGGCGGTCCACGTCGAGTCTGCGGCCAAAGCGCCGCATGGAAACCTGAAAGGGCCGGGGGCGGCCCTGGGCATCCAGGCTGAGCACTTCGCCATCGAGAATCACATCCTTCGCGGGTAAGGATCGCACTGCCTGAACCACTTCGGGAATGGCAGCGGATACGTCGTTCGATCCGCGCGAGAAAATTTTGACTTCGTCACCCGACTTGTGGGCCTGAACTCGCGCGCCATCGAACTTATATTCCAGCGCGGCTTCTCCGAGCGCCCCCAAAGCCTCGGTGACATCTTCGGCGGTTTGCGCAAGCATCGGCTGCACCGGGCGGAACAGTTGAATATCGAATTGAGAGAGGCCCGGTTCTCCATTTTCGAGAGCCGGCCGGGCAATCGCCCGGATGCTGCCCGCCAGCATGGCAGCTCGGCGAATTCTGGCAGCCGAAATTCCGGCCGCTTGCGCGAGAGCATCCAGCATGATGCCTTCGAGCGCGCCCTGGCGCAGCTCGCCGCCCAGGAGAGCAACCAAAAACTGCTGCTCCGAAGAAGTAGCGCGCATAAAGAGTCTGTTGAGCAGTTCGCGCTTCCTCTGCTCAGAACCGGAACCTTTCACTTCGGCAAGCCGGTCGAGGACGCGATCCACTTCCAGCAACTCGATGCCCGGGGTTTCCGCGGGGGGTGCTCCGGCGTTGCGAAGCGTAGCAAAACCGATACCGATGCGGCCCTGACGGGTGGCTCCGGACAAAAACGCGACCGCGGGTTCTACTTCATCAGGCTGGAGGCGTTTGAGGAGAGCAGCAAGAAGGCTGGTTTTCTCGAGCCGCTTGCTGGTAGCGGTAATGCGGCGTGAAGTGTCGACCAGGTCAGCGAGAAGCACAGTTATGTTTCGTCGGAACGGACGCGAGCGAAGACGTAGCGGGCCGCTGGATTGGCAGAGCGAAGGGCTTCTTCCACGGCCTCGCCGAGAATGCGGCCGTCCCCAACCGAAAGGCGCGCCGGGACGACAATATCCACGGCTAGCAAAAAGTCGGAACGCAGACGAGCAATGAAGCAGTCGGAGACGCCGAGCACTCCGGGCACGCCTTCGGCGACTCTGCGAGCCTGGTCCTCCAGTTCATCGGTGGATAGCTCATTGCGACGCTCGCCGGCGGCGCGGAGTTGGAACAGGTACACCGGCAGTTTGCGAAGCGGCACGCTGCGTCCGGGCAGCATGTTGTACCAGAGGAAGGGCGCGCTGAATCCTTTGGGAGCGGCAAAACCGTGCGCTCCGTAGCGGCTGATAATCTCGCGGACCTCCTCCAATGGATCGCCAGGCCGCGAGGAATCGTCGAGGCCGGTGCGCTGCGCGAATTTCAGAGCGGCGTCCGGCTCCGCGTCCTCTACTTCGAGAATTTTCACTTCATCGTAGCCGGGCCGTTCAGGACCCTGGCTGGACATGGCCTTGATGAGTTCTGGGAGGGTGAGGCACTTTTCCTGCCAGGCGCTGCGAGCGCGAGCAGGCACCGGGTCGTGACGCCATTCTGAGCCGCCACAGTAGTAACAATAGAACCGCCCGAGGCGATCGACCTGTTCGAAAGCCCAGGCAACATCTCCCAGGCGCGCGGGAGTATAGGGGGCGGCAGTCCACCGGACGAAGACGAAGGCTCTGCCGCTTCTGCGAGACATAGGTATATTGTCGCCGGGACAATGAACTCAAGTTCGCCGCAGTGCAGTGAAGACCTGCGCCGCGAGAGGATCAGTGGGGAAATTTGAACTGCTGGTCGACTTCGACCTGATAGCCGGCAGCGAGGGCGTTTGTTTCGTTTGCCATGCCCACGACGGCCATCAGTTCGCCTAGCATTTGATCGGTCATGCCCTTTTTGCGCGCGGACGCCGAATGCGAGGCCATGCAGTATTGGCACTGGTTGGTGGCGCTGACGGCGAGATAGATCAATTCCTTAGTGAGCGGATCCAATGCGCCGGGGGCCATGATCTGTTTGATACTTTGCCAGGTCCGGCGGAGCGTTGCAGGGTCGTTGGCGAGCGCCTTCCAGAAATTGTTGATCCAATCGGTATGCCGGCTGGCCATGATGTCGTCGTAGACTTCAAGGACCTCCGGACTGGCGTCGGTGTATTCAATTAGGCTGGGCATGATTAAGGATGGGCGAGGCACGGCTCGCCCCTACATTATGAATTTCCGATGAGGATGCCCGCGATGAAGACGAGCACACCGCCCAACACGACTTGCAGGGCGGCGCGCACGAGCGGGGTTTCCATGTAGTGCTGGCGAATCCAGCTAATGACGGCCAATTCAACAGCCACCACGCAGACGGCAACGGCCGTGGCGATCTGAAAGTTGGAAATCAAATAGGGCAAGGTATGACCGATGCCACCGGCGGTGGTCATCACGCCGGTGACAACACCCCGAATGAGGGGGCGGCCGCGGCCGGTCAGCGATCCATCATCGGAAAGCCCCTCGGCGAAGGCCATTGAGATGCCGGCTCCGACAGAAGCGGCGAGGCCGACAACGAAGGCATCGTGAGTGTTCTGGGTCGCGAAAGCGGCGGCGAAGAGCGGCGCGAGAGTCGAGACGGAACCATCCATCAAGCCGGCCAGGCCGGGCTGGACAAACTGCAGCACGAAGATGCGGCGCGAGGCTTCTTTCTCTTTCCCTCTAACCTCCGGAGTGATGTGCAGCCTTTCAATGGATTCGGCGGCGGCGGTGTGCTTCGCTTCCGCTTCAGCGAGATCGCCGAGCAGTTTTCGGATGGAAGCGTCGGTCGTCCGCTGGACGGCAAGCTGATAGAAGCGCCGCGTCTCGGATTCCATCGACTCAATGGCGCGGCGGACGGCGTTCGGACCGATGGGTCTGATCAGCCAGACAGCCGGGCGAGACACGAACCCCTTAACGTCCTGGCGGCGGATGAGCGGGATATGCTCGCCGAAGCGAGACCGGTACAGTTCGATCAGGCTGGTGCGATGGTCGGATTCCTCAGCCTGCATCTCTTCGAGCATTCTGGCGGTGGCGGGGTAGTTTTCACGGAGACCTTCCGCGAACTCGCCATAAATGCGGCCATCCTCTTCTTCCAGGGAGATGGCGAGGGCGAGAATTTCGCGTTCGGACAGGTCGGTGAAGTTTTTCGCCATGAGCTGCGCTTCAGATGCTGGTCAGGCCAGGGAAGCTATTAGGGTAACGCGGGCAAGTTAGTGATACGATCCAGGACGCCGGAGCACGACAGAGTGTATGAGTTTGCGGGACATTAGCAATCAATTTGTTTTCAAGAAGCGATGGCGTCAAGGAAGCTTCGAATACGAGGAGATCTCGGGCGAGCTGGGGGAGCCTGGGACGGTGGTTACCCACCGGTCGATCACTCCGCAGCGTACTATGTCCCGCGGAACCGGTGAGCATGCGGGGCATCGCATCGGAATTCAGTATGGAGCTCCGGGAGACGTGCGGAATCTCAGTCTCCAGAACCCAAACTCGAACACATTCGCGCCGAAAGTTCTCCAGGAAGCTTTTCGAGGACCGGGCGGCAGCTATCACAACCTGGAGTCGCACTGGACATTGAAGCTACACCAGGGATATCGGATCAAAGTAACCGTGCGCGACAAGTATCGAATCGGCGAGCAACGGCCGATTTCACGCGCGGTGGAGTGGACTGAAATCGATCCTCAGGGGCGGATCGCACCACGGCACCGGCTGGATTTCGGAAACTTCAGCTCGCCGCAGCAAAGGGCGGCAGAAAAGAAATAAATGACTGAATAGCGGCAGGCATCAGGCCATGTAGACAAACTCCCGCGCGGGAAGCTGCCGGCCTAAAACGAAAAGCGTCACGTCGTCCATTTTGCGGGCATGGGCGCGGAAGGCGGTCAGGTCGTCGCGGCAGGCCGCAACCAGCGCAGGGGCGTTCACCGGTCCATGGCCGCGGATAAGATCCTGCAGCCTGTCGGTCGAATATTCGACGCCGTCCGGGTCCATCGCTTCGGACACACCATCGGAATAAATAACCAGTCCGTCGCCTGGCTCGAAGCGCAGCTCGCTAACAGAGAATTCTTCGGATGCGAAGAGCCCAACCGGGAGGTCCGATTGCTCGAGACAGGTGATGTTCCCTCGCGAAACGAGCAGCGGCGGAGGGTGCCCGGCATTGCAGATCTCAACGACGCCGTCCGGCTTGGCGCGCCCGCAGACCAAAGTGGCGTATTGCGAGGGCAAGGTGCTCTCGGAAAACACCCGGCTGGCGTGCTTGAGCATCTCGGCCAGCGGGAGCCGTACCGAGATCAGAGTGCGAAACATAGCGTGTAAATGCGCCATCAGCATGGAACCGGCCATGCCTTTGCCCGAAACGTCGCCCACCGTGAAGTACAACCCCGCTTCTCCTGCATCAATCACGTCGCAATAATCACCGCTGACCAGGCCGGCGGGTTCGTAGTGATAGCAGATATGCCAACCATCGCGCTCCAAGCCCTGGCGCGGCAATAAGCCTCGCTGAACTTCGGCGGCGAGTTGCAGGTCACGCTCCAATGCGTCGCGCTCCTGCCCGGTGAGGTGATCGAGGCAGATGCGGACGAGCGGGTCGCACATAAGGCGGTCCGGTTCTATCGATTCGTGACAGGATTCGCAAATGCCAAAGGAACCGTCTTCCATACGCGCGAGCGCACCATCGACCTCCTTAAGAAGGGAGTGGAGATGCGAGTGCGCATCGCTATGGCCGGCAGCATGTTCGAGCCGATGACGGCGATCGAGCAATTGCTGCCGCATAAAGGTGTTGAGAGTGGCCTCCATTTTGACCTCCAGCAAGCCAAATCGGGCTGCCCTTTTTGATGTCGGGAGGACTAGCGAAGTTGCCGCTTCCTATCTCCAGACCTGCCATTCACAATATTCCCAACCTGCCTGTAGTGTCATTCTGAGTGGGTAGAAGCCATGGCCTTGACCAGACGCGAATTACTCACCGGATTCACCGCATATCCGTTGTTGCAGGCACGTGCCGGGGAGGGGCCGTCCTTCGACCGGGTCGATACGCACATCCACCTGAATCGCCGCGCTCCGGACATCGTCCGCGGCTTCAGGCAGACACGTTGGCGGGCCTTGACCATCTGCGATTCACGAGCAATCGGCGATGAGCCGCCCGATCTGCCCGAGCAGGTGCGGGGCGCGATTGAATTGCATCGGAAAAGCAATGGCCTAATCGCATGGGCGACATCCTTCGATGCGCGGCCGTTCGAACAACCCCGTTTCGCTGAGAGCGCGATCGCCGGCCTGGACGACTGCTTCAGACAAGGCGCAATCGCGGTCAAGATCTGGAAAAACGTCGGCATGGCAATCCGGTCAAAATCGGGCGCTTATTTAATGCCGGACGATTCCGCCTTGCTTCCGATTTATCAGGCGATTCAGAATCGGGACAAGACCCTGGTGGCGCATCTGGCCGAGCCAGACGGGGCCTGGCTGCCGCTCAATTCACAAAATCCCGAACTTCGCTATTACAGCGCCCACCGTGAGTGGTATCAGTATGGCCGCGCGGGTGCACCCGCCAAAGAGGCGATTCTGCGCGCTCGCGACCGGGTGCTTGCGCGTTTCCCGAAGCTACGCGTTGTCGGCGCACACCTCGGTAGTAACGAAAGCGATTTACGAGCGTTGGGGAAACGCCTGGACACTTATCCGAATTTTGCGGTGGACATGGCGGCGCGCGTGCGTTATCTGGCCGCGGGCGACCGCGGTACCGTTCAAGAGTTCCTGAACCGCTACCAGGACCGGATCACGTACGGCACGGATTTCGTGTGGCGTTCGCAAACCGAGCAGCGGGCTTGGGACATCATTGCAACAGCCCACGACCACGATTGGAAATTCTTTTCAGGCAACGGCGAGATGAACTACGGCAGCCACCGTACGCGGGCTTTGGCGCTACCCGAAGGTGTGCTTCGCAAAATCTTTTATCAGAATCCCGTACGCTGGTTTCCGGGAATCGCGTGATTGTTATTCGAAGGGCGCGTCGTCGTCCCCGGTATCGGCGGACAGGTTCTCGAATTTCGTATACCGGTTTAGAAAAGCCATCTTAATCCGCCCAGTCGGTCCGTTGCGCTGCTTCGCCAGGATCAGTTCGGCCAGGCCCTTGAGGCTCTCTTTATCCGGCCGGTAGACTTCTTCGCGGAAGATGAAGCCCACCATGTCGGCATCCTGCTCAATGGAACCCGACTCTCTCAAATCGCTAAGCATCGGGCGGTGGTCGCCGGTTCTTGTTTCGGGCGCACGGCTCAACTGTGAGAGCACGAGAAAGGGCACTCGCAGCTCCTTTGACATCAGCTTCATGCCTCGTGAAAGAGAGCTGATCTCCTGCACTCGATTCTCGAACCTACCGCGGCCCTGCATCAACTGCAAATAGTCGATGATTACCAGCCCCAGGTCCTGCTCGGCTTGCAACCTCCGCAGCTTCGAATGAACATCCATCAGGTTCGTGCCCGCCGTGTCATCCAGGTAGAGGGGAGCTTCAACAATGCGGTAGAGGGACTCCTGCAAAGCGTGACGCTCCTCCTGGTTCAGATATCCGGCGCGAAAACGCTGCTGATCCACGCGGGCGGAAGCGCAGATCATGCGCGTGAGCAGCGATTCCTTCGACATTTCGAGCGAAAAGACCGCCACTGCCTTGGGATTCTTGGGATTTGTCGCAACATGCTGCGCCACGTTGAGCGCCCAGGCGGTTTTCCCCATCGCCGGCCGCGCGGCCAGAATGATCAGCTCGCCTTCACGCAGACCGCCCGTCATCTCATCGAACTTGAGAAAACCGGTGCTTATCCCCTTAATCCGCTTGCTCGCATCCAGGAATGCATTGATGCCGCCTTCGTACTCGGTGATGATTTGCGCGGGACTTGCCAGGGCGTTTTTCGACTGAACGTCGCCCAGCTTGATGAGGGCGTCTTCAGCCGCTCCCAGAATCTGCTGCGGATCCTCCTCCAAGCTGTAGCAGCGCGTCATGATGTCCTGGGAAACCCGGATGATCCGGCGCAGCAGGGCCTTCTCTTTGACGATCCCGACGTAGCTGTCCAGGTTATGCAGTTGCGGTAGGCCATCGTCGAGCGATACCAGATAGCTAAGGCCGTCCACAGACTGCAACTGGCCAAGCTTCATCAGCTCGTTAGCGAGCGTGACGCGATCGATTTTCTCCCCGCGCTCGTGGATTTCACCCATGCGCAGGAAAATACGCTTGTGCTTTTCCAGGCTGAAATCGTCCGCCGATAAGGTTCCTGCCACCTGGAGGTACGCGCCCTCGCTGCTCATGATTGCGCCCAGAACGAAGCGCTCCGCGTCCAGGTTATCGGGAAGCGGCTGATCGAGAGTGATATCGCGTGCGGCCATGAAAAATAGGGGACCCGCTTACCTTAACCGAGCCGGCAGCGCTTCTCAAGCGCAAATCCGTAGGAAATTTGCGATTCACAAGCGAGCCGCCGTTTTACGCCAATCCGCAATCCACTAAACTCGATTTCCACAAACTTTCCTCATTACATTTTCGCTCAAAATTGTTTCAATTCAAGGCCGGATATGGATGCCGGCAATCGCTCTTGACAATGAAAACTGAACTGTTTAGTATAGTTATCGGTTCGGAAGGGTTTACTCGTGATTAAGGTAACCAATCTTGTAAAAACATTCGGGGACTTCACCGCCGTAAACAACGTCTCGTTCGAGGTGCGGAGGGGCGAAATTTTCGCGTTCCTCGGGCCCAATGGCGCAGGCAAAACCACCACGATCAAAATGCTCACCACGCTGCTGAAACCGAGCAGCGGCCGGATCGAACTGGACGGTCTGGATCCGGCGGTAAAGCAGAACGAAGCCCGCCAAAGGTTTGGGATCGTCTTTCAGGACCCCAGCCTGGACAGTGAATTAACGGCGTACGAAAACATGGACGTTCATGCGGTTCTCTATCACGTGCCGCGCAAGGTCCGGGCAGAGCGAATCGAATTCCTGCTGAACACTTTCGAACTCTGGCCTCGCCGCAAGGACCTGGTGAAGACATTCTCGGGCGGCATGCGGAGGCGCCTGGAGATTGCGCGCGGATTTCTGCACACGCCAAAAATTCTGTTTCTGGATGAGCCCACCCTGGGACTCGACCCGCAGAGCAGAAACCAGCTTTGGACTGAAGTGAAGAATTTGAATCAGAGCGAAGGCGTCACCGTGTTTCTCACGACTCACTACATGGACGAAGCGGACCGTATTGCGGAGCAGATTGCCATCATCGATCACGGCCGGATTGTTGCTCAAGGTTCGTCGCGAAAATTGAAGGAGGAGACCGGCACGGATTCCCTGGAGAACGCATTCCTGGCTCTCACCGGCTCTTCACTTCGCGATGAGAAGGCAAGTTCCGCGGATCAATTGCGCCAGATGGCGCGCATGTGGAGCAACAAACGACAATGACGGCTATTTACATCCTGTGGCTGCGCGAATTGAAACGCTACTTTCGTTCGAGAGCCCAGATTGTCGCTTCGCTCGGCCAACCGGTGCTGTATCTGCTGGCGCTCGGCTTCGGCCTTGAACCAGTTTTTCGAAAAGCCGGGAACGGGAGTTACATGCAGTTTGTCGCGCCCGGAGTCATCGGCATGACGGTACTTTTCAGCTCGGTGTTCTCGGGAATTGGACTGTTGTGGGACCGCCAATTCGGATTCCTGAAAGAAACGCTGGTTGCTCCCGTCCCGCGCATCCGGATTATGACTGGCAAGGCACTCGGAGGAGCCACAGTAGCAATCTTGCAAGGCTTGCTGGTGGTGGCTGCGTGTCTGCTGGTTGGCTTCCGCCCGAGGAGCCTGGCGGCGATTCCGATTGCGCTTCTATTCATGGCTCTGATTGCGACGGTATTTGCATCTCTCGGTATAGCGATCGGATCGAAGCTCGAGAATATGCAGGGCTTTCAGTTGATCATGAATTTCCTGGTGATGCCGATTTTCTTTCTTTCCGGAGCGTTGTTCCCGTTGACGAATCTCCCCAAGGCTCTGGCCGCGATTACGAGGCTCGATCCGCTCTCCTATGGGATCGATGGTTTGCGCGCGGCGCTGACCGGTGTTTCGCAGTTCGGGGTTGCTACTGATCTTGCGGTTCTGTGCGGAGTAGCGATTGTGCTGATGGCGCTGGGAAGCTATTTCTTCTCGAAGATCCAGCTCTGATTATGGCGCGCCGCCGGAGTACGCAAGCCCACCACCAGGTTCTGGACGCGGCGCTGGAGCTGTTTGCCGAACGAGGCATCTACGCCACCAGCATGGATGCCATCAGCGAAGCCTCCGGCGTCAGCAAAGCAACCATCTACAAACATTGGGCCGACAAGGACGCTCTTTGCCTTGAAGTATTGGGATGTTTGAGCCAGGATCTGCCGGTATTCGATTCCGGCGACCCGCGCACGGACCTGATTGCGCTTCTGGGGTATCGTCCACCGGAAAGCCAGTCGCAAATGCAGAGCCGGATGGTGCCGCATTTCATGGCTTATGCATCTCGCAATCCCGCATTCGGCGAGGCCTGGCGGGCACGTGTAATGGAACCGCCTCGCACTCGCGTAGCGCAGATCCTGAAGCGCGCCATTGCCGGAGGTGAACTATCTCCGGACCTGGACTTGGGACTTGCGGTGGCTTTGCTGATCGGGCCCATGATGTACCGGCACGTGCTCCTGCTCAGCAAGGCCAAGCTGCCGGACGATATGCCCCGGCGAGTCGTCGATGCGTTTTGGAAAGCGCACGCGCGCAAGAAGGGACGCGGCCGGTTGTGATACATCTACCGGCGAAGCCCCTTCCTCACGTTGGGTCGCGGCTCGAAAAGCGCGCCGGTTATTCTTCTACGATCAGGATTCCGGTTGCGCCCTTTTGTCCATGCCCGAAGCCGTGATTCACAAAAGGGAACTCACCGGGCAGGTCGGCGATGAATTCGAAGATCATGCCGCCGCCCGGTGGGATGCTGAAGGTCTGTACGCCGTGGATGGCATTTTCAGGCGGCGCGCCAAGGTAGATCGTTTCAAACTGCTGGCCGACAACGTGGAAATGGGAGGGATGGGTCGGTCCGGCCGAAACAACATAGAACCGCACGCGGTCACCGCGCCGGACGCGCAAAGGCGCTTGATGGTACTGACCCGGACGGCCGTTGAAAGCGACGATGTCAGGCGATGCCGCGAGCATTTTGGCGTAACTTGGCGAAGAAACGCCATCGTGGGGCTCGTTCAGATAGTACTCGTTTTGCACGAGCACGAACTCTTTCGCCGGACGAAGCGGCACGGTAGGATCGACAACGATCGCCCCGAACATGCCTGCGCCGATGTGCATAAGGATGGGTGGCGTGCCGCAGTGATAAAGATAGGCGCCCGCGACTCGGGGCGTGAAGTTGAACGAAACCGACTGCCCCGGCTTGATGTCGCGGAACGCAGTTTTCGGATTCACGGCTGCGCAGTGAAAGTCCATGGAGTGGGGCATCCTTCCGCGGTTCGTCAGTGAAAACTCAATGGTGTCGCCCTGGCGCACGTGAAGCACCGGACCCGGGATATCGCCATCGAAGGTCCACCCGGAAACGACAGTGCCGGGCTTGATGCATACAGGCACTTCCTGCGAAGTCATCTGGATGCGCCTCACAGTGCCGCGTGAAAGCGGAGGCAGTGCAGGATCAAATGGATGGAAGGGCGTGTTCGCAGCCGCCGGCTCTTGATCCTGATCAGTATGGGACTTGTGCTCCTGCGCAATGGCGATGCCAATGGAGGGAGCCACAGAAAGGAAGGCGCGCCGGTTCGGTGTCATGGGCTTTGCTCTCACGATAGTAGGGCCGAGCATTTCAAGCCAGTGACTTTGGTCACCGGAGCCGGAAATGTGCTAGAGGGCGGAAGCCAGATCGGACTCCAACCCTTCGCGATCCAAAATGGTGATTTCCCGCCCTTGCGCGCGAATGAGCCCCTGGCTCTGAAGGCGGGCCATGTTGCGCGAAACCAGCTCGCGGACCGTTCCGATGTGGGCTGCCAGTTCCTGATGGCTGATGCCAAGCTCAAACACGGTTCCTTCCGGAGTTGCACGGCCGTGCGCTTGCGCTTCGCGCAACAGCCAGGCAATGAGGCGGTGCCTCAAGGTTGTGAAGGATAGCTCCTCGATGATCCCCACCAGGCGCCGCAGCCGCACGCCAACAACCTGCAGCACCTTCAATGCGACTTCCGGATGCTCCAAACAGCAGGCTCGGAAATCACTTCGCGACACAAACAGCAACTGCGCTTCATCGACCGCGGCAGCCGATGCCGGATACGCCCCTCCATCGAAGACGGGGAGTTCCGCAATGGAACTGCCAGGCCCTTCGATGGTGAGAACCTGCTCCCTTCCGGCGGGCGATGTTTTGAAGATGCGGACGCGGCCGGCGGCTACAACGTACAGGCCGGCACAGGGCTCGCCTTCAGAAAACAGTAATTCTCCGGGAGAGAACCGCCGGACGACGGCACGGCCGGCAAAGGCAGAAAGCTCGGGGTTGTCCAAGGCGGAAAAGAGCTGGGTCGCCTTCAGGGTGGCGATAGCCGCCGGAAGCGCTGCGGAACTGGTGCTCACTCCGGCCACGGGCTCCAGGTTCCATCCACGGTCCGCTTATCCTTCTCTTCCTGTTTCTCCTTCTCGCGCTGCGCCTGAGTCTTGCCGCCCTTAAAGTAGAGATGGACCGTCACGTTATGCGTGGAGGCATCGGCCGTATAGTCGGAATGCGTATCGCCCAGATTGTCAAAAATCCCCTCCTGCCGCACGCGCTTCAAAAAGAAATCCGGGTAGTCGGGGTTGAACGGATGACCGGCCTTCTCGCCCCACAATCGGGCGATGGCGGGCTGCGCCGTAATATCCAATCCGTTGATATCCAAGGTCTCAAAATTGTAGACTTCACCCGGAATGACATTGTAGGTGATGTTCACGGCTCGCTTGCTGTCGTCGGTTTGGGCTTGGGTCGTCACGCTTGCGTCCAGCAGACCACGGCGTCGCATCCGATGCTGCAAGTCTACACGGAACTTGTCAACCTGATCGCTGCTAAAAGTCTGCCCGGGCTTGAACGGAATCGTGTCACGGATCTCATCTTCATCCAGGCCGCTTCCGTGAAAGCGAATCAAGCCGAATTTGAAGAGCGGTCCTTCCTTGATGTCGACTTTCACGACGACGCCCAGATTGCTCTTCGATGGCTCGGTTTCGACCTTTGGGAACGTGACCGCTGCATAGCCCTTGGCGGCATATAAGGGTTTGATGGTGCCGTCCAAAATCAACTTCAGCCGCGTGTCGGATAACGGTACACCGACCGCAACCTGATTCACGGCCCGCAGAATCGTGCCGGTGTCGATCGCCTGATTTCCCGTCACGGTCACTTGTGCAATGGTGGGGGCGGGGGTATCCGGGGTGAAGAGAACCGTAAGCTGCTGCGGATCGTCGTTGGAAATTGCCGCTTTTACCTTGACGTTCCGATTCGCCTGGGTGAGGAATTGCTCGACCGCCTGCGAATAGCGATGCAAGACGCCATCGGTTCCGGGAATACGGTCGGAATACAGATCGACGTGGGTCTGAAGATACTGTTTGAGGGCGTCAGGCGAGACTCCCAAGCGCTCAAAACGCATGGGGAAAATCTGCTGGATCTCAGTAACTTCGAAGGTCAGGCTGTACTCGGGAGGAACTGAGCCGCTGAAGCGGTATTCGTCCGTAACATTGGAAAATAGCTCGGTACCAAGCAATTTCTTGCGGGCCTGTTCGATGATCCGCGGATCCACCCGTTGTCCGAGGTGAAGACCCAATTCTTTTTGAATGCCGGCCGACGAGTAGAGTTGGTTTCCCCTGACATTCAGGGCGTGCAACGTGCCCGGCGGCGGATCTTTTTTTGCTGTTTTCGGAGCGGGCGTCTCGCTGCGCGATTGCGCCGCAACCGCGAAGGCACAGGAAAAGAAGAGGGCGGCGCAAGCAAGCGAACGCATAGCTCTAATTCAATGATACGTAGCAGCGAGACGGCCCGTTGCGGCCTTGCTGAAACCTTTGAAAAATAAGGCCGACTGCTAAAATCAAAACGAAAATGGCATACGATGTAGTGGTTGTCGGCAGCGGTCCGGGCGGCTATTCGGCAGCGGTTCGGGCCGGCCAGTTCGGCTTGAAGACTGCGCTGATTGAGCGCCAGCCCCGGTTGGGAGGTACTTGTCTGCTGGTAGGCTGTATTCCAACCAAAGCGCTGCTTCATACAGCCGATGTGTGGGACTACTTTAAGGACCCGGAGCCGCAAGGGATCGGGTGCAAAGATCCACAACTGAACTATCCACGGGTTCTCGATCGCAAGAACAAGATCGTCACCAAGCATTCCAAAGGCATCGAGTTTCTGATGCGCAAGAACAAGGTGGATGTGATCAAGGGCCATGCCCGCCTGCTGGGCGGCGGGCGCATCGAGGTCACCGGCGAGAAGGGCGCGCAAACCGTGGAGACCCGAAACATTATCCTGGCTACCGGCTCGGAAGCCCGGATGCTACCCGGTTTGCAAGCCGATCCCAACCTGATTCTGACGAACATCGAGATTCTCGATTTACCGACCGTGCCGAAGACGATCGGGATCATCGGGGCAGGAGCTGTGGGTGTTGAGTTCGCGTCCATTTTCAATCGCTTCGGCTCAAGAGTAACCATCCTGGAGATGTTGCCCCGGCTGGTTCCGGTTGAGGATGAAGAGATTTCAAAAGAGCTGGAGAAGCATTTCAAGAAAGCGGGCATACGCACTGAAGCCGGCGCAAAGGCGGAGAACATCCGCAAGAATGCCTCGAGCGTCAGCCTGAGTGCGACGCTTGCAAACGGCAACCGTGAAGAGATGGAATTCGACAAGCTGCTGGTTGCGGTAGGCCGGAGGCCGAACACCGACAATGCCGGATTGGAAAATACGAAGGTGCAACTCGATCGCGGTTTCGTCAAGGTGGATGGCAACCAGCTCACGAGTGAACCGGGCGTGTACGCAATCGGCGATATCGTCGCGGGGACGCCGCAACTGGCGCACGTCGCTACGGCCGAGGGTATGGTTGCGGTGGCCCACATTGCCGGGAAGCCCGCCCGGCCCATCAATCGCAACCGCATTCCGGGCGCGACGTATACAGATCCGGGCATTGGCAGTGTAGGGCTTACGGAAGCCCAGGCGCGCGCACAGGGATTCAAAGTGAAAGTGGGCAAGTTTCCGTTCGCCGCCAACAGTAAAGCGACCATCCTGGATAAACACGAAGGCTTTGTGAAAGTGATCGCGGAAGAGACTTACGGTGAAATTCTCGGTGTGCATATCATCGGCCCGGAAGCATTCGAATTGCTAGGGGAAGCGGTTACGGCGATGGAAGCGGAAGCGACAGTAGAAAGCATGATGGCGACCATCCACGCCCATCCGACCATTTACGAAGCAATCGGCGAGGCATTCAACAATGTGTACGGCCTGGCGATCAATATCTGACCGCTGAGGCTGATGGCTAACATATGAGGCCGCTTGAGGTAGTCGATCTCGGATACACCCGCTATGCGGCTGCGCTCGAGATTCAGCAAAAGCTAGTCAAGGCCCGGCAGCAGGGCGAGGGTGTCGATACGCTGCTGTTTGTCGAACACCCGCATGTCGTGACCCTGGGCCGCAACGGCAAATTGCAGCACGTACTGGCGAGCGAGGAGATTCTGGCGCGCAGCGGAATTGAATATTATGAAACGGATCGCGGCGGGGATGTGACATATCATGGTCCGGGCCAGGTTGTGGGCTATCCCATCCTTGATTTGCGAGAATGGAGGCGCGACGTTCACGCGTACTTCAGCGGGGTGGAGCAAGCGCTGATAGATGCACTGGCTGTGTTTGGGATCAGGGCCGAGCGGATTGCGGAGCGCGGGTACGAGGGCGTTTGGGTCAACGGCGCGAAGATTGGCGCGATTGGCATCCACATCAGCCGCTGGGTCACTTCGCACGGATTTGCGCTGAACGTAAATACCGATCTGAGCTATTTCAAGTACATTGTTCCGTGCGGCCTTACTAAACCTGTTTGCTCAGTACTCAGCCTGGGCTACGGGGCGAGCCGCGGAGAAGTCATGCGCGCCATTGCCGCTTCCTTCGCGAATGTGTTTGATTATGAACTGGCGGTGGCACACGAAGAACTGCAGGAGATCCGATGATTGACGTGGTCATGCCCCAGATGGGGGAAAGCATCGTAGAAGGCACTCTGACGCGGTGGTTGAAGCATCCCGGCGACAAAGTGGAACGCGACGAGCCGTTGTTCGAAATCTCAACGGACAAAGTAGACACTGAGATTCCATCGCCGGCGGCTGGCGTTTTGAGTGAAGTGCTGGTGGAAGAGGGCACAACGGTTGCGATTAACGCGGTGGTTGCGCGCATCGGGGACGGGGCAGCGCCCGCGGAGGCTGCCGCGCCGGCCGCCGCTCCGCAACACCAGGAAGCGAAGCCCACTGTTTCTACTCCACCCAGCACAGGAGTTGGGCCGTCGGCCGCGGCGCCGGAAGCGCGCACACCAGCGCCACCCGCACCGGCTCCCCCTCCTCCGGAACCAGTAGCATCTTCCGCGGGGCCTTATGCTTTCGAGCCGCCAGCCCCGGCGGCGCAACCTTCTGCGGGCCAGGAGGACCAGGGCCCGCTCTCTCCGCTGGTGCGAAAAATGGCGCGCGATTACAACATCGACCTTTCGCAGGTGCGGGGGACCGGAGCGGGCGGCCGTATTACCAAGCAGGATGTGGAAGCGTATATGTCGTCGCAAGCAGCGCGGACTTATGCGGCGCCGGCGCAATCGGCCCCTTCGCAAGCACCCGCCGCTCCCGCCCAACAGGCAGCCCCGGCCGCCGCCCCGATGCCGCTGGCCGAAACCGCGAAGGTCCGGACCGAGGCGATGAGCACCATGCGCCAGAAGATTGCCGAGCACATGGTGATGAGCAAGCGGACTTCGGCGCACGTCACGACCGTTCACCGCGTCGATATGAGCAAAATTGCGAAGCTGCGGGATAAATCGAAAGCGGAGTTCAGCGCGCGCAATGGCTTCTCATTGACCTTCCTGCCTTTTCTGACGGCCGCCACTGCGGAAGCGCTGCGCGCCTTCCCGATCTTCAACGCGTCGATTGACGGCAAGAACATCGTCTATTACCGCGATATCAACATCGGCATCGCGGTGGCGCTCGAATCCGGGCTGATCGTTCCGGTAATCCGTAACGCGGACGAGAAGAACGTGGCCGGTTTGCAGCGAGCGATTGTCGATCTGGCAACTCGCGCGCGTTCGCGCCAGCTCAAGCCGGATGAAGTGCAGGGCGGCACGTTTTCGATCACAAACTTCGGCAGCTTTGGCAGCATCTTCGCGACGCCGGTAATCAACCAGCCGCAAGTGGCCATTCTAGGCATGGGCATGGTTGAAAAGATGCCCGCCGTGGTCGACGGCGATGCAATCGCGATCCGGTCGCAAGCCTATTTGGCGCTGACGTTCGATCACCGCCTGATCGATGGGGCTCTCGCGGATCAATTTTGCCAAAAAGTAAAGTCGATCCTGGAGAACTGGTCGGCTAATATCCTGTAAGCGGCGAATTTAGCCAAAATTCCGATTCGGGTTCGCATCCGCGGGCCCGTTTCTGTTTTTGAGCGGCCTTCAAGCACCACCCGGCTGCGGTGGCTGGGAACAAGATGGCCCTACTATTCACGGACTTACGGCTTTTTCACTATACACTACCCATTCAGGTGTGTACGCTCTCTTTTTTGCTTGACGAAAATTTAATGTGGGTTTAATATTCCTTTGGGCTGTTTAGACTCCAACTGATCATAGATCGAGGAAAGAGGTCCGTGAATGACCTTCCAGGTCGGCGAAAAAGTGGTCTACCCGAATCATGGCGTAGGCACGATTGAGAACATCAGTTCCCGTTCCTTCGGTACCCAACAGGAGCGATTTTATTTGCTTCGACTCGCGCCTACAAGCATGACGGTGATGGTGCCCTTCTCGCACGTGGGCGACGTAGGACTTCGGAAAGTCACCAAGTGCAGCGAGATCAATCGCGTTTTGACCTATCTGGCGGCCGGACGACCGTGCTGCGCGGCGGACTGGAAGGACCGATTCAAAGAGAACTCCGACAAGATGAAGGGCGGCAGCCTGCTGGAGATCGCCGAGGTATTCAAGGCGCTGCTGATCATTCAATCGGCCAAACCGCTTTCGTTTCGCGAAAAGAAGATGTTGGAGCGCGCTCGCAGCATGCTGATCCTGGAGACGTCGGTAGCGAAAGCCGTGACCGAGCCGGGCGCCATCGCGCTAATTGGCAAGGCGCTGGCAAAGTGCGGGCTTTCGATGCCGGCAGCGTTGTAGTCCGCGGCTATTTTCGAATTTCGATTCACGCGCGCAGACTCGCTATACTTGTAGTGTCGCGCGCTTTCTTTGGACCCACAGGCGGCGCATTCACGTATATGGCGCTATCGTCTAACGGTTAGGACGGAGCCCTCTCAAGGCTTAAATACGGGTTCGATTCCCGTTAGCGCTACCAATAAAAACCAACAACTTAGAGCGTTTCCGTTTCCGCCGGCACTTATCCACATATCTTAAGGAATTTGGCTCCGCGCTTCCAGAATGCTGGGCTTCCGACTAAACCCGCCCAACATTCTGAAGCGCCTCCCAAACAAACTGCTCATGGACCAAATTGCAGCTGAGGGAGTCGCGAATAAACATCCTCAGGCCGAAAAAGCGGCGTGAACCTCTTGGTCCAATGGCAAGCACGCGCGGAGAACCACGAGAGAATGCTCAACTAAGAGCTGGTCGCGCCCGGGATCATCTCCAGCCTCGGCTGGAAGGAATTTCCCGCCGTGGAACAGGTTATTTCGGACCCGCCTGACCATCACCAGGACCTGTTGCGCACGAGGTACATTATTATCATGGCCTGTCTCTTCCCACTCTAGTTTTCCCGCGCGAAACACTTGCTTCTTCGGAGGTCGGGAGAGCAGATAATCAACAGCGGCCGTCAGCTCGGCATTCTTAAGCTGTGAGAAGGCTTTATCGATGCCTTTCGCGTACTCATCCCAGCCGGCCTTCGCTTCACCGCCGTTCGCAGGTTTCGCGGCCTTCAATGCGAACTCATAGCGTGCAAACAGCGCTAGGAAATCGCATGCGAGTTTGGGATCGAGATTGAGCTGGTCGAACGGTGAATTCATGGTCAACCTCTAGCTTAAGGCGTGTTGCGGTCGGATGATTTTGCGGAGCTTCGGGTGAAGCAGGGCGATCTGCCGAACTGGTAGGCTTTGTGGGTGACCACCGAATCGAGCTCTTCCAACGCGCTATCACCTGAAGCGATTGCCCGGTTGGTTGGCGGACACCGGGAATTCCTGACGTTCCTCGAACGACGCGTTGAATCGAGATCTGCTGCCGAAGATATCCTGCAAGCCGCGTTTGTACGCGGATTGGAGCACGGGGTGGGAGTGCCGGATGAGAAGGTGGTTGCCTGGTTTTACCGGGTTCTTCGTAACTCCGTAATCGATCACTACCGCCACCGGTCCACTTCTGCACGATTTTTGGAAACCTGGGGCAGAGAGTTCACCGAGAGCCAAGAGCCCGATACGGCGCTGCGGCAGGAAATCTGCCAATGTGTTTCCGGCTTACTCGCGGATCTAAAGCCGGAATACCGCGATGCACTGCGGGTGGTGGATCTGGAGGACGGAACACTCAGCGACCTGGCGGATCAATCGAGAATTACTGCGGAGAATGCCGCCGTGCGCATACATCGAGCCAGGAAGGCTTTGCGCCGTAAGGTGGAGCAGGCTTGCGGTACTTGTGCGGAGCATGGGTGCTTCGATTGCCGCTGTCAGACCGCAGGCGGCTCGCATTGCGCCGCCCCTTCAGCCTGAATGCACGGGCACTGTAAGATTTCGAGTGGACGCACGTCTGCCCCTTTGAAAGCGCATAGGGCGCTTAACAAAATACAGGAGAAACCAAATGACAAACCGAAAGAACGTACCTGACCAGAGTGCGGCTACCACCACCTGCTGCGGCGCCTGTGACTGCGCTAGCTGTTCCTGCGGATGCCCTGAAGGCGCATGCCGATGCCAATCGACGAACTGCAAATGCGGCTGCCGCACACCTGGCAATAGCCGGTAGCCCGGATCCGGCCCCGGTCGCCAGACGGCTCGCCGGGGCCACACAGGCGAAACTAGATCGCCGACGCAACGCGCCCGCTTAAAATGAACGTTTATGCGAATTGCCGCTCTGTGCGCGTTGATTGCCGGGCTCATTTGCACCGCGGCGGCGGCGAAAGCTCCGTTCACGTTCGAAGCGATGATGCGGCTCGCGCGTATCGACGGTCCGCAGCTTTCGCCTGACGGAAAACTGGTCGCCTTCACCGCGCAGATAGTCGATCTGCCCAATAACACAAAAGCTACGCAGATCTATGTTGTTCCGATCGATGGAGGCACACCGCAGCGGCTTACAAACGACGGCACTGTGAATACGGGGCCGCGATGGTCTCCCGATTCCAAACGGATTTATTTTATTTCAAATCGCAGCAACGGTTCGCAGGTATGGTCGATGAATGCCGACGGAACGGGCGCACTCGCCATCACGAATGTACCTACGGGAGCCGAAGGCGTGACCGTCTCACCCGACGGGAAGCTCATCCTATTTACGAGCGATGTGTATCCGTCGTGCCAGTCGGTAAATGCCAACCCGGGCGTTGCTTATGACGCGAGTTGCAACAAAGCGAGATTAGAGGAGGATGCCGCGGGAAAGATGCACGCGCGCGTGTATACGGAACTGTTGTACCGGCATTGGACCGAATACCAAGGGAAGCGCCGCAAGCACATCCTGATTCAATCCTCGGACCTCACCGGCGGACAACCGCGCGACCTCACACCCGGAAACGTGAACACGCCGCCGTTTTCCCTGGGGGGCCCGGAGCCGTATGCTTTCTCTCCCGACAGCATCGACGTCACTTATGTCGCAAACACCGATGCCGATCCGGCGAGCAGCACCAATTCGGATCTGTTCAGCGTCGCTGCAGCGGGCGGACGGGCGCGGCGGATCACCACAAATCCCGGCGCGGACGAAGGTCCGGTCTATTCGCCCGACGGCAAGTACCTTGCTTATCGCACACAAGTTCGCGGAGGGTATGAGAGCGATCAGTGGCGGCTGGCCGTTCTCGACCTGCAGGCGGGGACGATGAGCACCTTGACGGATTCACTTGACCGTTGGGTAGAGTCTTACACTTGGTCTCCCGATTCGCAGCGTATCTTTTTCACAATTGACGACCGCGGCACGACGCCACTGCTGATGATTCCAGTCGGCGGGGGGCCGATTCGGACGATTGCGCAGGGTCCGACCAGCGTTGGCTCGGTGCAGTTTACAAAAGATGACAAGGCCATGATCTACACGGAGCAGAGTGGATCGAAGCCGGTCGAAATCAATAAGGCGACCTCGAAGGGTGGAAGCGGCATTCCGCTGACGCATCTGAACGATGCCGTTCTCAATGACTGCCAGCTCACGCCGCTGGAAAAGATTTCGGTTGATGGCGCCGATGGAGCCAAGGTCGAGAGTTTCATCGTCAAGCCGCCCGGCTTCGACCCCGCGAATCAATATCCAGTGCTGTTTGCGATCCACGGTGGTCCTCAGGGTGACTGGGGCGAATCCTGGAGTTACCGCTGGAACGCGCAAGTTCTGGCGGCGGCCGGGTATGTCGTTGTAATGCCGAATCCGCATGGCTCGATTGGCTACGGCCAGAGCTTCACGGACGCGGTGAATGGCGACTGGGGAGGACGAGCGTACAACGACATTATGGCGACGGTCGATTATGTCAGCAATCTCCCGTATATCGATAAAGACCGGATGGTGGCGGCGGGAGCTTCCTATGGCGGTTACATGATCGACTGGATTCTGGGGCATACGGACCGGTTTAAGGCTCTCGTGAGCCACGCGGGAGTATTCGATCTGCGGAGTGAAGCGCTGACGACTGAGGAGCTTTGGTTCCCCAAGTGGGAGTTCCAGGGAATGCCCTGGGAAAATCCGGCTCTTTACGAAAAGTGGTCGCCAAGCTCTTACATCAAGAACTTCAAGACGCCGACGCTGGTCACGCACGGCGAGCTGGACTACCGCGTGCCGATCGGGCAAGGACAGCAGCTTTTCACTGCATTGCAGGGTATGAAGGTGCCTTCTAAACTGATCCAATTTCCCGATGAAGGACACTGGATATTGAAACCGCAGAACAGCCAGTACTGGTATGCGACCGTGATCGCCTGGCTGAACCAGTACACCCGGCCGCTAGGTGGTGACGGAAAGCGCGCGCCGGGAAAGTAGCTGCCTCCGATTCTATTCATGCCGCCACGCTCACCCTTCCCGCGATTGCTTCGATCCGCGGGTGCTTTGCGCCTGTGCCTGGTCGCGATCACCGCGCTGCTGGGCGTTCAACTCGCAGCCAGGGCGGTTGACATTGACAAGCTGCCGAAGCCGACCGGATATGTCAGCGATCTGGCCCATGTGGTCGATCCACAGGCGAAAAGCGAACTGGAGACATTTTGTACCAGCGTCGAGCAGCAGCTCGGAGTGCAGTTCGCGCTTGTGACGATCGACACCATCGGCGACGAACCGATCAGGGATTTTGCGTTGGAACTGGGACGCAAATGGGGTGTCGGTCCCAAGAAGGACAACCAGGGAGTATTGCTGCTACTGGTTATCAAAGACCGTAAAAGCGATATTGAGACCGGCCGCGGAATCGAGCCATATATCACGGATGGGTTCGCGGGCGGCACGCTGCGGGCCATGAGACCCGATCTGCGCGCGAGTAATTACGGAGCTGCTCTGATGACGGGCGCCCAATCGATGGCGGCGCATATCGCGCAAGGGAAAGGAATCGCATTTACCGGCGGGGTCGCACAACCGGAGCGGCGGCAAACCCGGTCAGAGCGCGGCGGCGGAATACCGATACCACTGCTGATCCTGGGCATTTTCGTGCTGATATGGCTGCTAGGCGCCGGCGCGCGCAGAGGCGGGGGCAGCGGCTGCTTAACCGGCTTCCTGCTGGGCAGCCTGTTCGGCGGCGGCCGCCGAGGAGGTTGGGGCGGGGGTGGCTGGGGCGGCGGCGGATTCGGAGGAGGTTCCGGGGGTGGTGGAGGATTCGGCGGATTCGGCGGCGGCGGATTCGGCGGCGGCGGCGCGAGCAGCAACTGGTAAGGCATTGCAAGGCGAGGAACGGCATTGGAACAGAAACTTTCGAAGCTCTTGGAACGGCTGAAGGGGGCATTTGGAGACCGCCTGGTTTCAGTAATTCTGTACGGCTCAGCGGCGATGGACGATTGGCATGAACGAAGTTCGGATTTGAACGTATTGTGTGTTATGGACCGGTTGTCGCCTCAGGAACTCACCCAATCCGAACCGGTTTTCCGGTGGTGGCGCCAACAGGGCAACCCTCCACCTCTTCTTCTTACGGCGGAAGAGGTTCGCACCGCAACAGATTGCTTTCCGATGGAATTTCACGATATGCAGGAGCACCGGAGAGTTCTTTACGGCAGCGACGAAATCAAGGATCTGGCGATTGATGAGTCGTTCTACCGGGCGCAGGTGGAGCACGAATTGCGCGCAAAACAGATCCGGCTGCGGCAACAGGCCGCGGAGGTAATGGGCAATTCCGGCCGGCTAATCCGGTTAATGACGGATTCCATCTCGACATTTTGCGTGCTGGGGCGGCACGCGCTGGTGCTGAGCGGCAATGCCCCGCGCTGGAAGAAGCGAGAGGTAGTGGCGGCGTTGGAGAGCGCGATGGGGCAGCCGCTGAAGGCCGCAAATGAGATACTGGCGATTCGCGGCGCCGGTAAGGCCAGTGGCGAAACGGAGCCGGTTCAACTGCTGGGGCAATATCTCGCGGAGACAGACGCGCTGGTGCTTTTCGTCGATCGACTGGAGCGATAGCGCAATTCGCTATTTCGAGGAGGCAAAACGGTTATGAAAGGCGCAATTATCGTTCTGATTGTGATTGTGGTGGTGGTCCTGATTTTTGGAGGCCAACTCATGAGCCAGCGGAACCAGCTTGTCGCGCAGCGCAACGAGATTGATGCCCGATGGGCGCAAGTCGACAATGACATGAAGCGGCGGGCGGACCTGATTCCGAATCTGGTTGAAACCGTTAAGGGCTTCGCGAAACAGGAGCAAACGGTGATCGGTGAAGTGACGAGCGCCCGGGCCGCGCTGCTGGGTGCGCGCAGCAAGCAGGATGAAATCTCAGCAAACAATCAGTTAAGCGGCGCTATTGGACGCCTGTTGATGCTGACGGAAAATTATCCGCAGTTGAAATCGAACGAGAATTTCCTGCGCCTGCAGGACGAACTGGCAGGAACAGAGAACCGAATAGCGGTCGATCGCCGCGATTATAACGAAGCAATCAAGAACTACAACATCAGCGTGGAGCAGTTCCCGAAGAACATCGCGGCCTCGATCTTTGGGTTCCACCGCGACGATGCGTATTTCAAGACCACGGAAGAGGAGCGGAAAGTTCCGCAAGTGAAGTTTTAGATTTCGGCGCCCTCATCCCAGCCGTCGGCCCGTTGAGAATAACGCTTCAAGACACGGAGCGATGCGGCGCTGGAAAACCCGGCGACTCGAAGCCGGCGGTAAGTTGACGCCAGGTTCTTTTCTTCCTGTAAGAATTTCTTGAGGTCCTTTCCGCGGTACTTGCGATCGAGAAAGTTCTGGATGAGCTGCAGCTCGTCGGTTCCATCAAATGCTTTCTCGACGGCCTTGGCGGCGATGGCCGGCGAAATCCGTTTGGAGCGAAGCTCATGCAAGATCCGCATCCGGCCAAAGCCCTGGTTTTGCAGGCGTGACCCGGCAAAGGCCTCCGAAAACTTCCGATCGTCGGCAAAGCCGTACTGGCGCAACTTCTCAAGCGTTGTGTCGATATCGGGGCGGGATTCCGCTCGCGCAGCCAGCTTCTGTTTGAGTTCGCCGATGGAATGCGCACGCCGCCCCAGAATGCGCAGAGCGTAGTCCCAGAGCTCTGTTTCATTCAACTTTTTGGGAACCCGGCGGCCGGCCATGCACTGAAACCTTTGCTACTTTAGCATCCTCTACAAGATGTAAACTGCAAATGGGTAGAAGTGTTTGCAATGATCACAATTGTAAGGAGATGATATGGAGGAAAAAGGCGGCTTTGGTTATTTTCTGCTCGGACTCGGGATTGGCGTAGCAGCCGGAATTCTGTGGGCACCAAGAACGGGTGAAGAAACCCGTCAGTTGCTCGCGGATAAGGCTGGTGAAGGGGCAGATTACATCAAAAATCGCGCACAGGAAGGAACCGATTACGTTCGCCAACGCACTGGCGACCTGAAGCAATCGGCTTCCGACCTTTATGAGCAGGGCAGGTCAACCGTATCACGCCAAAAGAACACGCTCAATCAGGCAGTGGAAGCCGGCAAGCAAGCCTATCGCGACGCGGTTGGCGATGTGAAGGCGGCCGCGGCGGGTTCGGGAACGGGCGGCACAACGACGGGCGGCAAGACTGCGGAAACAATTTAGCGTATCGAGTCATTCACATCGAGCGCAGACATGAACGAGAACACGCTTCTCATACTTCTCATCATTTTTGTTGCGATCTCAGCAGCGGCACTGCTTATCCAAGCGGTGTCGCTACTCGGTTTGTTTATGGTCGCAAAGGATATCCGGACCAAGCTTTTGGCCGTCTGGCCGGAGGTCCAGGAAATTATCGGGGTTTCGCGCCGAGGGGTTGAGCGGGTTGAGAAACACATCGACAAGATCGGCTCAGCGAGCGTTCAGATCGTCGACACGACGAAACAGCAGGTTGCCAAAATAGATGAGCTGTTAAATGACGCTAACACCCGCGCCAAAGTTCAGATGGAGCGGGCGGAAATGGTGCTGGACGATACAATGACCCGGGTGCAGGAGACCGTGTCGATCGTACAAAGAAGCGTTCTCCGTCCGATGCGCGAGGTATACGGATTCTGGAGCGGAGTTCGAACGGCGCTGCAATATTTGGGCCGCGGTACGAGACCGACGGTCGACCACGCCACGTCCGACGAAGAGATGTTTATCTAGCTATTGCGAAATTCGCAGCACTTCGGAAGCGATGGAGTTGAAGGCGGCTGCGAGTTGGCTTGCATTCCCCGCGTAGGCATACATCCCGGCCGGTTGTGACGATTGGTAGGAAGCGCCGGTTGGATCGTTGGCAATCCTCTTCAGAAGGGCGTTGTCGAGTCCGCCGTTTCCATCCAAACCGATCGTATAGACGAAGATGCCATCCTGGCGGATCTTCAGGGCGGCATAATCCGCGGCGTTGGCGGAAGCGGCATCGCTGTTCCCCGTGGTGAACGTGATGTGGTTCTGGGCGTTTCTCGTTAGGCCCTTATAGCCGGTCGACGAGGCCGAGTTGCCGTATACGTCGGCATCCGGCACGTACTGGAAGTTGTTCGCCAGATACGACATGCTTCCCGAGCAGGCGGTCGCGGGGATGCTTGTGACGTTAATCGCGACGGGGGTCAGCTTGAAGAGCCCGCCTTGATCGGCCATGAAACCGGCAAGGGGTTGTCCCCCATTGCACGGGCTGGCGCTTTTTACCGGGAAGGTCGCGGAGTAGCCGTTGGGCACACCGTCGGTGAAGAACACGATGACGTTGAACGCGCCTGGTTCGGCAACGCTGGTGATCTGGGTATGTGCCAGCGATAGAGCCGCTGCCGACCCGGTGTTTCCTCCACACTTTAATGTTCCCAGGGTAGAGCTGAGGCTCGGCGTCTGCGAAGCAAAGTAGAGAGTGGATGCGTAATCTGTGTTGGCATTGCCCATGAAGGTGATGAGACCCATAGTGTCGCGGCCATTGGTGAACTTAGACACGAAGCTTTGCGCGGCCGCTTTCATAGTGCCGCAAACCCCGCTCATGGAACCGGAACGATCGAGGGTCAGCACCACGTTGACGTCGCGGCGCGAGGTCTGGCCCGATGCGGCAATATGCACCGTAGGGTGACCGAGGAGGCCAAGAAAGTACATCGAAACGTCTGCCCCGGCGGTAACGGCAACGGTGCGCGTATGAGTACCAGTCTCTTCCGGATCAGCATTGAAGCTTATGTTCTTGCTGTTTAAATATCCAGCCGGATAATTTGCATTGAAATACTGTTGAGCTATCGATTTAGCATTCGCGCTCTGAGATGTGAAATCCATCCCGACATTGAGAGATCGAGCTCCGGCGAGCGCCGCCGCATCCGCCGCGGCAACAAGTCTCGCGTGAGCCATATAGGCCACGCCGCCATCGATGGCGAGCCCAATCATCGGGAGCACGACCAGCAGCAGCAGGATAGAGAACAAGACCAGGGCTGCGCCGCGCTCGCCGCCGCGCTGTTCAGAAGATTGATCGCGCATAGGATCCTGTATTGCTGAATTGAGCCCATTGGATGGGCTGCGAGTGCAGAGTTACCTCGGAGATATAGGCATACTGACCCGGCTGGTTCGCAACGAACGATATCCCAAGACCGGAAAACTTAGTCGCCACCAGAGAAGGATCGTTTAGCTCGTTAGAAGTCTGGATGCTACCCGGCTGAAAATATTTGGCGTTTGGAGCGCCCAGAGAGGTCTGAACGTCGCCCGTTTGGTTTCCAAACACGACTAAATTGGTAAACACGTACTTATCCTGATTGGGGCAGGACCCGGATTGTCCGGCCGCGGCGCAGTCGGCGCTGGTTATCAGAGTGACCTTGGAAAAGACGATGTACCCATCGCCGCTATTCTGCTGAATATTAACTTTCATGTTAGCGGCCATAGTCTGTAAGAGCGTTGCGTTTTGCGATTGCGAAAAATCGACTCCATACGCATACATATGGCCGGAATCGCGGCACAACTGGCTGACTTGAAATGCGTTTAAAAGATTGAATCCAAATACGATGGTTCCAAGCAGCAGCGGCACCCAGACCATCGATAGCAAGGCAAACTCCACCAGTGAACTGCCTCGCTGTGGGTCACGGGTGTTTCGCATAGCTGCAACCTAGCGCGCCGGCGGCGTGCCGCCCGGGGAACTCTCCATCACGTCTGTAGAGCTTGCGGACAGGGAAATGGCCGTTGGACCACCGGTCCAGACAAAGCCAAGCGGATTCACCTGAACGCCCTGAACCGCAACCTGGACGATATTGCCGCCCGAGTTGCTGCCGGCTCCCGTGAGCACGGTTGACGGAGCGGAAGGGCTGTAATAGTTGACGGTGATCTTATTGAGTCCGTCCTGACCGGCGAGAAACCCCATGGCGTTCTGCTGGACGATGGACTTAATAGAAGCATCCTGCCCCATAGGCTGCCCCTGAGCGTTTTTCATGACGTTACTCGTAATCGCATATCGGACACCGGCGCCGGCAGCAAATTGCAAGCTGGCCTTGGCGAAGAATATCCATGAAATATCCAGGATGAGAAACATAACGATAAGCAGCGGGAGAAGAACGAGGGCGAACTCCACGAGTTCGGCGCCCGTATCCTCTCCCGACTGCTTTCTAATGCCTCTCATATGAACGGCGATAGCAATTTACTGCATCGATTTACGATTGCGCCGGCGCTTAAAGTACAGCAGCAGAACAGCTCCTGCAGCGACCCAAAGCCCTGCTTGTAACACTGTATGTTCCATGTATTCTCCTTTCCTGATTCGGAATAAAAACGTTTGGACTTATAAAGTAAAGTGCGTCATAGATCCGGAAGTTCGCGCCAGCTCAATGCATACCTGCCAGCGCCGGTAAAGCTTTAAAGAGCTGCAGAAAGCCGGGTCCCGCGACAACAATGGTCAGCGCCGGCATACAGAAGAAGAAGATAGGGAAGACCAGCTTGACACCTACTTTGCCGGCCCGTTCCTCGGCCTCCTGCCTGCGCCGGACGCGGAGAAATTCTGATTGCGTCCGAAGGGCCTCGGCAATGCTTGTACCAAAGCGATCTGTCTGGATAAGAATCGCGACCAGTTTCTTTAGCTCTTCTTCACCGGCTCTGGCAGCGAAATTTCTCAAGGCATCTATGCGGCTTCCACCAGCCAGCATCTCCATGTTCACCATGGAGAGCTCCTCACTGATAGCCGGATGAAACGTTTTGAACTCGCGGCTTACGTTCAGGATGGCCTTATCGAGCGCGCATCCCGCTTCGGTCGAGATCACCAGCAGGTCCAGCACATCGGGAAGCGCCAACCGGATTTGCAAGCGCCGCCGCTTTACCAGACGGCCGAGAACAAAGCCCGGACCCAAATAGCCGGCTACCCCGCCGATGACAGGAAACAGCAGCCGGTTCAGGGGGTTGCTCGTAAGCTGACTCCGGAAAAGGAAGAGCGAGAGCGCCAGAGTTGCGCACGCGATGAGCTGGATGCCCAGGAGAATATGGACAGCGTGAGGCGATCGAAAACCAGCCGCTACAAGCTCGCGCTTCTTGATGTTCAAATCCTGCGGTGAATTGGGAAGCAGTTGCCCTAGTGAACCGAGCCACTTCGCGGCACCCTCAGCGGGCTTTGCCTCAAAGCTGGTGTCCGGCCTGCGTATTACCTCCGCGGTGGAACTTGCGAGCCGGTCCAACATACTGGCCGGCTTCACGAAGCGGATATACCCAAAGACGACAATTAGGCCGGCGATGATCAGAAAGAGTAGAAC
>JAICXK010000006.1 GCA_025980435.1 Bryobacteraceae bacterium
GCCGCGGGCATAGAGCCGGAGAGTCGGTTCCTTCACGCCGCGATGCGTTCGAAACCAACTGCAGAACGCGGTCACGATGCCTGGATTGGGAGTGGGATTCTGAACTGGTTCGCCCAAACAAATCCCGCGTGCAAGCAAGTGCTGATGGAAAAGCTTCGCTCCGAAGTGCTGATGGTAACTTATCTTGCCGCGCTTGAAATGAGGGCAGCGGCAACGGCGAAGATGGCGACTGAAGGATTCAAGCATGTTGAGATTGATGTCCTTCAGATCACCGCCTTTCCGTTGAACGAAGCAGCCGAGATGGGCGGCCGCTCGAACGTATCGAACGGCGCTGGGCAGCGCGTATCCGTCGCGTTCGAGGTCATTTGCAAACGCATCGACGTGTGGTCCACTGATTCCCGCGCGCAAGTGCCGCAGCGTTTTGGGCGCGGAGAAGTACTTTTCGAGCATGGGCTCTCCTTGTTGAACATTGGCCAATTACGGCCGCATCAACATAGCAGAGGCCCGGAGCTTATGGGGAGTCACATGCCGCCAATTCCTGTTCGAAAGGCCCCTCGTGCGCCTATTCTGCCGTCCCCGGTCCCCATTAGGAAAGACTCTCCATAAGGCAGGAGTTATAAGAGATGGCCTGATGCCCGCACCGAACGCATTGATCGCGGTGCCCACCAAGGGCGGCTGTGCGGCAGCGCTCGATAGCCCGGAGGATTTTGAGTTGCGCCCAGGTCAGTGAATCGCGATAGCGTTCAATGAATTTGTCTCCGGCCCTGCGGATGATATCGGCCACCTCAAAGGGTGGCTTTGTCACGCCTGATGGTTGTCCGGCCGCTTCCGCGAAAAAGTCGTGCCATTCACCGTAATCTGATCGAGCGGGTTTGATGCGGCATGCAGATGACGCTGCGACAGATGGAGATATCGAGTCGTTTGTTCCAGGTGCACATGGCCCATCAAGAGCTGAATCGTTCGCAGGTCAGTTCCGGATTCCATCAAGGTTGTCGCGAAGCTGTGCCGGAGTGTGTGCGCGCCAATTCTCTTTTTGATTCCAGCGCGTTTTGCGGCTTCGCTGCAGATGTACCAGATAGTGTGATCCGAAAGCGGCTGCTCTACCCCGCGATGTCCTGCAGTGCTGGGAAACAAGTAAACCTTCGGCCGCTTCCAGCGCCAGTACTCGCGTAAAACCTCGAGCAGCTTCACTGGCATTGGCACATCCCGATCGCGAGAACCTTTGCCTTGACGGACATGAATCACCATACGTTCGCTATCCACGTCGGCGACCTGGAGGAGCGATGCCTCAGTTCGGCGTATGCCGGTAGCATAGAGGACCATCAGGATCGTGCGATGCATCAGATTCGGCGCAGCCTCGATCATGCGCGTGACTTCTTCGGGACTGAGCACAACGGGCAACTTCCGCGGCGTTTTGGGGAAGATCAGGTCATCGCAAGCGATGTCCCGCCGTTTGAGTGTCTTCTTGTAAAGAAAATGCAACGCCGACATGCGCCCCTCGACCGTGGTGGGTGCAAGCTTTTTATCCCGCAACAGGTATGTCTCAAACTCGCGGATCTCGTCGCCGCCTAATAACTCAGGCGATTTGCCAAAATAATCGGCCAACTGCTTGATCGCAAGGATGTAGCCGCGCGTTGTCGCGTTCGAATAGTTACGGCGCTGGAGTTCGTCCAGCACACGTTGACGAAGTGAGGTCACAGAAATCTCCTTTCTGTGACCGACACTATCGCTGTTTCATGTCTCGCAACCAACCGCAATGCTGCGTCCGCCGCGCTAGCGGCTTAGTTCAAACGCGCATGCCGCCGACGTGGGTGGGTGGGTGGGTGCGCACCATTCAGTCAACGCAAAGCCGACTATTCGGCCATGTGATGATGCTTGCCTCCTTGATACCCGCTCATTCGTTTATCCACTCGAAGGCTGGCCCGCCAGCCCTTCTCAGCGTGTTTTCGGAGGGCCGTCGACGAGTCTAAACTGGTGAAGGTGAAGCGGCGGTTTGGATAAACACCTGAGCGGAAGGACACGGCCGAAGCACACTTGTCTGGTCGGGCAATGCAACAAATCAGGTTGATAGTTCTGATATTGGTAGTGACGATCGGACCATTCTCACAGCCCCTGGCACTTCCAGCGGAGGCTAACCTTAAATCTCCTGATCTGAACTTGATTCTGCAAACTTTGGAAAGCGTTGAGCAGCAGAACCCGGCTCGCTCTCGCCCCTACGAATTGACGCGAGAATATAAGGCGTTCCGAGCCGATGATAAAAAACCGGCCGCTGAGATCACAGCTCAGATCAACTTCACTCCTCCCAATAGAAAGACATTCAAGATCCTCCAAACCAGCGGGAACACAAGGGGAGAAAAGATCGTGCGCGATCTTTTAAAGCAGGAAACCGAGCCTGTGAGGGAAGGTCACGATAGAGACATCAACCGAACGAATTACGATTTTGTCTTTCTCAGGCAGGAGGACTTCGGCGTTATTCCTGAGTATGTATTGCGCATCGTCCCTAAGCGCAAGGAAAGAGGCCTGATACTTGGGCAGATCTGGGTAGATGCAAAGACCTTCCGGATCCGAAGAATTGAAGGAGTGCCCGCTAAGAGCCCTTCGATATGGATCAAGGACAGTTACATCACGCTGCAATTCGCGGAGGTGAACGGAATGTGGATAACCGTTTCTCTGGACGCTATTGCGACAGTACGTCTCTTGGGGCGCTACACGCTTACGAGCCTCTATGTCGGACGCGAAGCGCCGTCTCCACCACAACAGAAGACGCCTTAAAACAAGAGCCGTAAAAAACTTCGCTTCATTCACAACTCACCGGCGCACCTCCCTTTGTGGATTGGGAGGCACTGATTTGAAGTACCTATAATGGGACCTGGACGAGAAAGGCGGGTCGAGCGATGCGGCTTTCTGACGAAAATCTTCGAGGGCGAACTGTAATTGCAGCAGATGGGCAGGCGATTGGCGAGATCGCCGCTGTATTCCTTGACAGCGACGCATGGCGGGTCGAGTCGCTGCAGATCAAACTGCGCAACGAAGTCGCTGACCAACTCGGTGCGCCGCGCGGTATGTTTCACGCTGGGATACTTGAGATGCCAACCCGCCTGGTTCAGTCGGTCGGGGACGCCGTCGTTCTCTCCGTGGCTGCACATGAGCTGCAACAGGTTCTGCCGCGTGGAGGCGATGCTTCGGCGTCACATTAGCGGCGGCTACCGTAGGATTGCATCTTGGCGCTCACCACAGAGACGCCGTGATGAAACCCGCGCTCGCGTGAAAAGCGGTCGCCTAGCATGAGGCAACGGCCCATTCGGGCGATTCCCATCTAACTTGGAGCCATGAGCGCCCACAAGGACGTATAACGCGCGCCGCGTCATTTTGATTCCATCGGGAAGTCTAGGCGACAAACCGTCAAGGTGGAGGGTTGCGACCGTCCTATGTGTCGCCCGGTCCAGGTGGATGTGAGAACATGCAGTTCTTATGGCAACAATTGGTCTCATCGGTGCTGGGCATATCGGAAGCCAAATAGCAAGGCTTGCCGTCGCAAACGGCTACAATGTCGTGATCAGTAATTCTCGCGGGCCGGAGACTCTCTCGGGACTGGTCGCGGAGCTCGGGTCCAGTGCGCACGCGGCAACCGTGGTCGAAGCGGCAAAATCCGGAGACATCGTCGTGGTCACGATCCCGTTAAAGGACTACCGCACGGTGCCCGTTGAGCCGCTTGCGGGCAAGATCGTGATTGACACGAACAACTACTACCCTGAACGCCGAGCTCCTCCAGAAACACCTGTCTACCTCGCAGGTTGTGAAGGCCTTCAACCACATCTACGCCGCCGAACTCACCACCCAGGGACAACCGGCGGGGACGAAGAATCGTCGCGCGTTGGCGATTGTTGGTAATGACAAGGGTGCGAAGACTACCGTTACCAATCTGCTCGATCAATTCGGCTTCGACATCGTGGACGCAGGCCCTCTTGAAGAAGGGTGGCGCATCCAGCGCGACACGCCCGGGTACGGTCCGCGCCGCACAGCTGAGGAGTTGCGGCGAGACCTCGCGGCGGCCAAGCGATACGCGGATTAATAAGGAACGGCATGCTCAACGGTGCTTGGCTCCGTTTGAGCGGCGAGGCGGCACGTATTCATCCGCATTTTGGCGAGATGCCGACTTTCCGTCAAAGTAAATTGCCAAATGCTGCGCCGCCAGGGTAGATCGTGTCGAACGTGATCCATCGCCCAACTCGAGAACGCTGTGTACGATGTGCGCAGTCGCCGGGCGGACCGACTCGGCCCATTGAAAATGCGAGCGTGCGGACACTCTGAGGTGGCAGCTGGCCGTCAATTCCTTAAGCCAGCCAATAAAAAGGCGTGAAAATAAACTTAGTAATAGGGCCAATGCGAAAGGGGATAAGAATTCCCAATCTAAATATAGTGCCGCCATCGCGACTACGGTCGCGATCGGCGGCACGCGCTTCATAGATCGGAAATGCGTTTGGGACACGTCACGGAAATGGGTTTATAAGTTGTTCAATATTCAACCTAAGGCAGCGAGAATGACGCAGAATCTGTCCACATCAACTAACAGCGGTATGGCGCCGCCGAAAAATCGCATGGTAGACGACTAGTACGACTATTGCGCCTACAACAGCGACAAGGAGGCTGTATAAATTTAGGCCGGTTACACCGGATGCTCCGAAAGCACTGAACAAATAACCGCCTACCACCGCACCGACAATACCAAGCACGATGTCGAGGATCAGCCCGTCACCGTGTTTGTTCACTATCTTGCTGCCTATAAAGCCAGCAATCAAACCAAGAATAATCCATGCAAGAAAAGACATGATAGGTCCTCTTCAGAGCCTACTGCTGCCCACAGGTACGCGAGCATTGTCAACTTTGTCCGTAACGCCGTGCGTGCTGACAGACTTTTCTCCAGCCGACGATATATCCTCAGCGCCGGACGCCTTCAAGACTTCCTTTGCCGAATCGATTTCGGTAGATGTGTCGCAATGCACCGAAAGCAGAACACCGCCATTCTTGATCCGGCCTTCATAACGCTTCGCCTCATACTCTGGGATACCCATCCCAACGAGTGCCCCAACCAGGCCGCCCACCGCTCCGCCCACTCCTAAGCCTGCGAGTGCACCCATGATTGGGCCGGCTGCGATGAATGGACCGACTCCGGGAATTGCCAAAGCGCCGATGCCGGCGAGTAACCCGAGCGTTCCTCCCACAACTCCTCCGGCTGTGACACCGGTAGTTGCGCCCTCTGGAGCTTTCGTGTTCTTCTCGTGTGCGAATTCCTTTGAACTCTGATTATCCGGGAGCAAAACGGATATGTCCCGATGAGCGAATCCAGCCGCAGTCAAGCGGTCCACCGCTTGCTCCGCCTGAGTGCTCGTGGGGTAGATCCCGAAAACCGCTGTATTTTTTTCTGCCATAGTATTTTCCTTTACTTACTTCAATTACTTCTGTTCACCCTTGACGGTCAGTTCGTCTATGACATTGCCGTCTCCGGCGACCCTGCGAGCATACTGTTCAACAGTGTTTTTCTCATCGTCGGAGTGGACCGGGCCTTTCAGTGTGACTTTTCCATGTTCCGAGATGATTTTGACATTGTGAGCGTACGTGGAAAGCGACTTGTCTTTGACCACCTCGCGCCTAATCCGCCGCATTACCTCGCGGTCGGACAAATTATTCTTTCCCTGGTCCGCAGTTGGCTCGGTACTCTTGCGGTCTCGTTGATTTACCTTTGTGTTGTCCGGAGCAGGCTGTTGCGTGTCTTGCCGCGCTAGGGCATTCCCGGCTATCAGAAATGCGCTGGTGAATGCTACCCCGCACACGAGTGACTTGAAACTTCGATCCATTAATCCTCTTTCCCGGTGAGGTAGAGCACGTCTGTGGCCTTCTGAACGGTCAGGAATGTTGTTCGATTGCCCGTAGGGCAATTCCACGCGCAAGCAAACTGCTTGCCGCAGATCCGAGTAGCCTGGCTCTGCCGATCACGACTGAACATAACGCTGCAACAGTCCGCGCATTCGTTAAGATCAGCCGCGCATCGGTAAGCCTTCCCACTCTGGCGAGTAATTAGTACGTATCAGAGGGGAATGGTCCAAGAGGAGAGCCGAAAAGTGGTGATGGCCGACATCCGGATAAGTACGCAGGTAGATTTCGGCGGGGTAGAGCTGTGTGAGATAGCGTTACTGCACTTCCGCCGAGCGGTTTGCGGCTTTCAGAATCGCCTGAGCGTCAAAGATTAACTTTGCACGATTTTCGCGCAATTCTCTGCCGGACACAATGCTGGCGGTATTTCGGGTCCCGCCTCGTGCGCACGAGAGGAAAGTGGAAGGGCTTCTCAAAAGTGCTGAAAGTACGAGCGTGCAAATTGGTTGAGCGCTATCGGCAGGCCGGAAGGACATTCGATTCACGCGGCCCTCGTGAACGGAGGATTCAGTGCCTTTCGCGTTCGTGCGTTTAGGCAATTCTTGAACAGGTCCGATGATCGGGCTACATGCCCGGTATCAACGGCAGTCATCGCCAGTAAGTTGCTTATGCTCGGCGGCTGGACACAAGTAAAACAATCCCACCGATGATAATCACTCCGCCAATGATGGGCGCATAGGGCACGTGATGGGTAGTGTCTTTGGAGGCATGGAGCGGCCCTACGTCGGACAACTGTTTTGCGAGTCTTAAATCCGAATGATCCCCAAATCAAAACAATGAGACCTATCACGATGAGAATCCAGCCGCTTGCTGTCTTGTTCACGGACTATTGGTCCTCCTCTCCCATTGTCATCGACCCACGTCTGGGCCTCTTTACCCAGGAATCGTAAAGCGAAGCGTGGATCCCCGCCCATACTCGGACTCCGCCCAAATCCTGCCCCCCTTACGCTCCACGATTCTTTGGCAAATCGCCAGTCCAATGCCGCTGCCAGGGTGCTCCGATCCGTGGAGACGTTTGAAGGGTGTAAAGATAGTCTCTAAGAAGGCCGCTTCAATGCCAAGGCCATTGTCGGCCACGGAAAAAGTCCATACGTTGCCGCTCGGCTGCGCCGAGACATGTACCCGCGGCGGCTCGCCCGGCCGGTGATACTTCAGCGCGTTGCCAATCAGATTTTGGAAAAGCAGCACCAGAGGAACTTCTTCCGCCATAAGCGTGGGCAAAGGATCGTGCGTAACAACTCCAGCGCTGTCCTGGATTGCGACGACAAGAACGTCGAGCGCCTTCGCCAGAACGCCATTACAGTCAGTAGGAATAGGCTGTTGCCGCTCTTGTTCGCTAACCGACCAATATTCACGCAGGCTGCTCAGCATCGCTTCCATCCGCTGAACGCCTTGAACCGCGTACTCGATAAACTGATCTGCTTGCTGGTCGAGCTTGCCCTTGTATTTCCTCGCAAGCAGCTGCGTGTAGTTCGCCACCATGCGCAGCGGTGCCTGCAGATCGTGGGATGCTGCGTAGGAGAAGTGCTTCAGATCCGAGTTGAGGCTCTCCAGTTCCTTCTTACTCTGTCGAAGCGCCTCTTCCAAAAGCTTCTGCTCCGAGATGTCGCGGACAATCTTCGAAGCGCCGATGATTCTGCCGGAGCTATCCAGGATGGGAGAGACCGTCAGCGATACCGTAATCGTCCGCCCCTCTTTTGTGAGCCGCCTGGTCTCATGCTGGTCAATGCGCTCACCGCGGGAAATGCGCTCCAGGATGCTAGGCATCTCGTCGAGGCGCTCGGGTGGGGCGAGAATCGAAACGTTTTTCCCAATAATCTCCTCTGCCGAATAGCCGAATATCCGTTCCGCTCCACGGTTCCAGGTCCGAATGATCCCGTTGAGGTCCTTGCTGATAATGCCATCGTCTGTCGATGTAACGATGGCGGCGAGCCTACCCTTGAGTTCCTCCACGCGTTTGCGCTCGGTGATGTCTTTGAAGATAACCGCGACGCGACGGCCCGTTTCGTCTTCGACCCGAAAGGCGTAGAGTTCCAACACGCGCCCATGCGTGGCAAGATCGCGTTCAAACCGGAGTGGTACGCCGGTTTTGACAATGGCGTCATATGTTTCAAACCATTCCTCAGGTTCGCCCGGAAATGCCTGCCGGATGGTTTTCCCGACCACGCCACCCACGCCGGTTTGCATCTCGAACGCCGGGTTAGCCACGATGTAGCGAAAATCCAGCGGCCCGTCCGTTCCGGCCCCAACCTTCTCGATGATGCAGAAGCCTTCGTCAATGCTCTCGAACAGCGTGCGGTATCTTCCCTCGGAAGCGCGCAAGGCATCTTCGCTCTGCTTGCGCTCGGTAATGTCCTCGATCGCCAAAAGGATCAGCGGCCCCCCGCTATTTTGCCGCTCCATGATGCGGCCGTTTAGCAGCATCGTTCTCCGTCCGATCTCTTTAAAATCGTGTTCGACCTGAAAGTCGTCGAGAATTCCTTTTTGTGGGAGCAGTTCAGTCAATACGCGCCGCAGCTCCCCGATGTCCCACTGCGCATTGCCGAGCTCGTACAGAACTTTGCCCTCGGTTTCATCCGCCGTAACCCGAAACTCCTCGTAGAACGACCTGTTGGCGGACTGCACGCGCAAATCGGTGTCCAGCACCAGGAGCGGTTCTCGCACGGTCTGGACAATATTCTCCGCGTAAACCTTCGCATCCACGGCGCGCCGCTCGGCCTCTTTAAGCTCGGTCACATCGGTGAAAGTGATGACCACGCCATCGATCACGTTATGCACGGTGCGGTAAGGCAGGATGCGCATCTGATAATGCAGCCCACCTTCTCCGGCTAGCTGCCGCTCGCGCGTGGAGAGCGATTTGAGCACATCCCTGATGTCCTGCGCGAGGTCGGCGTCATGGAACCGTGCCGCCAGATTTGTAATGGGCCGCCCAACATCGCCCGCAATCAGTCGAAACATGCCGACTGCGGCGGGCGTAAAGCTCTTGATGCGAAGCTCACCATCCAAAAAGATAGTGGCGATCTGCGTACTCTCGAGCAGATTCTGCAAATCGCTATTGGCTTTATCCAGTTCGGCAACTTTGCGGTTGAGCTCGGTGTTGACGGTTTCGAGTTCCTCGTTGAAGGACTGGAGTTCCTCCTTGGAGGTCTCCAACTCTTCGTTCGTCGATTGATACTCTTCGTTTGTGGATTTTAGCTCCTCATTCGAAGTTTCCAGCTCTTCAAATGCCGCTTGCGCGTGCTCCTGGGCAGCCCTGAGCTCACTTTCGAGGTGCTGGATTATTTCCTCAGAACTGGCATCCGGTGCCGGCGTCTCGCCGTGTTGCGGGGTGCGGCCAGAAAGCGCATCCTCGAACACGATCATGTAGAGGTTCGCCGGCTGGAATTCGGTGAGCGGTTCCACGGTGATGTCAACAGAACTCACTCCGCCGTTCGTTTGAACGGAAACGTCCTTCTGAACAACGCGCTCATGAGTGGTCGCCGCATGATGCAGGGCCGTGCGCAAAGGAATCCGCAAGCCTTCCTTCGCCATATTGATCACGTTGCTCTCCGGGCTTCCTGTCGGCTGTTCCAGGTAGCGGCTCGTGCGGCCGAAAAAATAAACGGCGTCTCCGTTCCCCTGAACCGTGATGCACGCTGGCCGGTATCGCCGCAAAATGATGCGTTCTAACTGTTTGGGGAGTTCTCGCTCTTCCGCTTCGAACTGCGTCTCCTCCGGCTGCTTTGCGCGGCTGCTGTCCGCTAGCGGAAAACGAACCGCCGGGCGAGGCAGACTTCCCTTCTTCTGGAAAATCCTGTGCTTCTTGTCCAACACCCGGAACAGCCCGAGCTGCGCTGCGGCACTCTCCGACGGGCCCAGAAACAGATACCCGCCGGAACGTAACGCGTAATGGAAGAGCGGGATGATCTTCCGCTGCAGTTCCGGCCCCAGATAGATCATCACGTTGCGGCAGGAGATCAGATCCAGACGTGAAAACGGAGGGTCCTTGATGAAACTGTGGGTGGAGAAGATACAGCTCTCACGAATGTCCCGTTTCACCTGGTACGCGTGATCCTGCTTGATGAAGAAGCGCTCCAGACGTTCGTGGTTCACGTGCTCCGCGATGCCCTCCGGATAGCGCCCTTTGCGCGCCATCTCCAGCCCTCGTTCGTCGATATCGGTGGCGAATATCTTTATCCGGGGCGGATTGTCCAGCGGCGACGCATGCTCACATAGCAGAATGGCGATCGAGTAGGCTTCTTCTCCGGATGCGCATCCCACCACACAGGCGCGGATCTCGTCGCCTGAGCCTTTGCCCTCAAACAGCTTGGGAATCACCTCGCGTCCAAGCGCCTCGAATGCCTCGGGGTCGCGAAAGAACTGGGTCACTCCGATCAGCAGATCCTTGAAGAGCCGGTCCACCTCTTCTGGTTGGCGCTCCAACGTCCGGACATACTGCTCGACGCTATCAATCTGTAACGCTTTCATGCGGCGGTCCAGCCGCCGTACGATGGTGCTCTCTTTGTACTGGCTGAAATCGTGACCGGCTTTTCGCCGCAGCAAGCCGTGGATCTTGCCAATATGCGCGCCTATCTGCTCGCGGATACTGCCCGGCTTACCGTCGAATGAATGCAGGTGAGCGCCATACTCCAGGAGCTTTGCCGGCATCTCTTCCACCGGCAGCACATGATCCACCAGACCTGTTGCGATGGCGCTCCGAAGGATCGCGTCGTATTTGGCGGAGTCAAGGGTCTGTGCCATGGCCATACCGCCGCGTTCTTTGATCTCCCGCAGGCCGAGCGTGCCGTCCGTGCCAGTGCCCGACAGCATGATGCACACGGCGTTTTCGCCGCGATCTTCCGCCAGGGAACGGAAGAGGCTATCGATCGGCGTGCGGTGGCCGCGAGGCTCAACTGGCGCCTCCACTCCTAACCTGCCGTTTTTAATAGTCAGTGTGGCGCCCGGCGGAATGATGTAGACGCGGTCGGGTGCGACCTCAAGGTCATCGCGGGCCTGCTCGACAGTCATATCCGTGCATCTCGCCAACAGCTCCGGCAGGGCGCTTGTACGATCGGGGGCAAGGTGCTGGACGATGATAAACCCAATACCGGAATCGGCCGGCATGTGTTTGAAGAATTTTTCGAGGGCCTCCAGGCCGCCTGCGGAAGCGCCCAACGCCGCGATCAGGAGCTGCTTCGAGTTCGCTTTGTCCTTGCGCATTTGCCTGCTCCCCCAGGCAGGGCTCTCCATCGGAGATAGCGCAGCCCGTTCTTGTTCGGTGGCCGGTAGTGCTTTTTTCTTCGCCATGGCTTGTGCTTCAGCCTTGTGCCCAGGCTACAAGAATAGCGTCTGCTGCCTAACAAGAAGTACCACGGGTAACGCCTAAGGAGGGTTTGCTTTCTTGAATTGACATTGTTTTAATTCATGGATCAGAAAGTTACCCGCCCTGTGGTCGCGCAGCGTTTAGTGATTCTGGAATCACACGGCTGCCACGTTTCGGGAAACGGGCTCTTGACCAAGGAGAGCGCCATCAGTGTCCGGAAACTCGTATGCACTTCCAGGCCTACCGCGTCTTGTTCTCCTGACGGCACAATGTGGGCTGCGACGAAAACATCCAGGCTGGAAGCTATCTTGTTCAATATGCATTGGTACAAGATCCTAGATCCGGCCGGTCCTGAACTGGACGGATTGGCAGAACGATACAACCTTCATCCATTGCATGTTGAGGACTGCCGGCATGGGGGCCAGCGCGCGAAGATCGAGGAAGGACAAGCCTATCTTTTTACGGTCCTGAAACCGGTTCGGGTCGATGAAGAAGGACATTTCACCGCCGTGGACCTGGACATCTTCCTGGGAAACGACTTCTTGATCACCGTTGTTGAAACCGACTGCCCGGAGCTGCGCGACCTGATCGATCATGTCCAAAAGACCTTCGGTGAAGAGACCAGGCTCGATCGACTTTACTACAGGATCCTGGACGGAGTTGTGGATTCATACCTTCCGATCCTCGACCGGCTCAGCGAAACCATCGACGAGCTCGAAGACCAAGCCCTGGAGTCTCCCACGCCTCAAGTGTTAGCAACCCTCTTCGCGACTAAGCGGACGCTCGTCTTTCTTCGGGGGATTCTGGCCAATTCCCGAGATCTTGCAGCCAAACTGCAACGGGTTGAATTGCCGTGCATCGGCCGCGACCTCGAGCCTTTCCTCAGAGATGTTTATGATCACGTCGCCCGTAACCTGGACAGTGTCGAAATAATGCGCGACCTCCTCACAGGAACTCTCGACGTTTACCTGTCGAGCGTCGCGAACCGAACCAACCAAGTAATGAAAGTACTTACCGTGCTGAGCACCGTGGCGCTCCCTGCCCTGGTCATATCCGGCTTTTATGGAATGAACGTGAAAGGCCTGCCGGGAGCCGACTCTCCCTACGGGGTGGGGATAAGCCTGGCCGTCATGGCCGTGATCACCATCTTGTTGCTATGGGCCTTAAAGCATTTCCGGTGGCTCTGAGTCTTGCCTGACGTGAAGCCGCTTTATTGGCGGGCCGAGCTTCATGTGCGTCCCGAAACGACTTGGGGCTTTGCACCTGGAAGCCTCGCGGCTATTATCGATACCTTGCGGTAATTGTGCTTCCGAAGGCGAGCCGTGGTGCCTCCGGTTCATTTCCCAGCGCACATCCCGACTACGATGCAAGCCGACTTGGACGAAGCCGCTGGCGCTGCGGACGGCCTCCGGCCGTGCGCCCACATGAGATACGATTCATCTCGACGCCGTTTGGGTTCGCCGTTGAGTCTCTAGAGCAGTGCGAAAGTACCAAAACAGCCAACTAGCTCCGTAGCTGGACGGTGGGCCTCGCCACCCCGTTCCTCCAAAATGTCGTGACCATCGGCGTGACAGGTTGGCTTGGCTGTTCGGCACCGCGGCTCGCACGTCAACTTGGTATGAGGAAGAACATGGCAGCCAACATTAAGTAAACAGCCAGGAGTTGCACTCCCTCGAACCAATTAGAATCTCCGTCCCCGGCAATTTGCCCTGTTATCGCCATTGCCAGTACCAGAGCGGTGATCTCGATCGGGCTAAACAGCAGGTTCATAGGTGCGTGCCCGGTCAAGCGGCTCATCAGAACCAGTGCCGGAGCGGCAAAGAGGGCAATTTGTGTACTGCTTCCCAGGGTTATCCCGACGCTCAGGTCCATGCGTCCCGCCAGAGCGCTGCGAACTGCGGACAAGGCCTCCGCTGCGTTCCCGGCGATCGCAACAACTATGACGCCGACAAACAGATCGCTCAACCCGAGTTGCTTCGCCGCAGCTTCAACAGAGCCCGCCAGGATTTCACTCATCCACCCGATGAATGCCGAGCTGAGCAGCAAACCTGTGACGGCACTTCTTTTCGTCCAGACGGCATGTCCATCGCCGGTCTCCCGTCCCGGCGACAGCAACTGAGTATGCGTTCGCAGCGTGAATAGCAGGCCTAGCCCATAAGTGATCAGAAGAATTATCGAGAATTCCATGCTCAAATCCGCTTCCTGACCCGCCGTCCGTGACGTCACGGCATAGTGATACGCAGCAGGCAGAATCAACGAAAGTCCAGCGAGTGCTAACATCGTTGCTCGCGTTCGGGCCGCCAGGGCATTAAATTTGAGTGTTTTCTTCTTGACGCCCGCAGCGATGATCGATACACCTAACGCGAGTAGGAGGTTTCCCAGGATCGAGCCAGTAATAGAGGCTTTCACAACTCCATCCAGCCCTTGGCGCAGAGCGAAATAGCCGATCAGGAGTTCGCCTGCATTCCCGAAAGTGACGTTCAGTAGGCCGCCAACTGTCGGACCCGTGTGTACGGCGAGATGCTCTGTCGATTCGCTTAGGAAGTATGCCAACGGAATCATCGTCGATGCAGACAGAAAGAAGATAACGGTCCGATGCTGGGCGAAAAAGAACTCGGCGACGATCGTCAAGGGCACGAGCAACAGCAGGATCGAGACTTTGCTGTGGAGTACTTCGTGCAATGCCGATGATGTAGTACTCAGCTTGTTAGTAATTTGCATCAAGAGTTTCTCATCCTAGAACAGAGCCAGCCGCAAACGTTTCGCTTGGGTTCGATGACGGCAGGACTGCGATGTCGACTGGATTTCATCAATTCGGCGGGCAATCATGCTGGATTGCTGCCGAGATCAGAACTCTGGCGCTCTCAAAGCGACGAACGGCCACTTGCCGTCTAAGTGGATTTTCTTTTGCTCTACCCTTGGCCGTTTATCAGGACCTATTTGTTTTGAGGCATGCAGGTCATGTGCATATTCGGCTTTGGCGTGGCGCCTTGGGCAAGTAGGGGACAAGCTCCGGCTATGCTGCCGCCTTGCGTGCCGACATCCGGTCATACAACTCGGCGGCAATCCGGACTGCCGCTTCAGCCTCCTCCCGGTCCGGATTCTCGTTCGCGTCATTGTAGCCATCCGCTTCGTTCAGCGCGTGAGCCTGTACCACGATCCCATCCCGCCGTCCGAGGATCACGAGATCTTTATAGATCACGCCGTAATTCACCTCGGGCTGTGGAATCAGCCAGGCGATTTGGCCGCGGACGGGAATGATGGATTCATCGTTCCAGAGCGCTCGCGCTCCATAGCCGGTTGCATTGATCGCTATATTCTGCGGCAGCTGGGCTAATTCCGAGGGGGAGTGAAACTCTCTCTGCTCAATCCTCCCACCCTCGATTAAGAAATCGGTGACGAGTTGCTTTGAATAAGCCGCTATATTGAACGTCAGGTCTGAAGTCCTACGCGCGAAACGAGTCGGGAACGGATGGGCGCCGGGAGCCAATTCCTGCAACTGCGGAATCACATCCGCGATGCGGCTGCCGTAGTGAGCGAAGTCCAGGCTGCCAGGGCCTTCGTGTGCCCCGCCCGCTTCTGCCGGCGCGTCGGAAAGCATATAGAAATCCTTCCACTCGATAGGATCGCCAGCCACGCCCAAATAGCTTGCATACATCTGCAGTGATTTTCGGGCCATTTTCTCCCAGAGAGCAGGAAAGCCCGGCGACACGGAGCTGGACAAGGCTACTCGCGAATCCGGCGTAAACGCTCCCGTTGCACGCGAGGATCGCACATCCGGCGGACGTTCCTTCGCGTAGATTGTTACCTTTGCACCGGCGCGCTGAAGCAGGGTCGCCGAGGTAAGCCCCAGTGCTCCGCAGCCGATCACGGCGATTTCGTGCTCTCCCGTCGACAGCGCCTTCTCCGTGGCAATGCTGCTCGACCCCCACGACAGCGACCATCCGCTTCCACCATGACCGTAATTGTGAATGATCGTCTTGTCACCCACCCGTTCGACATCCAGACGAGGACCGGCCGCGCGAAACGGCCGTAAGCACACAGTTGTTCGAAAGATCCTATCTATATCCGCGCGAATGGGCGCTACTTGTAATGCGGGACTCGGCCGCGGAGCAGGCGCAACAACGCTAGCGGTTCGCCTCGGCGCACAACCTGCAAGAGTAAGTGCACCAAGACTGCCGAGAAAATTGCGTCTGTTCAACAAGATTTCGAAGTATAACGCACCGGCAAGCGAATATCAAAACTAACTGCTATTAGATAGGGAACGGGAAGTCCGCTTCCCATCGGCCAATTTCCGAATCGCCCGCTATACAGGAGCCCCGGATTCCTTTTGAGATCGCAGATCGTGTGTGCTCAATGCGGCTCAGTCAAAGTTGTATCGGTGGACGTGGCGGTGTCGTTTTTCTTGCCGCCGCCGAAGAGCCGGTGCCAGAAGCCGCGTTTCTTCTTTGGTTGGGGTGGTGGCGCGGGCAGTTGGGTGGGCAAGGTATCGGGCGAGGCAGGGACCGCGGCGGGAGAGGGCGGCGCCGGTTCGGTGATGGGCGGTAGAACCGTTTGCGGATGTTTGCCGATGCCGAACATTTTGTCGAAGAAAGAGCGTTTCGGGCCTTCAGGATGGCTGCAGGTGGCAGCGGGCACGGTGCCGTCGACGAAGTAGGCCTGGTAATCGTCGGGGCAGGAGTCATCGGCGGGCAGATTGGAGGCTTTGTCCAGCTTCACCGCGAGGACGCCGGAGGGCGGTGTGAAGGGCTGCATGTCATGGTAGTGAGCGAGTTTCTGAGCGCGCACCATGAAGTTGGTCCAGATGGGAGCGGCAGCTTTGGCACCCTCGATGTTGATGTTGGAATAATCGTCGTTGCCGACCCAGACGATGCAGAGAAGATTCGATGTGTATCCGGCGAACCAGGCGTCGTGAGAGGTTCCTGTTTTGCCCGCCGCCGGAGCTGCAAAGCGGGCACGTACCGAGCTTGCGGTACCGCCGTTCAAGACGGCTTCGAGCATATCGGTGAGGACATAGGCGACGCGAGGGTCGAGAACCGTCTTTTTCGCACCCGCTTTTTCCTCAACGCCGGAACTATCTTCTTCGCCGGTCTTGTTTCGGATGGAACGGATGAAGGTGGTGGGTAGACGTACACCGCCGTTTGCGAAGACCGTGTAGGCGCTGACCATGTCGAGCGGCTTGGCGCTATAGGTGCCGATGGCGACCGATGGTGTGGGCTTCGCGTCGGTGATGCCGGCCGCTCTCGCGAGATCGACAACTTTGTCTAGGCCGACCATGAGCGCGAGGCGCACCGTGGCGGTGTTGATGGAGTGTTGCAGGGCGGCGCGCGCGGTGACTTCACCGGTGCTTTCGGTGGGATCGAAGTTGCGCGGCGACCAGGGGCGGCCGTTGTCGTCGAAGGTGCCGAGACTGGCGTCCAGCATGGTTGTCTGGGTGATGGCTTTGGCTGGATCTCCCGCAAGGCCGGTGTTGATGGCGGCGGCGTAGACGAAAGGCTTGAAGATAGAACCGGTGGGCCGCTTCGCGAGCGCGTGGTCCAGTTGGCTCGAGGAATAGTCGCGGCCACCGACAAGCGCCAGGACCTCGCCGGTATGGGGATCGATGGCGATCAGGGCGACTTGGGGCATCGGTCCGGAGGCCACCTGGGTGGTGACGACCGCGTTCTTACCTTTGCCCTGGCGGATGCGACGGGTGCGTTGTTTGATAATCGCTGCATCGACCTGCTTGATGCCTTCTTGTACAGCTTCAGTCGCGGCCTGCTGCAGTTGAAGATCGAGCGAGGTGTAGACGCGCAGAGCGCCGTTGTCGAGTTCGGACTCGTCGTACTGCGTGAGCAAACGGTCGCGAACAAGATCGACGTAATAAGGCGCATCTTCGGCCTGCCGGTTCATAGGCGCGAGCTTAAGCGGCGTGGCTTCAGCCGTCTCCATGGTGGCGTGGTCGATGGCGTGGTTCTCATACATGGAGAGGAGGACCACGTTGCGCCGCTTCCGCGCACGCTCGGGATGGCGATCGGGAGAGAAGTAGCTGGGCCCATTGACCATGCCGGCGAGCAGCGCCGCTTCCGGGAGCGTGAGACTCATGATGTCCTTGCCGAAATAGACGACTGCGCCTTCTCCGAAGCCCCGGATGTCGAAGGAGCCGCGTTGACCGAGATCGACCTGATTGACGTAGATCTCGAGGATCTGCTCTTTGGTGAAGCGATGCTCGAGGATGGTGGCGATCACCATCTCGGCGAGTTTGCGTCGCGCGCTGCGTTTGTTTGAAAGAAAGAAGGAACGCGCCATCTGCATGGTGAGGGTGGAGCCACCCTGGATGCGGCGATGGCGAGAGATGGGTGTGAGCAGACCTTCGATGAGACGCGCGTAGTTGATGCCGTTGTGCTCGAAGAAGCGCCGGTCTTCGATCGAAACGATGGCATTGCGCACGACGGGAGGAATTTCGTTGTAGGTCAGCAGCCGGCGAATGGACCGGTTCTTTGCGTCGAACAGGCCGGTGACAAGCTGCGGCTCAAGGTCGTATGACGAAAGCGACTTGCCGTCGCTGCCTACAATGGAAGCGATTTCACCGTTTTTGATTTGGACGGTCGCCTGCTGCCCCGGGTGATAGCTCTCCGGGCCGGGTTGGATGAGAAGCTTCGACCCGCGTTGCGAGTAGGAACCGACGTCGGATTTGCCGGTTTCCGAGCTGGACAAGTAGCCAGCGCGACGGAGCTCGGCCGCGATGGTTTGCATTGTGCGCTCGTCGCCCGTGGTGATGCGGTCGGCAGCAGCAAAGATTTGCGCAGACTCGTTGAAGATGGGCCGGCTGATGCGATCGTCGACGATCCGTTCATATCTCGAGTAGAAATGGGCAAAGATGGCGAAGGCGACGATCGAGACAACAATGAGAACGCCGAGTGCGATCCGAACCCAGAGCCGACCCCACACAGAAAAGAGAAACAGCTGCCAGGACGGGCGGGCTGGGGGACTTTGGACTTCCATGCAGGTTCGGGGTTCGCGGAGAACTACCCGTAGGATACCGGGCCGGGAGGTCTCGGTTACTAAATGTTCGCCGGGGGACGGGCGAGGGATGCTAACTTAGCTCATCAACAGTACAGAGATCAGTGGACCCGTACTACGGTACCTTTTCACATCCAGGGGGACTCATATGAGGCGTAGAGACTTTTTGAAAGCGACCGCGTCATTCAGCGGTGCAATGCTCTTAGCCGCGGGCGGACGTACGTTCGGGCAAACACCCAGGACGACTCGAATTGGTTTGCAGCTTTATTCTGTGCGGAACTCGCTGGCTAAAGATCCTTGGGGGACGCTAAAGGAAGTCGCTCGCGCTGGCTACCATTATGTCGAAGGCGCGAACCATCAAGCGCGGACTGACCCAGGGGTTGGCTTCGGAGTGAAAGCTCCGGAACTCAAAGAACGGTTAAGCGGCTTAGGACTCTCGATCGTTGGATGTCACATCAATCCACTCGATATCGCCATCATCCCGCGTGCTCTCGACTATCAAATGGCACTTGGGAACCAGCAGATTGGAAATGACATCGAGTTTTATCCATATGGGGACAGGGATTACGTCCAGCAGAGATGCGAGCTGTTCAATAAGATTGGCGACCTGGCAAAACAGCGTGGCATGCGGTTCTACTATCACAACCACTTTCAAGAGTTCCAAAAGTTCGGCGACAAATTCGTATACGAAATCATTGCCGAGAAGACAGATCCATCACTGGTCTTCTTTGAGATGGACACGTATTGGATGTATCGGGGAGGGCAGAATCCACTGGATTGGATGAAACGGTTCAAAGAAAGAGTTCTGCTGTTGCACCAAAAGGATTTTCCCGCGACGTGCCCTCAACCGATGAATCTCTATGAAGGGGTCATCGACAGAAACAAGAATATCGACCTTAATCTTTTCATGAAAAACAAGCACCCGCTTTGCTTCACGGAGATTGGAACGGGAATTCTGCCAATTCAGTCCATCATCGATGCCGCAAACAAGCTCCCTCGCTTTGAATACATGTTGCTAGAACAAGATCTGACGCAGATGAGTGAGCTGGATTCTATTCGGACCAGCAAAAAAGCGTTCACTTCCAAATTCTCTAACGTCAGCTTCTAAGCCGGCTGCTTACGGGGTGGTGCATTTGCTACCTCGCCATCATGCCCATTGGTGCAGGGTATCCACAATGGGCTCAAGATTCCATCTCTATTCATGCAGAGTGGATATCGCGGGAGAAAACCGTCATTAGTCCTGATAAGTCGCGAAGTGTAGAGCAATCCGGAGGGCAGCTGGTAGAAACGGACTGACAATAGATAAAAGCATTTTCTGCATCCGCCGCCGAGGTGCTCTTTTTCGTTCCGGCCCAGTGCTCGCCGTAAAGTAAAGACCGGGCAGCGATCATGGAAATCGCTGCCCGGCCAATCAGTCAGTCGATGGGTTCGTCGGCCGGCTCTGATTCAGGAGTGGAAACGGGCTGCCTGTCCGAGCGGTCCAGCGCCAAGATCGAGGTGGCATGGACTTCAGCCACGCGAACGCTGCGATCCGAATCCGTCGGCGTGTACTCGCGATAGCGCAGTTCCCCTTCGACTTCGATATACGCACCTTTCTGCAATGTGCCGGCCCATTCCGCTAGCTTGTTCCAGCTGATGATGCGGTGCCATTCGGTGCGAGTCTTGTACTCGTTGCTGCCTTTCTCTTTCCAGCTCACGCTGGTGGCGAGCGATAAGCGGGTGTAGGTGGTGCCGTTCGGAGTCGAGCGGCTTTCGGCATCCTGGCCGAGAAAACCAATGAGAGTGATGCGATTTTTGCAAAGCATGTTTTTGTCTTCCTTTCGTGCCCCGATCGGTTGGGGCGACCTGGAGCGAAGGGGGCCGCTCTCCAGGCCAGCGAGGCTGTTTTTTGGAGGGTCAGGAGCGGATTGTTTGTGCTCTGCAAAAGGCGAAGCCGGCAATCCGGGAGGGAAACCAAAACCCGTTAGGGTTGGAACTGCTGAGCGTCGCCGCCGAGCGCGGGAATTACGCTGAGCCAAGCGCAACCGAGACAGGCTGAAAGGCAGACGAACTTGCAAACAACGCCGCACTCTCCGGTTCTTTCGATGTGACGCTTACGCCGCTCTCTTCCGTAGGCAGGTCTCTCCCGCATCGCCGCAAGTCAGACCAACTGCAAACGGAACGACCGGCAACGTGTTCGCGCACGCAGGGGATTCGCAAAACGTCGTGACAATCGGATTGCGCGCCGGGTCGGAACGGGATGTGGTTTATTCAGGTTTACAGTTTGCGGGCTGCGTCCAGTGGAAGTCGCCGTATTTATTAGCTCAGTGTGCGTGAGCAGTGATGATGGTGTTCCGAGAGAGTGGCGCGGAACCTCCGGCCAGGTTTTGACATGCAAGATGCTGTCAGAATGCCAGCGTAGGGGGAGAGGCATTCCGTAACGAAGCCGCGGCCAGTCAATAGGTTAGGTTCAACCCGAGAATACGATTACTGCGTTAGGGCGACAGTGACTATGGGCGAAATGCTGCCAAGCTATTGAAATGGTTGGAGCGGGAGAGGGGAGTCGAACCCCCGTATCAAGCTTGGGAAGCTGGCATTCTACCGCTGAATTACTCCCGCTTGCGTTGATTTTCTTCTACTTAACTGTTTTAAGAACTACCTTCTTAGTGTCTTGCCTATACTGTTCATCCGGTCCGCGCCAAACCATGCCTTCTGATCGAAACTGGACAGTAAACTGCCCGTTGATGACGAGGTTGCAACCCACAATCGAGATCGTCGACAGCCCGCTTCACGACAAGCTCAAGATATCACAGCGGCGGCAACGTGAGCTGTCGGCAGGCGTGCGTAGAACAGTCAGAAGTACAGAGATAGCGACACTCTAGCGGGCGGCGGCCTTCCTGCGTTCGTCAGCAGGTTTGACCCGGATAAAAAGCACGTCCCATCGAATGTGCTGACCTCGGGATGTGGGACGTCCACCGGGGAAGGTCCCGTCCAGCCATGTCAAGTCAGAGATTTCATCCGTTTTCATCAGCAGCCAGTTGGGGATGGGGCGACTGCTGGAGCCGGCGGTCTGATACCCGAGTAATTGGACAGAGCCGTTGAGGATGCCGTGATCGTGCGGCTCAAGAATGCGCTCTTTATCGTGATAGATCAGGCGAATCACACGTGTTTGTTCGATCGCGTTTACAATTTGGGGAACAGGTTGGAGCAGCCGCACTCATAACCATTTTCTGCCAGTTCAGATCAGTGTTCAGGCGCATCGTTGTTCGGCTTACCGCCCCGCAACGAGTGTCATCATTTTCTGCGGGACAGGCTGGCTCAGAATGCGGCGCACCGAAGTCCGCCCGATACGGAGTCTGCGTGCTATTTCCGCCTTGGCTACGCCGGTGCAGTAGAGGCAGTATAGAGTGCGGATCTCAGTGGCCTGACGCCCCGCAGTCATGGGTCGACCTGGCCGCTTCCCGTTCTGACGGGCCGCGCCAATCCAGCACGCGCAACTCAAATGTTTCGGGAAGCGATGACTTCCGCAATGATGTTCCGAAGATTACCTGGCGGGCTTTCCATGGCACCCCCACCGAGGAATCGAGACTATTACTTATGTCCTCGCCGGAACGGTTGAGCACGGCGACAGCATGGGAGACCATGGCGCGATCGCTGCCGGCGATATACAGTGGATGACCGCAGGAAGCGGCATTATCCATCAGGAGATGCCGAAGGGGAATTAAGACGGTAGGATGCATGGTTTTCAGCTTTGGGCGAACCTTCCGTCGTCGCTAAAGATGACAGCACCGCGATATCAGGAGGTGAAGTCGCCCGACATTCCTCTGATCAAAAGTGACGATGGGACTGGAGTGCGCATCGTTTGCGGAACTTTCTGGGGCAAAAGGGACCAGTAGACGGGATCGCCGCGGACTCGATCTATCTCGATGTATCAGTGCCACCGGGTGTGGAAGGAAAACTTTGCCAGTCGAAACCACGCGCCACGCGTTTGCCTACTTCTTCGCGAGGAGTGGAAACTGGATCGGGGGACATCTCTCAAGCAGAACGCTGCGAGCTAGCCGTCAATATCCGACTGTGAAGCGCTGCCGAATGTCGGGATGTTCAAGTTCATCGATCATGGCGACCGCATAATCCTGGACCGAAATCCGTCTCTGACCGTTTGCATCGACCAAGAGCTGGCCTTTTCCCACACGGAATTTCCCGGTCCGCGTGTCCTGCTGGAGTTGTGCCGAAGGTGCCAGAAAGGACCAATCGAGCTCGGGTTCTTTCGCAGTCGTTGCAGAGCATCTATGGTGGCCAGAGATCCCGGCCGCACCCAATCTGGGAGAGCCCCCATCCTTCGGTGTAGCGATTGTTCAGCACGGCATTCATCGGCTTGCCGTGTCCGAAAAAAATCGCGGGCAACATTTCAGGCATTTTCCGCGCCCACGTGACCAGGGTCGATTTTAAGTCCGACGATATCACAGGATCAGGTTACATCTCACCGTGACTAACGAACGAAGGCGCGCCCAAAACGTGCGTGGACTATTCCGGCGGCCGCGCGATCGGAAGCTGCCAGCCGCGCCGCATTGCCATAAATCGCAGTCCAAAGCAGAGAAGTGCGCCGGCAATAGCCGCAACTGAAGACGGGATATCCAGCATCCTTCCAATTACCACCACGGCCGCGCCGATCAGCGCCGCGACTGCGTAAAGCTCGGTGCGCAACACGGAGGGGATTTCTCTAACTAGCACATCGCGCACCATGCCGCCGCCGATTCCTGTCAGCATGCCGAGCAGCGTCGCCGCAACCGGACCGGCATGAAAGGCCAGGGCCTTCCCCGCGCCCGCGACGGCAAAGAGCGCCAACCCGGCGGCGTCGAACACCAGCACGGGGCTGCTCAGCCGGTTGATGGTTCTATACCAATAAAACGTAATCAGCCCGGCAAGGATTGATACAGCGACATATCGCCAGTCGCTGATGGCCGCTGGAGGAACCGCTCCGATCATCACATCGCGGGTGATCCCACCCGAGTTTCCCGCCGCGAAGGAGAGAACCAGAACCCCGAAGAGATCGAGCCTGTGCTTAACCCCAGCCGTCGCACCGCTGATTGCAAATACGAATGTGCCGCCAAGATCGAAAGCAACCAGCAGCGCGTTTATGAGGTGCCCGTTGACGACCATCTGGCCCTTATGCTGATAGCCACGCTTGGGAGCCAACCACGAGCGCCTCCACCCCTGTCTCCAGAGTTGGATGAATCACCGGTGCGAAGCGCGGGTTGTGATTGGTCGGGATCTCGCCCATCCGGCCGTCCTTCTTAGCTTTCGCGTACATGTCGGGATCGATGCCGCCAACGAACCAGAACACGGATGGAGCACCCCATTCGGATCCGAACGATCCGAAGTCCTCGCTCGCCGTCGTCGGCTTGGTTTCCTGCACACGGTCAGCAGGAAAGTGCTGACGAAACGCCTCGCCCACTCGCTTGGTCGCCTCCGGATTATTCGTGACAAGAGAATAACGGTCCAGAGTCGTGATCTCCGGTTTCCTCGGGGCGCCTGAAGCGGCGGCTTCGGCATTAACGATGCGTTCGATCGCCGCGAGCATGCGTTTGCGGACGCCTTCGTCAAAAGTGCGCACGTTCAACTTGATGATCGCTTCATCAGGTATTACGTTTTCCTTCGTACCTGCCTGCAGCACGCCGATGGTGAGAACAGCTGCTTCATTCGCCGCCACTTCTCTGGAAACGATGGTCTGTAGCCGCATCACCGTTGCCGCGGCCATCACCACCGGATCGATACTGGCCTCCGGCATGGACCCGTGCGCGCCGCGTCCGAACAATCGAATCTGCAGACTGTCAGCGGCGGATGTTGTCGCTCCGGCACGGCCGGCGATAATACCGGCAGGCAAGCTCATCACATGCTGTCCGAGCACCACGTCGGGCTTGGGGAAGCGTTGAAAAAGTCCGTCATCGATCATTGCCTGTGCGCCCGCCGCGGTTTCTTCTGCTGGTTGAAAGACGGGCATCAGCGTCCCCTTCCACGCATCACGAGCCTTCGCTAACACCGTGGCCGCGCCTATCAGCCACGTCACATGCATGTCGTGGCCGCAAGCATGCATTACTGGAACAGCCTTCCCGGTGCTGTCAGTGGTCGTGACCTTGCTGGCATAGGGCAGACCCGTGGCTTCCTGCACCGGAAGCGCGTCCATATCGGCGCGCAGCATGACTTCCGGTCCCTTGCCGTTGCGCAGCAGACCGACCACACCAGTCTTTCCGACCCCTGTGGTCACTTCGTAGCCGGCGGCACGAAGACGGTCCGCCGCGATGCCGGCCGTCCGTGTTTCCTGCATCGAGAGTTCGGGATGGGCATGGATATCTTTGTAGACCGATTCCAAATCGGGAAGCAAATCGCCGAGATTTGCGAGTACTATGCCGGAACTTTTCGCTGTTGTGGAGTCCATGTGTCCGAATCATCCTTTCGTGTGGTGGATTTTACAACGGGTCAATAGTCAGTGTCGCTAACGTTCCTTTGGGTTTCCGAAGCAACGAATGAGCTTGTACTCCTATCTCTCAGAATCCGTGATATCGGACATCTAACAGGTCGAGTTCCAGTTCCAATTTGCGCAGAACCGCATCGTTGATTACGTTCTCATTGCGGAGCTTCACTGCTGTCGAGCGTTCCACCTGTCGGAGTTTCTGAGTCACGCGGCGATAAAGTTCGTAGGCCTCGGGTTTTACATTCGTCTCGGAATCTCCATCACCGGCGGCCGCGAGACGGAGCCGGTAAAGCTCCGCAACATCTTCGTACACCGAACTGAATTCGGGTTTAGCATGGGCTCGCATACCATCGAGCTCTTTCAAAGCGCTCCGAATTATCGTTTGCCTTGCTTCTTGCTCCTCAAGGTTCTTTTCGAGTTTTCCGCTCAGGCCCAGATGCCGGATGAGACCCGGAAGAGTGAGCCCCTGTAACACCAGCGTGACGAAGATAACGCAAAACGTGAGGAAGATAATCATACTCCGCGCGGAGAAGGGCAGGCCGCTCTCCAATGTGCCCGGCAGCGAAATGGCCGCCGCCAATGACACCACACCACGCATGCCGGTCCAACCCACAACAAAAATACGGCGACGTGACGGCCGCGGCGTCGTTTGCTTCAGGAGTCTTCGCGCGAATACTGACAAGATGTATGCTTCGAGATAGACCCAGACCATTCGCAACGCGATCACAAAGAAAACGACAATAGCCGCGCTAAGCACGAGCATTGACACAGGGACGTGCTGGATTCCCGCCATCACAAAGCGCAATTGCAAACCGATCAGAAGAAACGCGAGCCCGTTCAGCATGAAGGTCAACGTGTTCCAGGTTGCCCCCGATTGAAGGCGGGTTCTGGACGAGAAGTAGATTGAGCTGCTCCACCCGAGATAAAGCCCGCAAGCAACCGCTGCTAATATGCCCGAGGCGTGAATCCTCTCACCACCCAGGTAAGCGAGGTAGGGAGCAATGATACTGCCGGTGATCTCAATGGCAGGATTGTCTACCGACCTTTCGAAGAGATACACAAGCTTTCCTAGTGCGAGCCCGACGGCAATTCCCCCAATCACCAGATAAGTTAGTTGCCCGAGTGCCTTGACAGCTGAAGGAGTGTGGCCGCTCACAACTATGCCGACCGCGAACTCCAGAGCCAGGAGGCCGCTGGCATCATTGACGAGACTTTCCCCTTCGAGGATGTCCGTGATGCGTTTGGGTAGGCCCAGGCGCTTCGCGATAGAGGTGGCGGCAAGCGCGTCAGTTGGCGAGATGACCGCCCCCAGCACAAGGCCGAGCCGCCAATCGAAACCGGGAAGGAACCACTCCGCCATGATCCCCACTCCAAGAGTTGTAAAGGCCACCAGGCCGAATGCGAGCGGGAGAATGCTTGACAGATTATGCCGCAAGTCTCGCCAGGACGTGTTGAAAGCCGCGGAGAACAGCAGCGGGGGCAACATCACCACCAGAATCAGCTCCGGATCCAGGGAGACGCGAGGCAATCCTGGAATCAGGCTGAGCAGTAGGCCGCCGATAACCAGCACAATAGGATAGGGCGTCTTTAACCTCTGCGCCAGCGTTCCAAGTCCAACTACAAACAGTAGGAGGAGGAGGACGACCAACTCGAATTGCTGCATCTCGTTCGCCTGCATCGGGGATCTTCTCTTGTGATGCTTAGCCGGTCCCGCTCATCTATCTGCTGAAATATTCGATCGCGGTGACGCTTGCATTGCTCGGAGTATAATTTCTGGGCGGCAAAACAGACCTGCTAGAGAGAGGTGCGGAATGAGCAAAACCGGATACGTCAGACTTAGTGTAAGCGCAGCCCTAATGATACTCGGAGGAATGGCCTGTTCAAAAGCGCCCCGTACCTCATCGGCGGGCGCCATCGCGCCGGAACATATGCCGCGCATCGGCACAGTAGATGACCGCTTTCAGTCATACAACATCGAAATGGTGGAAGTCACCGGCGGCAGATTTTGGAAGCCATATAAGGACGTAGACGCTCTTCTGAAGGCGCAGGCATCCGCTAAAGCATCCGGTTCGAATCAGCCCGCCGGCATGAGTCCGGATCTGTATCAATATCGGCCGCCTATTGATCTGAGCAAAGAACGTTTGCGTAAGCTGGCAGCGGCACTGGGTCCCGCTTATGTGCGTGTCAGCGGGACCTGGGCAAACACGACTTATTTTCAGAATTCCGATAAGCCCGCCCCGAAGAGCCCCCCCAAAGGTTTTAATGGCGTACTGACCCGCCAGCAATGGAAAGGCGTGGTCGATTTCGCTCACGCGGTGGATGCGAAGATCGTCACATCCTTCGCCACGAGTCCGGGAACTCGCAATGCGGCGGGCGTCTGGACCCCGGATCAAGCGCGCCAGTTTCTTTCGTATACCAAATCGATCGGCGGAAGCATCGCTGCAGCCGAGTTCATGAACGAACCAAACTTTGCGGCGATGGGCGGCGCCCCGAAGGGGTACAACGCAGCAGACTATGGACGTGATACCGCCGTCTTCCGTCGTTTCATCAAGGAAACTGCCCCTGAAGTCGTGTTTCTCGGCCCCGGTTCGGTCGGCGAGGGGATATCTTTGGCGCCTCCATCAATGAACGAACTGAAGACAGAAGATCTGCTGAAGGCCACTGGACCCGTGTTCGATGCTTTCTCATACCATTCCTACGGAGCGGTTTCGAAACGGTGCGCGGCAATGGGGGCTTCGGCGATAACCACGCCCGGTGCGGCGCTTTCCGAAGAGTGGCTCTCCCGAGTGGATCGTATCGAGGCATTTTATGCGGGTCTTCGCGATCAATTCGATCCCGGCAAACCGCTGTGGATCACCGAAACAGCCCAGGCAGCCTGCGGCGGCGATTCCTGGGCCTCCACGTTCCTGGACAGTTTCCGCTATCTCGATCAACTCGGGAGTATGTCCAAACGGGGCGTCCAGGTCAACATGCATAATACGCTCGCGTCAAGCGATTATGGCTTGCTGGACGAGAATACGTTTGCGCCGCGGCCCAATTACTGGGCGGCTCTGCTATGGCGGAAGCTCATGGGAACGACGGTGCTCGATCCTGGCGCTTCGCCCGCGCCGAGCTTGCGTCTCTACGCCCACTGCCTTCGCGGGCAGCCCGGCGGCGTAGTGCTCCTCGCGATCAATACAGACCGGTCTGCAACGCGCTCGCTGGAACTCGCGACGGCGGCAGACCGCTACACGTTGTCCGCGCCGTCGGCGCAGAACCTGGAGGACACTCACGTCCAACTGAACGGGACCGAATTGAAGTTGGGCGCCGGCGATGCCGTGCCGCAGTTGGCGGGCGCACCAACACAATCCGGAGAAATTACGTTTGCGCCGGCAACGATTTCATTCCTGGCAATTCCAACGGCAAACAACGCGAGTTGCCGCTAGCATCCCTTGGCAGGAGTCCTGACAGGCTTGGTGTGCAAGCTGTTGATACCGTGTGGTGGGAGGCGCGCTTCCGCCTATCTTTGCTTGCTTGAGACACTTCTGCCAAGGGCTGCTAGCGCAACGTTTCGGTGGCATCGCTCTATAGGCGTTTCTAACTCAAGAGAACTGTTTGCTGCTCTGATCGCGATTTGCTCCTCAGTCCGGCTTGTCCTGTCCTGAACGGTATTGCTCGTCAGTGACATGCTCCATCCAGTCAACCACTTTCCCATTGAGTTTCTCCTGGATAGCGATGTGCGGAGTGCCCGTACTCAACGTCGCTCCGTGCCAGTGCTTTTCACCAGGAGCAAACCAGACCACATCGCCTGGACAGATCTCCTCGACCAGGCCGCCCTCGCGCTGCGCCCACCCACAGCCGGCCATTACCATGAGCGTTTGACCGATCGGGTGCGTATGCCAGGCGGTGCGCGCACCCGATCGGCCTTCTCATGGACTTTTCGCCGGCGCACACGCCGCCTGAGCAGGTAAAGATTGAAACCCTGAACGAGAACCGGGACTGGGCCTCCTCTATCGGGCTATACGTTCGCCGCCGCAGCGCTGATCTTCCCGAGAGCGGACCTGGGGTCCTTTTCAATCGCCAGATCGCCCAGGGAGACGATCCCGACCACTTTCCCATTCTCAACGACGGGAAGCCTTCGAATGCTCTTGTCTTTCATGAGCTGCACAGCCTCCGTATCGGGCCGATCGGGTGCAATCGAGCTTACTTCCTGGCTGCAGATGGCATCCAGACTCGTAGTTTCCACATTCTTGCTCTCCGCCACGGCGCGAACGACAATATCCCGATCGGTAACGATGCCGCAGAGTTTGCCTCCTTTTTCAACCACCACATCGCCGATGTCGTTCTCACGCATTACGCGGGCAGCTTCACGGATCGGCGTGCTCGCCGGCAGGCAAACTGGATTGGACGTCATCACGTCTCGAACGGATTTGGGCATTGTAAACCTCCTAATGCTGTCTCAGTTAGACTCCCGGTTGATGGTAAGCATTTCGGCGGACCTGCCACCCGTCGCATGGCTATTCCCAATTTGCTACTTCCCTGGCGAGCATGAGGCCTTCCTGCGTCGGTATAACCCAGACCTGAACCCGAGATTCCAGCGTTGTGATGGGACCTTCGCAATCAATCGTTTCGTTGTTGCGCGGCCTGTCCAGAACCGCGCCGCACCAAGCCAGGCTTTCGCAGATTCGTTCGCGGACCGGAGGCGTGTTCTCTCCGATGCCGCCGCCAAACACAATGGCTTCCGCTCCCCCCAAAGCCGCGAGATACGCGCCGATATATTTGCGAACGCGATAGCAGAACATGTTCAATGCAAGATCGACCGATTGATTCGAAAGGCGCTTGACCAGCTCTCGCGTGTCTGCCGAAACTCCTGAAACGCCCAGGAGTCCACTGTTCTTGTTAAGAAGATTCTCAACGCGATCGCTGTCCAGATTTTCTTTGCGCATCAAGTACGTCACGATAGCCGGATCGATATCTCCCGAACGCGTGCCCATCATAAGCCCTTCGAGCGGCGTGAAACCCATTGAGGTATCGATGGATTTTCCGCGCTGGATCGCCGCCGCTGAAGAGCCGCCCTCCAGGTGGAGCGTGATCAGATTGAATTCAGTCAGGGGGCGTTTGGCAATCTGCGCATACCGCAGCATCATGTAGCGATGCGACAGGCCATGAAATCCGTAGCGCCGGATCCTGTGCCGCCGCGCGAGATCAAGGGGCAGAGGATATAGTGCCGCCTCATCCGGAATAGTTTGGTGGAACACCGTGTCGAACACGGCGACCATGGGCAGTCGGGAACCTGCTCTCGCCCGGGCGGCGCGAATTACCTGCAGCGCGGACGCGTTATGCAGCGGAGCAAGGTCCTGCAATTCCGCAAGCTGATCCAGCACCTGGACCGTAATGCGCGCGGGTCCGCTAAAACGGTCCGCGCCGTGCACGACCCGGTGGCCAATTCTCTTAATACTGGCCATGCCGCCGATGCCATGATCTCTTGCGCCACCCCGCTCGATCCAATCGAAGAGCAACTCCGTAGCGTGCCCGTGATCCCGGATCTCAATCGGTTCCTTATGACGGATTTGCTTGCCTTCCCAAAGAGAAAAGGCGGAACCGGGCTTGCCAATATCGTCGTATGCGCCGGCCAGGAGGCTCTGGCCAAAGTCGCCGTCCGGCTCTGCCGCCACGATCTCAAATTTGAGCGAGTTGCTTCCCGCATTCAGGCTGAGAATGTTCATCGGGGCAGGGAAGGCTCATCCAACGGCGGTTGCATGAGATTTGTTTGGGAGATGATATTGGAGCCAATCTGCGGCCAGGCGGGCAACCTGCTCCAGCGTGCCAGGCTCCTCGAATAGATGAGTGGCTCCGGGTATGATTTCCAGTTTCTTCTCGCATTGGAGCTCGTTCAGGGCCTTCTCGTTAAGCTCAATAACAGCATCGTCATCGCCTCCGACCAGGAGTAGCGTGGGCGCTTTTACCTTCAGCAGAGCTGTTCCGGCCAAATCGGGGCGGCCTCCGCGAGAGACAACTCCGTGGATGGTTTGAGGAAGCCGGGCGGCTGCAATGAGCGCCGTCGCAGCGCCTGTGCTCGCGCCAAAGTAGCCCACCGGAAGCGTGCCCGTCTCGGAATAGGCAGTTAACCATGCCGTCGCCTGGACCAGGCGTTCAGCCAGCAGATTTATATCGAATCGTAAGTGTCTGGTTCGAAGATCGATCTGCTCCTCTTCCACGGTGAGCAGATCAAGCAGCAGAGTCGCCAGCTTAGCTTGCTGCAGAACCCCGGCGACAAACCGGTTGCGCGAGCTCAGGCGGCTGCTTCCGCTTCCATGAGCAAAAATAACAGCGCCGCGAGCATGAATCGGTACGACCAGATCGCCAACGACTCCGGACGGTTCGATCTGAACAGACCGTCTTGAAAGCTGGGCCTTGCCTGGCATGAGTGCTCTTCGCGTGCGCCGTGCGGGCGAATTGCGCCGCTTCTACTGGGACGCTCGCAACAAGCGCTTGTGTTTCAGAATGAACTGCCGCTGGCTTTCGCAAGATTACTCTGATGTTTCAATGCCGGTGGAGAGCCGATAAACTGAGACATACAATCTCTAAACTGCGCCTAATTGGAAGGAAGCGGGTACACGCTTGTCCATTCGCCGCGAAATACTGATCGTTGAAGACAACCCGGGCGATGTTCGCCTCATGAAAGAGGCGCTTAGGATGCTGGATCGACCCGTCAATGTACATGTGACGAATGACGGCGATCAGGCGATCCAGTTCTTGCGCCGCGAGGGCGAGTACATCGCCGTGCCTAAGCCCAATCTCATTTTCCTCGATTTCAACCTGCCCAGATCGGGTTCCTGCGATCTGCTTCAGCAGATCAAGCGGGATGAATCGCTAACGTGCATTCCCGTTGCTGTTCTGACCACTTCTGATGTCGACCGCGACATTCGCCTGGCATATGACCTGCATGCGAATTGCTACGTTCGGAAACCCGCTGATCTGGACGGGTTCTTCACCACAATTTGCGCCGTCGCCCATTTTTGGCTGGATGTTGCGCTGTGCGCCGGTGATTTCGGGACGAGCGGTCCCAAGTAGGCGGCATTTGTTATCATTCGGCGCATGAATGCCTACTCGATTGGAGTAGACTTGGGCGGGACAAATCTTCGCGTCGCGGCGATCGGCGCGGAAGGCCAAATCCTGGATAAGGTGTCCGAACAAGCTGTCTTCGACGCTGGCCCGCGGCAGGTTGTAAATGAAATTGTTGGTGTCATCCAGGCGGTCCGGGCGCGCATTGGCGCCGACGGCTTGCGCGGGGTCGGAATCGGCGTGCCGGGCTACATCGATATGGACGCGGGCATAGTGATCGGATCGGCAAACCTACCCGGATTTGAAGGTTTCCCGGTACGCGACGAGGTCCAGGAGCGGTTAGGAACGACCATCATCCTGGAGAACGATGCCAACGCCGCGGCATTGGGTGAAATGTGGCTAGGCGCGGGAAGAGGCGTGAAGGATCTCATTTTACTGACGCTCGGTACCGGCATTGGGGGCGGGATTGTCATCAATGGGAAAGTGCTGCACGGATTTTTGGGAATGGCGGGCGAGTTCGGGCATATGACCGTTTTTCCCGACGGCAATCCTTGCGGGTGCGGGAATTGCGGATGCCTGGAAAAACATGCCTCGGCAACCGCCATTGCGGCGATGGGACGCATGATGCACTTTGGCCGAGACACCACTTCCGCAAAGGTATATGAGCTGGCGCTCCAGGGAAACGAGCGAGCCAAACGAGTCTTTGAGTCCGCAGGCCGTGCGCTGGGCGTTGCAATCGCCAGCCTGATCAACATTTTCAATTTCCCGCTCTACCTTTTGAGCGGGGGGCCGTTGCCTGCGTGGGATTTTTTCGCACCCTCCATGTTTGCCGAGGTCAACAAACGCTCCTTCACATTTGCTCGCACGGGTACGCGAATTGAGAAGGGGCTGTTGGGGGCTGATGCCGGCCTGTTCGGCGCGGCATACCTTCCGTTTGAATGTGGAAAAGCGATCGGCAATCAGCCTTCAGTCATCAGTCATCGATCACCAGCCCTTAGCTGAAAGCCGGCGGCTGAGGGCTCATCGCTACCCTGAAGAAATGTATTGGCTTGGACTCGATGTCGGCACGGGGGGATCTCGCGCCATCCTTGTAGATGCAGGCGGGCGTTGCCGTTATTCCTTCATCGCGGCTCATCGCGATATGCAGATGCTGCGGCCGCTGTGGGCTGAGCAGAGCCCGGATGACTGGTGGAATGCCTCCCAGACTGCAATTCAGGGCGTTCTGAAGGAGGCCGGGATCGATCCCGGCACAATTCGAGGTATCGGACTTTCCGGCCAGATGCACGGGCTCGTCATGCTCGATGCGAATAAGGAAGTCATTCGACCCGCCTTGATCTGGTGCGATCAGCGGAGCCAGCGCCAGGTTGATTTCATCAACTCCACTCTTGGGGCAAGCCGCGTTGTGGGCTACATTGCCAATCCCGTTCTGACGGGCTTTACGCTTCCCAAGCTTCTTTGGGTGCGCGAAAACGAACCGGATCGCTTCGCGGCCATCCGCTACATTCTGCTCCCCAAAGATTACGTGCGTTTCAAGCTGACCGGCGAGTTTGCGACCGATGTATCCGACGCGAGCGGCACAGCGTTGTTCGACGTCGTCAACCGGCGCTGGTCGCGTGAGATGGTCGACGGCCTGGGTCTGGATCGAAGCACTCTTCCGAGGGCGTATGAATCGAGTGAAGTGAGCGGCAGGATCTCGGTGGCTGCGGCGAACGCGACTGGATTGTCGCCTGGCACAACCGTTGTTGCCGGGGCAGGGGACCAGGCCGCCAGCGCGATCGGCAACGGGATTGTGGAAGCGGGCGAGATGTCATGTACACTCGGCACCTCGGGCGTCGTGTTCGCGTATCTTGCGAAGCCGGCGTATGACCCGGCGGGACGTGTCCATACGTTTTGCCACGCGATTCCGAACGCCTGGCACGTTATGGGTGTGACCCAAGGTGCCGGCCTCAGTCTGCAATGGTTCCGCAACACGTTCACGCCGGATGCCGAATATGACGAGCTCACTGCGGAAGCCACGCTTTCACCTCCGGGCGCGCACGGTCTTTTCTGGCTGCCCTATTTGATGGGAGAGCGGACGCCGCACTTGGATGCAAATGCGCGGGCCGGGTGGATCGGGCTGACGGCCAGGCATCAACGAGCCGATCTGGTCCGTTCCATTCTGGAGGGCGTTTGTTACAGCCTGAAGGACGGCCTGGAGATCATCGCCGCGCTGGGCGCTCGCCCTTCCCTGGTGAAGCTCTCCGGGGGTGGCGCAAGAAGCCCGCTTTGGCATCAGCTCTTCGCAACTATTTTTGGTGAGCGTGTGGCAACGCTGGAAACGCAGGAAGGCTCCGCCTACGGCGCGGCGCTTCTGGCCATGGTGGGCACTAGGGAGTACTCCAGCGCGGTCGAACTTTGCCGGGCAGCGATAAAAGAAGTCGCTGTGAACGATCCGGAACCGCCGGAGGTGGAGTTCTATCGGAAGCGTTATCAGATCTTCCGCTCGCTCTATCCCGCACTCAAGCCCGCATTCCAGGCCATCGGCGAGTTGGATGCCTGAAACGGAGGCTCTGTATTGCGATGTTGCGCTTCCGGTTCCGATCGATCGCCTGTTCACGTACGAGCTTCCGCTGGCGCTTCGCCGCCGGACTGGGGTCGGCTGCCGTGTTATGGCGCCATTCGGTTCGCGAAAACTGAGCGGCTTAGTTCTGCGAACCCATAGCGACGAGCCTGACTGCGAACTCCGGGAGGTGTTGAGCCTGCGGGACGAAGAGCCCGTTCTCGACGCGGAATTGATCGCGCTGGCGCGCTGGATTGCCGAATACTACTGTGCGCCCATTGGTGAGGTTGTCAGAGGGATGCTGCCCTTAACGGGCGAAAGTCGGCGAAGCGTACGTTACTCTCTAACCGGTCCGGGGCGCGACATTGCCCGTCAACTGGTTGTTACAGGCGGCAGCGATTCAGCGACCAAACTCCTGTCCGCGCTCGATGAACGTTCACGCTCGGCGGATTTTCTGGCCGCCAGGATTGAGAACGCCCGATCCGTTCTGCGCACCTTGGTCAAGCGCGGTTGGGTTGCCGCCGAAGAGAGTCAGGAGGATCGGGATCCATTTCGCGCGCCTGCAGAAAAGCTCAAGGCCGAATTTATCGAGAGGCCTGCACCCGCCGTCAAGCTGAAGAAGAATGAGCGGGAACTGCTCGCGTTCCTCGAGTTGCACCCGGGATCTCATAATCTGGCTGGACTCGGCGAAAAAGTGAAGAATGCCAGTGAAGCGGCGCGTTCCCTGGCTCGGCGGGCGTTAATCAAGTTGGAAGCGGAAGGATTGAAGGCCCCCAGCGGATTTGAGCGGCCCGTGCCGGTGCTGAATGAGCGCCAGGATCAGGCGTTTCAGGTAATCCGAAGCGCGCTTCAGGCCAACACGTTCAAACCCTTCCTGCTGCAGGGAGTAACGGGATCTGGAAAAACCGAAGTCTATCTGCGGAGCATCGAAGCGGCTCTCGGGCTGGGAAAAAATGCGCTGCTTCTCGTGCCTGAGATCGCTCTGACGCCTGCGGTGGCCGGGCAGTTCTTTCACCGTTTCGGCAAGCAGGTGGCGATTCTGCATTCGGCATTTGGAGATGCCGAGCGTGCGGAGCAATGGCGCAGAATTCGCAACGGGCAGGCTCGCGTGGTGGTGGGGACACGCTCGGGAGTTTTCGCGCCCGTGCAGAACCTGGGCCTTGTCATTGTTGACGAGGAGCACGACGGCAGCTATAAACAGCAGGAGACGCCGCGCTATCACGGCCGCGATGTAGCGTTGATGCGCGCCAGGAATTCCGGTGCCGTGGCCGTCCTGGGATCGGCGACGCCGAGCCTGGAAACGCGCTATAACGCGGAGCAGGGCAAGTACAACATTCTGCTGCTGCCTGAACGTATCGCCCGGCGTCCGCTGCCCGCGGTCGAGATTGTGGACATGCGGCTGGAGTTTTTAGAGACGAAGCGACAGGCGACGTTTTCACGAAAGTTGCTCAGCCAGATGGAGCAGCGGCTGGCCCAGCGCGAACAGACCATGCTGCTGCTGAACCGCCGCGGATTCTCCAGCTTCATGGTTTGCCGTGCCTGCGGCGAACGGATGGCCTGCACGAATTGCTCAGTCGCCCTGACCCACCATCGGCGCGATCGCCGCATGCTTTGCCATTACTGTGGTTACGCCGAGAAGATTCCATCGGAGTGTCCGAAATGCGGCAGCGATTATATTCAGTTTCTGGGGACCGGTTCGGAACGCGTAGAAGACGAGCTGCATCAGCACCTGCCTGCGGCTCGGATTGCGCGGCTCGACCGCGATAGCGCCAGCGGCAAAGGCGCTTTCGAACAGATTCTTCAAGCCTTCCGGGAGGGCGAAATAGACATCCTGGTTGGTACGCAGATGATCGCCAAAGGGCATGACATTCCGAATGTGACGCTTGTGGGAGTTGTGCTCGCTGATATTGGCCTCAGCATGCCCGATTTTCGGGCTGCCGAGCGAAATTTCCAATTGCTCACCCAGGCGGCTGGACGAGCGGGACGGGGCGCTGCGCCGGGACGCGTCGTTGTCCAGACGTTGAATCCCGATCACTACGCGATTCGGTTTGCCGCCGAGCAGGATTACGAAGGCTTTTACAAGAAGGAGTTGGAGTTCCGTAAGTGGCTGCGCTATCCTCCGTTCGCCGCGTTGGCCAACGTGCTGGTGCGAGCGGAAAAGCAGGAAGAGGCATTACGCATGGGCGCGCAGCTTGGGTTGATGCTGAACCCACCGCCGTCCGGGATACGCGTGATGGGACCCGCCGAGGCGCCCACTCTGCGCTTGAAGAATGAATTTCGCTATCAAATCCTGCTGAAGGCCGCTAAGCGCTCAATGCTCCGCGAACTGTTGCGCGAACTGCGGAGATTCGCGGAGAAGGAAAAGTGGAAAGCGACCGCGCTGGTGATCGATGTGGACCCGATCAGCCTGATGTGAAACGGATGTTAAAGTGGTCGTTATACGATGGCGGCTGTAGCTCAGTTGGTAGTAGCGCCAGATTGTGGTTCTGGATGTCGAGGGTTCGAATCCCTCCAGCCGCCCCAGTAGCACTGGTAACTAATTGCCGGCGTGGCTACGCTCCATAAACCCCGAGTCATCAAAAACTGATTCGTCCGCTGATCTGAAGCTCACGGCCGGTGCCCTCCGCCATTGTGATGGAACCAAACTGGGGAGTATTGACGAAGTTGTTCGGATACCCCCAGTTGCTGTGATTCAACGCATTGAATGCATCCACCCGAAGCGTGAAGCTGTAGCGCTCGGTAATCATGAACCGCCGCTGCACCGATTGGTCGAGATTCACAAATTTGGGCCCGAAAAGCGTGTTGACGCCGGAATTGCCGAAGGTGTACGGAGCGGGAGCGGCGAAGGCCGCGGGATTGAACCATTGCGCAGTGGTACGAGTGCCCGCCGGATATAAGGGTTGGCCCGTGACATTGGCGCGAATCGGATTCTGCCCCAGCAGTGTGCCTGCATTCGCCGTGTCTCCAAAAACCTGGATGGTAAACGGCATGCCGCTTTGCGCTGTAAGAATAGTTCCCATGCTCCAACCCGACGTCAATCGGTTCAGCAAACCACGTCCCCCGCGCCCGGGTATGTTGTAGACCACACTGGCCACGAACCGGTGCGGAACATCCATTCCGTTGAGTCCCTTCTCCGCAGCGAGATCCGAGTTGTCCTGCGGAATTGCCGCTTGCATCATGGCCGAGCGAAAATCGGCCGCATCTGTGAGGCTTTTCGACCACGTATAGTTCGCGAGGAATGTCAGGCCGCCACGGAACTCCCTTCGCACATCGACCCAACCTGCGTCATACCAACTATGGGCGGTGTTCTCGAGATAGTTAATAGCCGATACCGGAGTGGTGTAGCTCTTAATTGCGAAGTTTTCGGGATTGTCGCCGTCAAAAGATGTCCCGGGAAGGAATGTAACGGTCTTGTAGGGACGCCGTGCCTGGACCGGCCCCGGTCCGGGCGGGGCATTATTGATGAGATGGGAACGCTGCAGGTGATAGCCTCGTGCGCCTTGGTAGCCCGCCTCCACCACGATATGGCCGGGCAGCGCTTTCTCTACGGTAAAGCTCCACTGATTGATATATTGCGCGGGAGAATGCGGATCGAGCGAAGTGAAGGAGACGACGGTCTGACCCAATACCGGCGGAGCGAAGTTGAATCCGGAAAGGCTCGGAGTGTAATTGTCGCTCTGCAGGGTTTCCGCAAAGACATAAGGCGGATTGTGGCGCTGGTTGCACCATGTGTTCATGTCAACGGGCGTATAGAATCTGCCAAATCCGGCGCGCAGCACGATGCCGAGGCTGCGAATCTGTTGGGCAATGCCGATACGTGGGGCGAAGTTCGTGTGGTTCGGATACCAGAGGCCTCTCGGTGTTCCGGACTGCCCTCCGACGAAGGCATGGAGTTGACCATCCTGAAACATCAGGTTCGCCCCCGGCTCGTCCAGATCCGATAGTGCGCTCATGTATTCGTAGCGCAGCCCCAGGTTGAGCGTGGTCGTATTCGTGACTTGCCATGTGTCCTGAATAAATGCATTTCCGTACCATTGCCTGAGATTCATGGAGGGAACGCCCGCCTGGCGCTGCTTCACCACAGGGTCGCCCAGAAGAAAGCTGGCCAGGCCCGAGCCCGTTCCATCATTGCTCGCCGTCTCGGTTGTAAAGCCATTGGTGAACTGATAATAGCCGCGTGTCTCAAAAAAACCCCACATCGGCCAGAATAGGGGAAGATAGCCGCCGCCCACCTTCAACGAATGCCGCCCCGCCTGCCGGTTCCACGTATCTTCGAGTTGGAGGAAGGTATCCCAGTCCTTCACAGGCGTCGCGCTGAACGAATCGCCGATCGGCGTGTAACCCTGCACGTTGAAGTACGGCATCCCCCATGAGCCCTTACCGCCCCATGACACGCCTTGAATTCCAAGTTCAGAAACATAGTCATGGGTATTGTTGTTCTCCGAATACTCATGCATAGAGAGCCGTGACATGCCGAAAGAAATGTTGTTGACCGTAGCCGGCGAGAATATGTGCGTGTAGGAAATGGTCAGGTTTTGGGCCATGTTGTCGTCATATAAGCCAAAACCGGGCAAGTTGACTGGCGTGAATCCGCTCTCGTGCTCGCCCGTATAGCGGGCAAAGAAAGCATCTCCATTCGAGAAATTGCGATCCACACGAAGCGTCCCCTGGTCCCAAGGTTGTGTGGCCGTGCGCACATCGCTGTAATTGTTCGAATCCGCCGCGCCGCTCGTCATGGCTCCCATGCTCATTCCCATTCCCATACCCGCGCCGGACATTCCAAGATTCGGCAAGGGGACTACACTGAGCGCCTTGCTCGCAACCGGGCTGATCATCGAGGACGGAATCATGTTATCCGGAAAAGGGTTTCGAATGATTCGGGGGTTCGTTGCACTTACGGGCAACGCCGGGTCAAAGTTTGGGTTGGACGATGAGCTAAGAGGGTTATAGATCATTTTCCCGCTCTGGCTGAAGTCCCCGGTACGCTCCGCCGCGGTAGGCACGGTTTCTACCTGATAGATCTGGTTGGCGAATCGGAACCCTTCATAGTTCGCGAAGAAGAAAGTTTTATCTTTTTGGATCGGGCCGCCGAGAGAGGCGCCGAACTGATTTTGCACCAGATGCGGAACATTGCTCGCGTTCCAGACTCGGGCATCGAGAGCAGTATTTCGCAAATATTCGTAGAGCGTGCCGTGCAGCGTGTCGGTGCCCGACCGGGTAATCATGTTGACCTGCGCCCCACCGGCGCCGCCAAACTCGGCCGAATAGCTGCCCGTCTGGACTTTGAATTCTTGAATGGCGTCTGGAGAAGGGCTCAACGACAGCGTCCAGAAGGTTGGATCGGAATCCGTAGTGCCGTCCAGCAGATAATAGTTCGCATTTGCGCGGTTTCCCGCCGCACTGAATGCGGTCCCCTGGCCGGGACGCCAATAGAGCTGGTTCTGATTCCCGTCCTGGACGCCCATGTTCATGTTCGAAGTGGTACCGGGAGCGAGCACCGCCAAATCCAGGACATGCCGGCCATCCAGCGGAAGTTGCGTTGTCAACGTGGGGTCGATGAGTTCGCCCAGCGTGGCGTCGGTCGTCCGCAGAGGCGGTGGAGTTGCGTTGACATTAACAACCTGTGTACTGGTTCCTATTTGCAGAGTCACGTCCACGCGCAGATCCTGGTTGACTGTCAATACCAGGTTGCGTACGTGCTTAGCGAATCCTGGCCGTTCCGCTTGCAACTGGTAATTGCCAGGCTTTACAGCCGTAAATTGATAGAATCCCTGAGCGTCGGAAAACGTCCGGCGGACGAGGCCGGTGTCCGCCGATTTCAGCGCCATCGCGACCCCTGACATCGCTGCCTGCTTTGCGTCGACCACCTGACCGGTCAGCGACGCAACATTCGTCTGACCACGGGCGTTCGTCACGAACGCAAAGACAAGGACGGCGCTCCAGCACAAAGGGCCGAGACAACGGATTGTAAAGAATTCTGGTGTGAGTGCAGTTCGAATGCTGTGCATGGAATGGAGTGCCGATTGAGTCCGGATGTTACAGGTTTCAAAGGGAGTAAGGGAGATGTTAGCGCCAGCAATCCCGGATTGCATCATCCCATCGATTGAAATTGCTCTCAGCCCCTCGATTGAGCCTGCGGCCGCCGTTTATTTTTCAGGATGTGACTCAAGCAGAATTTACCAGTGTGAAGGCGCAGTGCCCTTGCCTATCTACTCGACGTGTCCTCGTAGTACCGTAATCGAGGATTTCGGCAGCATGTAGGTAGATTGAGGCCCGCCCGGCAGCGCCCGGCCGATGGGTGGACTATCCGGATCCGCGTAACTATCGGAACCCTTATCGTTCCAGACGTACTGCTCGGAGCCAAAAGTCACGAAACGAACCGGCCCGATAAACGATCCGGTATGCCCTGAACTCTCGAACGCAACTCGTACCGGATGTGCATGCGAGGGATCCCTATTGACCAGCATGAGCGACCAGTTTCCGTCCGGCCGATGTACTGCATATGTGGTGACGAATGCGTTTCCTTCGGCATCTCGAATGGCCACCGAGGAGGGAAACATCTCGTGCACGCCCGAGCGATGACTGATCCACTCCAGGTTGATCATGTGGGCAGCCCAGTAAAACGCGGTGTAACCGGTAATGTTGTAATCGCTATCAGCCTCGAAGTTCGACCACGAAGCCCCGCCTTGGCAGGTGTCCTGCGTTGTCTGCGGTTGGATAGGGGAATGATAATACGCCGCGCCTCCACCCTCAAAGAAGGAGCCGACGCTATCCGCCAGCCAGAGACCTCCGAATATCTGGCTCATCGGCCCGGTGAGTCCGGCGGCAACTGAGCTTTCTGTCACCATTAACGGGATGTCCTTGGGTACGCCGTCGCCTCGCCACACGTCAAGGATGTGCTTCATGATCCTCGGCTCTCGATATAGATCGGTCCAGCCTACATGGCACCGGTCGAATGGGTAATGCTCGAACGACACAAACGCCAGGTCGGAGAGGCGGCCGTGTGATTTCAGATAGGCGACGAAACGCCCCATCCACGACGTCCGCCTTTGCGCATCGGGCCAGACGTGAATATCTTCGTTCACGCCTTCAAAGATGGGACCGCCCAACCTAAGCTTTGGATCCACTTTGTGGATTGCAGTGGCCCACTGAAGGTACAACGCTCCGTAGTCTTCAGGAAGCGCATGCTTTCCATCCGGTTCTTCTCCGATCTCGATGTATGCGATGGGATAACCTCGCTTTTCAAGGTACGTTACCTGGGCGGCGGCATCGTCCGGCGTTCCGTAAAGCAAGGTCACTGGGATCATGGCCGGCAGATTGTTGGTGAGACCGCTGCTAAAGAAGAGATCGAAACCCGTGTGTTGCCCGCCGCCCGTGTTGTTTACATCGGCGGCTGAGTGCCACGGGTCGATCGAAGAACTGCACCAGGTAGGCGCGTTCCGCTCGGTTGCGCCCTCTGTGGCGTCGAGGAAGTTGCCGCTTGTATTTATGCTGCCGGCTTTGAATTCTTCGATCGCATATCCCACGCAATTACGAATGTCGTCTGATCCGTGTTCATCGCAGGTGTTAGACGACTCTGTCATCCAGACCCGAAGAAACTGCGTCGATACGGGAGCGTCTGTGAGCTTCAGGACGACGGTCCCGCCACGCGCGTTCGCCACTCGGCCCTTGGAGAATGTCTTCCACTCTCCGCTTGGACCATCGTCGAAGTCGAGCGCGTCCTTACCCACCCAGTACTCCACGCGGTATGTTCTTGCGTACGGACTCTTCCACGCGATCCGGACCGCGCTCACCGGTTTTTCCGACTTCATGTCCAGCACAACCCATTGCGGATGTAGCGAATCGCTCTCGCCCGTGAACTTGCTGGTGAGGTACGGATTACTTTTCCAATAGCTTAAGTTGGGACCTTTGACCGGGCGGTCACCGCTGGTGGAAAACCCTCGATGTGGTAGCGCGTATTCCAGAATGTATCGAATGGGTTCCTTGAGATCGGTGCTGCCCGTAAAGTATCCGGCCTTGTGTGATGGGTCGCTCCAAGTCCCGTTCTCCGTCCAGTGCCAGGCTGCCATCCGCAGCTCGCTGTTGTTCCGATACGTGATCGGTCCCCAGCCGGCCGACAACGATTCTTCGATGATATGCGGAGTATAAACTTTGTCAATACCGGTGCGCGAGAGCACATCAATCGAACTCCCCAAAGCCTTGTCCGGATCGAATGAGTTAATCGCGTGCCCAGGCGTAGCATCCACATGCACTACCGCCGGATTCTCCTGCGATTGGGCCAGACCCGCTGCCCCCAGATATAGAAAGAAAACCGGAAATCCGAACGTCAGAATCGAAATACGTTTCATAGTTGAAGAAAGCGAGTCGTCCTTGCGCCGGTCCCAGTATAGGATTGCGGACCGAGCTCCCGTTTTTACCATCGCGTACAGGCCGGCCGATCGTGCAAGGCAGGTAGGTTAACCTGACTTTTCGAGATACTATGCCAGATCTATCTCGCCGAAATTTTATCGAGACATGCGCGTGGGTCCCCGGCATTACAGTTGCAAGCACCGGGCGAGCACGGCCTAACGTTAGTTCAGAACAAACAGACCGCGATTACTGGGTCTCGGTACTCAATCGCTTGGCGCATCCCGTTCTCTCCGCGCTGAGCGAAGGGAAGCTAAGGCTCAATATGCCGGTCGAAGCGCCTCACAACAACGCTGCCGACAGAAAGCAGTATACGCACTTGGAGGCGTTTGGGCGTTTGTTGGCGGGAATCGCTCCGTGGCTCGAATCTTCTGACGTTAACGAACCAGAGGCAGGCCTTCGGGAACAGTATCGCGATTTGGCGCGCCGATCACTGTCATCTGCCGTCAATCCCTCATCACCCGATTTCATGAACTTCAATAGGGGCCAACAACCCGTAGTCGATGCGGCCTTTCTGGCGCTCTCTGTTTTACGCGCGCCGGCAGAGCTTTGGGACAAGCTGGACAGCGGTACCAAAAAAAACTTGATCAAAGCGCTGTTATCCAGCAGAGTGATTCAACCCGCCTACAACAACTGGCTGCTTTTCAGCGCCACGATTGAAGCATTTTTCTGTGCTGTGGGCGAGCCATGGGACCGTATGCGTGTCGACTATGCGATTCGGAAGCATGAAGAGTGGTACAAAGGCGATGGCATTTACGGAGATGGGCCGCAACTTCATTGCGACTACTACAACAGTTTCGTGATTCATCCGATGTTGCTGGAGCTGATGAAAATCGTCTCTGGGCAATCAAGGGAATGGGCGTCCTTCGAACCGGCTATTGTTGCTCGTGCCCAGCGCTACGCCGCAATACAGGAACGGTTGATTGGTCCCGACGGAAGTTATCCAGCCATCGGTCGATCAATCACGTACCGCTTTGGCGCTTTTCATTTGCTGGCAACGATGGCGCTCCGCAAGCAACTGCCTGCCGAAGTGAAACCAGAACAGGTGCGCGCCGCAATGACCGCTGTTATCCGTCGGATGATCGAGGCGCCCGGCACATTCGATAAGCAGGGCTGGTTAACCGTTGGTTTTTGTGGTCACCAGCCCTCGATGGGAGAAAGCTACATCTCCACCGGCAGCCTGTATCTTTGTTCTGTGGGATTACTCCCGCTCGGTCTGCCCGGCAAAGATCCTTTCTGGAGCGCACCACCACAGCCCTGGACTTCCCAAAAGATCTGGAACGGCGAAGACACTCCAGCGGATCATGCGATTTGAACGTTGTCTGCAACAAGATGCTTGTATTTTCATCTACTCAAGCATGGAATTCAGGCAACTCGGCAGGTCTGGACTGCGTGTCCCTGTTCTGTCGTTCGGTACCGCGACCTTCGGCGGCCGCGGCGAATTTTTTAAGGCCTGGGGCTCAACCGAGGTTGACGAAGCGCGTCATCTCATCGACCTCTGTCTTGAAGCGGGCGCCAATCTATTCGATACTGCCGATGGATACTCCGCAGGGCGGTCTGAAGAAGTGCTTGGCGAAGCCATCAAGGGCCGTCGCCGTGACGTCCTGGTCGCGACTAAGGGGTTCTTTCCAATGGGGCCCGGACCAAACCAGGCCGGCAGCTCGCGCCATCACCTGATCGAAGCGTGCGACGCGAGCCTGCGCAGGCTAGGCACCGACTACATCGATCTGTATCAGATTCATGCGTTCGATGCGTTCACACCAATTGAAGAGACGCTGCGCGCGCTTGACGACTTAGTAACCAGCGGCAAAATTCGCTACATAGGGTGCTCCAACTTCTCCGGTTGGCATCTCATGAAATCGTTGTCGATCTCCGAGCGCTATGGCTGGAGCCGGTATGTTGCGCATCAGGTGTATTACTCGTTGGTCGGTCGCGATTATGAATGGGAATTGATGCCGTTGGGCGCCGCGGAGGGCGTAAGCGCCCTGATTTGGAGCCCGCTCGGATGGGGCCGTTTGACAGGGAAGATTCGTCGTGGACAGCCCCGTCCTGAGCAGAGCCGGTTGCACGCCACTGCTGAAAGCGGACCGCCCGTTCCTGATGAACTGCTCTATGCAGTTGTGGATGCCATTGACTCCATCGCAAAGGAAACAGGCAAAACCGTGCCTCAAATCGCCTTGAACTGGCTACTCCAACGTCCAACGGTTGCATCGGTCATTATCGGCGCGCGGAATGAACAACAGCTTCGCGATAATCTCGGCTCGGTAGGTTGGAATCTTACGGCCGAGCAAGTGGCGAAACTCGATGCCGCGAGCGCAACCATATTGGCGTATCCCTACTGGCACCAACGCATCACCGCATTTCGGAATCCGCCGCTTGTGTGAGGCCCGAGCGCCTGAACGAAGCTAGTTGGCGCTTCGCATCCTATCAGTTCTATCCGTCTGAGTAGAATCGAGAGCAGTGCTGAGAACCGTGCGCGTCACCAGATATGTCACTCCGCTTCGGGAGGGTGGTTCGCTGCCGGCCATCGTGGAAGCTGAGGACGATGGTCTTTACGTTTTGAAGTTTCGGGGCGCTGGACAGGGCCCGCTGGCGCTTGTGGCAGAGTTGATTTCCGGTGAAATTGGACGCTTGCTCGGCCTTTGCGTTCCGGAGCTGGTTCTTATGGAGCTGGAAGAGTGCATAGGAAGGAATGAACCTGATCCCGAGATTCAAGACTTGTTGCTCGCGAGCGTAGGACTGAATCTTGGCTTGGATTATCTTCCCGGCGCGACTATGTTCGACGCAGCAGCCAGGGATGTAGTGGACGCAACCACCGCTTCTAAAACTGTTTGGTTCGATGCATTCGTTACAAATATCGATCGCACCGCGAAGAATACGAATCTACTTTGGTGGCACAGACAACTTTATTTGATCGACCACGGCGCAAGTCTTTACTTCCACTACAATTGCCGGGATATCGGTGTAGCCGCCGTGAAGCCTTTTCCTGCAATTAAAGACCATGTTCTGTTGCCGTGGGCAAGCCAAATTGCGGAAGTAGACGGAGAGCTTCGCGCCAAGCTGGATGAGTCGACGGTGTGGCACATCACTTCGACGGTCCCGCGAGAGTGGCTCCAGGAAAGCGATGGTCCGACGGCCGAAGGATATACAGAATATCTAACGACGCGTCTCAGGAGTTCCGGTTTTGTCGATGACGCCCTACGCGCCTATGCCCAGCTCGTTTGATTACGCAGTGGTTCGAATCGTCCCGGCAGTAGAACGCGAGGAGTTCTTCAACGCCGGAGTGATTTTGTTTTGTCCTGAGCAGCGATTTTTGCGTGCAAGGGTCTATTTAGACCGGCAGAAACTGAAGGTGTTTGCGCCAGATCTGGACCCGGAAGAAATAGAGCGACGGCTCAAGGCAATAGAGAAGATCTGCGAGGGTGATCCAAGCGCCGGCAGCATTGCGCAGTTGGCGCAGCGTGCGCGTTTTCATTGGCTGATCGCGCCCAGGAGCACGCTCGTGCAGGTTTCTCCGGCGCACTCTGGAATCTGCGAAGACGCGCAATCGACGCTCGACCGGCTGTTCGAGGAGCAAGTCTCGTCTCGAAGCAAGCTACAAGGCTGCTGACAAAGCATTGATATCAGGAGATCGCTTTGTTTGTCATTTGTTAGCTCGCACTTTCGGAAATGCCGCGCCAACCGCGTTGCGAGCCGGTTTCCCATCGAGTACGCGACTGACGTCATCGCAGATTGCCCTCGTCACGCGTTCTTGCGCCTCCACCGTCAACGCTGCAACATGGGGCGTCAGAATTACGTTTGGCAACGACTCCAATTCGCTTCGCTCCGGCGGCTCCGTCTCTCGCACGTCGAGCGCAGCCCCCGCCAGCTGTTTCGCTTTCAATGCTGCGGTCAAATCCGCCTCGCGCACCACGCTACCCCGTGATGTATTAATGAAAAATGCCGTCGGCTTCATCCGGCTGAAGCGCGCGCTATCAAAAATGCCGGTTGTTTCCGGAGTTGCCGGAAGATGGCAGGAGACTACATCGGCGCGCTTCAAGAGTTCGTCCAATTCCAGCAGCTCGGCCTGCAACTCCCCGAGCAAAACATTATCGGGACTTAGATAGGGGTCGTAAGCCAGCACCTTCATCCCGAAAGCCTGCGCGCGCCTGCCGGTGAGATATCCGATTCTTCCGGCGCCTACGATTCCAAGAGTCTTGCCGTAGAGCTCAGTTCCTACATACTGGTGACGCGCCCAGTTGCCGCTTCGGGTATCCTGATCGGCGGCTGGAATCGACCGCGCCAGCGAGAGCATCAGGCCTATCGCCAGCTCAGCCACGCTGATCGCATTCTGATCGGGCGTCGAGCTGACGACGATGTCGGCGGCCTTCGCAGCTTGTAAGTCGATATTGTCCAAGCCGACGCCTGCGCGGCCGACAATCAACAGCTTCGGCGCCGCGGCTAACAGTTCCGCCGTCACGGAAGTCTGATTCCGCACGATGAGCGCGCGAAAATCCCCAACCTGCGCCCGCAAGGCTGCTTGATCTTTCCATAGCTCAGGCAGACTCACAACATCGAAGCGCTGCATCAGCGCATTAATGGTTGCCCCGGAGATATGCTCCGAAATTAAAATGTCGCGCATGGGAATGAAACTGTCTTTGCCCGATTAATTTCGCTCTTCGATCCCGCCGACCGATACATGCTTTGTCTCAAGAAATGCATCCAGGCCTTCCGTGCCGAGCTCGCGTCCCCAGCCGCTCTGCTTCATGCCGCCAAACGGGCTTGTGCTCGTTGATGGCGCTCCGTCGTTGATGCCCAGCGTGCCGGCCTCGATACGCTCGCTGAGCCGGAACATGCAGCCGATATCGCGAGTCATGGCATACGCGCTGAGGCCAAACGGCAAACGGTTCGCATACGTAATCGCCTCTTCCTCGGTCTCGAATGTCGCTACTGGTGCGATCGGTGCAAAGGTCTCCTCCTGCATACAAAGCATGGGCTCCGCCGCGCCGTCAATTACGGTGGGTTCCAGGAAATACCCCGGCATATCGGCGCGCTTGCCGCCGCAGAGAATCTTTCCGCCATGCCGGACAGCATCTTCAATTTGTGCCAGAGCGCTTTCCAGCCCCTTGCGGTTTATCAGCGGGCCGATATCGGCTCCAGGCTCCAGTCCTGGACTCACCTTCAGCTTCTTCACGCCAGCGACGAATCGTTCCAGAAATTTGTCGCGAATTGTGCGCTGCACGTAGATACGATTTGCAGCAATGCAGGACTGCCCCGTGTTGCGGAATTTCGCGATCAACGTTTGCTGTACCGCCTGGTCCAGATCGCAATCGTCAAAAACCAGCAAGGGAGCGACTCCGCCGAGTTCCAGCGACAACGGCTTGACCGACTCGGCTGCTCCGCGAATCAGCTCCTGACCGACGGCCGTGGATCCCGTAAAACTGATTTTGCGGCAGATCGGATTCTGCAGAAACTCGCGCGCAATCATCCGCGCATCGCCCACTACTAGCTGGAACACACCCGCCGGTATGCCCGCCGCCTCCACACATTGAGCAAACAGAATCGACGACAAGGGCGTCTGCGAAGC
>JAICXK010000282.1 GCA_025980435.1 Bryobacteraceae bacterium
GTCGACTCGAATCTTTCGAGCGGCACATTTGGGAAAGCGACCAGCCAGTACAATCCGCGCTGGATTCAGTTGGGCGCCAATTTGACGTTCTGATCACCCCCAATTGAGACGGCGGGTTCGCTTTCCGGTGCTCAACACCCAGTCTGAAGCTGCAGACTCGCATTCGCGGCGCGCGAGGGGGGCGAGTCTACCCGAGCCCCTTGCCCTCTGGATCCGCCCAGCACGTCACTGGCAATGCGAGCCTGGTGAGATGCTGGAGGCGAACGTCCATCAGGAGGTTCAGGCGACTCAGCCTGCAAGTTGGCGGCATGACGACAAAAACCTGGAGAGCAATCGCGATAGTCTCGACGCTCGCTCTCCTCTTCCTGTTACTCACATCCTACTTTCATCTTTGGCTTAAACCGTCCGTAAGTCCGGCCACCGTTGTCACGGAAGTACAGAAGCTCAACCAGCTTGTAACTGTGCGCTACAGCATCCAGCGCGTAGTCGGAATAAGAGAGCCGAAGGTTCCGTTCGGAGAGGAATCCATCCTGCTCATGGTGCAGGGTGAAGTCTTAGCCGGCGTCGATCTCGCCCGGATTGCGGGCCGCGATATAACATACGAGGGCAAGCGCAGCATTATCGTCGCGCTTCCTCCGGCCCGGGTCTTCAACAGCTTCCTGGACGAAAAAGAAACCAAAGTCTGGGACCGCAGCATCACCTGGTGGACACCTTGGGTCCCCTATGATCCGGACCTGGAGCACAAAGCGCGCCTGCAGGCCATTGATGATATTCGCAACGCAGCCCTAAAGATGGGAATTCTCGATCAGGCTCAGAAGAATGCGCAGCAGTCGATTCGCGATTTGTGTAATGCCTTAGGACTGGAAGCGAATTTTAAAATCCGGCCGCTTGACTAAGTCAATCGAAGGCATCCGCGGCCCGGTAATTTCGATACGCTTCATCAAGCACTTCCACTACGTGCGCGACTCGCTGCCCGCTGCCGTACATCCTTGCGCCCGCGGCGAGTTGAAGCATGCAGCCTGGATTCGCCGTCACGATCAGCGAAGCCTTCGTGGAGCCCGCATATTCCATCTTGTGCTTCAGAATCTCCATCGCCATGTCGTTTTGGATCAGATTGTAGATACCTGCGCTGCCGCAGCACAGGTCGGCCATCGGCATCTCACGAAAAACCAGCCCGGGAACCGCCGCAAGCAAATGCCTGGGAGCGCTCTTGATCTTCTGCCCATGCGCCAGGTGGCAGGAATCCTGGTACGTTGCAATGACATCGACCGCGCCCATATCCCGATTCAATTCGATGGAGGCAAGAAACTCCGTCACATCTTTCATGCGGATGCGAAACTCGTGCGCCTTCGGACTATAGCCTGGATCATCCGCCAGCAGTTCCTCATATTCCTTGAGCGTCGATCCACATCCGGCCGCGTTCGTGATAATCGCGTCGAACTCTTCGGCAAACATCGCATCAATGTTCTTGCGCGCCAGCGCCTGGGCTTCCGTCTTCAAGCCGGAATGCAGGTGAAGCGCTCCGCAGCATCCCTGGGCAGCCGGAATTACGACTTCACAGCCGTTCTTCTGCAGTACGCGAACCGTGGCTTCATTCAGCCGGGCAAAGGCGACATTGGCAATACACCCGGTCAGAAATCCGACCCGGTAACGCCGCTCGCCGACCGCCGGAAACGTTTTGCCAATTTTCGAATAGAAGAACGGTATCTCCGCCGCCGGCGAGAGCGCCTCGATATTGCTCAGGTTTCCCGCCACTTTGAGAAGGCCGGTCGCGCGCACTAGCCGCTGCAGTCCGGAGGCCTGATACGCGTAAAGGCCCGTGCCTAGCACTTGGAGCGCCGTCCGGGAAGGCAATACTCGTTTGAAGAAGAAGCTTCTGAGTGACCGCGCCCACCACGACCTCTGGCTCTGCGCCTCAATCTGTGCGCGAGCGGCCTCGATCATGCGACCGTAAGGCACTCCGGACGGGCAGGCCGTCTCGCATCCGCGGCACGCCAGGCAAAGCTCCAGGTGTTGAATGTACGAGGGCGTTATATCCCCGCCATTTGCAACCTGGTTCATCTGGTAGATGCGCCCGCGCGGCGAGTCCATTTCCACACCCAGCTCGCGGTACGTCGGGCAGGCGTTCAGGCAGAGCCCGCAGTGAACGCACTTATCAAGATCTGCTTGCGCGGGTCCGAGTCCCGCCTTTTCCGGACAAGGTTCCACTGCAAGGGTGCTAGATGCGGCCATACAGCCGCAAGCGGTTCAGCGTATTGTTTGGATCGAACATCTGCTTGACTTTCTTCATCATGGCAAAAGCGTTCTGCGGGCCGGCATCTTTCCGAACAAGCCACAGCTCCTTTTCGCCGCGAATCTCATCCGGAGCATGTTCGACGACCATTCCCCAGCCCTGGTCCGCAGCGGCTTTGCGCAACGAACTGACTCCTTGCCACGAACTCAGGTAGGAGTAGGTCACGCCCGTTGCCGCGCGGGCGATTGCGGCTCCGGATACAAGCTTGAGCACGGTACGCAGGTCGCTGAGCGGCGTCGATATACGGAGCACGATTCCGCCGCGCTGCCGGGCAAGAAAATCGGGAGCATATTCCCGAATGCTCGCCCAAAAGTTCGTGTCGTCCGCTCCGGACAGCCGCTCATCGCCTTCGAGTTCCCGGGCATACCTTTCCAGCACCCTTCGGCTTCCTCCTGCGCGCAGAGCCAGCACATAGCCGCGATTTCCGAGCCGTGCCGAAGCGGCCGGAGACAGCAGATCCATGGCGAGCGGACGAAGAACCCCACGCAAGATTGCGTCGCGCTTCTCGACGGCGGCATCGAGATCCGCGAAAGAGAAGAGAAAAGTAGTGGTCTGTTCCGGCAGCGGGTGAAGCCGTAGATTCACGCTCGTAATGACCGCCAGAGTTCCGAAACTTCCCACCATAAGCTTCCCCATGTCGAGCCCTGCCACGTTTTTCACCACCATGCCCCCGGTGGTGACAACCTTCCCTTCCAGAGTTGCGAACTTCATCCCGATCACCAGGTCGCGAACCGCCCCAAAAGCGCGCCGCATCGGCCCGCTCGAATTGCTGGCGATCACTCCACCTACCGAAGCCTGGCGCCAGAACGGCGGATCCAGAGCCGCCATCTGCCCGTTCCGGCTCAAGAGCCGTTGCAGCGACTCAAAGCGCATCCCGGCTTCTACACTCACCGTCAGGTCATTCGGCTCATATTGCAGGACACGGCTGAGGCCGGCTGTCGATATCGTCAGGTCCGCGGGGAGGATCGGCCCGGCCATGAGGCGCTTACTGTTGTTCCCAATCAGCGCGATGGTTTTCCCGCCGGAGGCGGCATCCTGAATTGTCCCGGCGAGGTCGTCGGCTGACGAAGGCACGATAGGCGGCATGCCTCTCCATTTTCCATGCCGGGCAGCCGGGGCCGAATGCTAACCTGACCAGAGACTCTGGAGCTTTCCGGCGCACCCTTATCTATCGTGCCGGTCCGGACGGCGCCGCCTTACCGGGCGAACCAATATATGGACTTCGAATACTCGACGGAGCAGATTCAGCTTCGCAAATCGGTTCGTGACTTCGCGCAGGCGGAGATTGCGCCGCACGTTCTGGAATGGGACGAGAATCAAATCTTCCCGCTGGAGGCGATCAAGAAAGCGGGCGAGCTGGGAATGATGGGCGCAATCTTCCCGGAAAATCTCGGCGGCGCCGGCCTTGGCTACATAGACTATTCGATCATCATCGAGGAACTCGCCCGCGTTGACCCCAGCGTTGCGCTGATTGTGGCTGCACACAATTCACTCTGCACGAATCACATATATCTCGCCGGCAGCAATGAGCAGCGCCAGAAGTATATTTCGAAGCTGGCAACCGGCGAGTGGATCGGCTGCTGGTCGCTGACGGAGCCGGAAGCCGGATCCGATGCCGCCGGAACCCGCACCACGGCGACGCTCAAAGACGGCGAATGGGTGATCAACGGCGGCAAAACCTTCACCACCAACGCGCAGTATGCAGATGTTTGTGTAGCGATGGCGGTGACCGACCGTTCCGCTTCGCAGCACGGCATCTCGGCGTTCATCCTGGAGAAGGGGACGCCAGGGTTTCGGGTCGGGAAGAAAGAGAACAAATTGGGTATGCGGGCCAGCGCCACAGGAGAAGTTCTGTTCAGTGATTGCCGTCTGGCTCAATCGCAACTTCTGGGAAAGCAGGGTGAAGGTTTCGTCGACAGCCTGCGGATTCTGGATGGGGGCCGCATCTCGATCGCCGCCCTCGCGCTCGGCATCGCGCAGGGGGCATTCGATGCTGCATTGAAGTACTCGAAGCAGCGCAAGCAGTTCGGCCGGTTCATTTCAGAGTTTCAGGCAATCCAGGACAAGCTGGCCGGAATGGCCACAGATATCGAAGCCGCGCGCTGGCTGGTGTACAGCGCGGGCGCGCGAAAAGATCTGGGGAAACGCGTTACAAAGGAGTCCGCCATGGCGAAACTCTTTGCCTCCGAGATGGCGGTCAAGGTTGCCGACCAGGCGCTGCAGATCCACGGGGGTTACGGCTTCATCAAGGATTACCCGGTCGAAAAGTTCTATCGGGACGTGAAACTCTGCACCATCGGCGAAGGCACCAGCGAAATCCAGCGGCTAGTCATTGCCCGCCAACTGCTAAAAGAATAGATTGGGCGCAAACGTCTCCGTCGAGCAGCTTGAACAGGGAATTCTGTCCGGCGATTTGCGCGCTCTCGCGCGCGCGGCTACGCTCGTTGAGAGCCAGACGGATACCGGGCGCGAGATCGTCACGGCGCTGTTCGCTAAAACCGGGCGCGCTCTGATGATTGGAATCACCGGTCCTCCGGGGGCGGGCAAGAGCACGCTCGTTGATCAACTGGCAAAGCTGCTCCGGCGCGAAGGCAAGACGGTAGGCATTATCGCCGTGGATCCCAGCAGCCCCTTTTCGCGCGGCGCAATCCTCGGCGATCGTATTCGCATGCAGGATCATCACGCCGATCCAGGCGTTTTCATCCGCTCCATGGCGAGCAGAGGCCGACTCGGCGGTATTGCGCGGGCAACTCTCGATTTGGCTCTGCTGCTGGATGCAGCGGGCCGAGACGTCGTTCTCATTGAGACGGTGGGTGTAGGTCAGGATGAAGTGGAGATTGCGCACTTGGCCGATATCATCGTTTTGGTTCTGGTTCCCGGCTCGGGCGATGACGTTCAGGCCCTCAAAGCCGGTATCATGGAAATCGCTGACATTTTTGCTATCAATAAAGCTGATTTCCCCGGTGCGGATCGTCTCGAGCAGGAAATCCGCGCGATGCAGAGTTTGGCCGATAGTCCGGGCCGGGCGAACGCCGCGCCGGTTCGCCGCGTGATTGCAACTGAAGGCGAGGGTGTGCCGGACCTGCTCGCCGTCATTCGCTCCGAATTCGAGAAGGCAGGGCGCCGGGGCGCGCGCGTCGAAACCTGGAAATTCCGTCTGCGTGAGATGCTCCGTGAGAGCCTGCTTACCTCGATGCCGGACGATCTGATTGAGCAGCACGCAAATCGTGTAGCGGGAAAGCTCGAGGACCCTTACACTGCAGTGGCCTCTCTGAAGGCGGTTCTTGTATGAGCATGGAAGTCGATCACCTGGGCATTGCAGTTCGCAGTCTCGATGAAGCGCTCCGGTTTTATGAACAGTCGCTCGGCATGACGGTAATCGGCCGGGAGACCGTGATAGAAGAGCGGGTAAATGTCGCTATGCTGCCAGCCGGCGCACCCAGGATCGAACTGCTGGAAGCTACCGACAGCGATTCGCCGATTGCCAGATTTATCGAGAAGAGAGGTCCCGGCTTGCATCACATCGCGCTTCGGGTCGAGGATCTTGCGTTAACGATCGAGCGGCTAAAGCACGGCGGAGCCCGGCTTTTGAACGAGCCGCGGCCGGGCGCCGGGGGTCACACCTACGCCTTTGTGCATCCGGCCTCAACCGGCGGAGTGCTTCTGGAGCTGATCCAGAAGTAAACACCATGGAGCTAATTTGAAACACACAGCACAGATCGGCATTATCGGGGGCAGCGGCCTCTATTCCATGCCCGGCTTCGAAGCCGAGGAAGAGGTCAAGCTCTCTACGCCTTTCGGAGACCCCTCTGACGCCTACGTTGTCGGCCGGCTTGAAGGTAAAACAATCGCTTTCCTCTCGCGGCACGGGCGCGGGCACCGCATCTCTCCCTCGGAGTTGAATTTTCGCGCCAACATTTTTGGGATGAAAATGCTCGGCGTCGAGCGCATCCTCTCGCTTAGCGCCGTGGGCTCGTTAAAACAGGAGCATGCCCCGCTGGACTTCGTTATTCCCGA
>JAICXK010000344.1 GCA_025980435.1 Bryobacteraceae bacterium
ACTTACGGACGGTTTAAGCCAAAGATGAAAGTAGGATGTGAGTAACAGGAAGAGGAGAGCGAGCGTCGAGACTATCGCGATTGCTCTCCAGGTTTTTGTCGTCATGCCGCCAACTTGCAGGCTGAGTCGCCTGAACCTCCCGATGGACGTTCGCCTCCAGCATCTCACCAGGCTCGCATTGCCAGTGACGTGCTGGGCGGATCCAGAGGGCAAGGGGCGCGGGTAGCAACCCGTGCAGAAGTCTCTCAAGCAAGCAAAGAAAGGCTAAATGCCCAATGTCATTTACTTAAGCAAAAGTTGGGAATACCGCGTCATCTTCCGTTTCTGCAAAGTGCTGAATCCGAGCCCGGAGCGTAAGCGACGCATGACCGCGGAAGTACCGTCAAGTTCGCTCAGGTGCTAAAGCAGACGTGCTTCGCACGCCATGCTTACAGCTCGGTTTCGGCCCTGGACTGCGAGCGAAAGGGGACTCTGATTCATGTACTCGAACCCGCCGTCTCAATTGGGGGTGATCAGAACGTCAAATTGGCGCCCAACTGAATCCAGCGCGGATTGTACTGGCTGGTCGCTTTCCCAAATGTGCCGCTCGAAAGATTCGAGTCGACGTTGTATAGGTTGGCCCGATTGAACAGGTTAAAGAAATCGAAGCGAAGTTGCAGCTTCAATCGCTCCGTGATTGCGGTGTCTTTGAGGAGACTTGCATCCGTTTCAAAGTACATCGGATTGCGGAACAGATTGTATTTTTCGTTTCCGTTCGTCCCGAAAGCAGGGGCAGGGAAATCGGAAGCCGGAAACAAGCCGTTCAGAAACGCCTGGCGGCTGGTCGATTGCTTGTAGCTGTTCACGTCGGGAAAATCGTAATTATCTCCATCGGCGTTATAGTCGCCGCTGCCCGGGGCATACCCTACGAACTGGCCCGCGGAGTTGCTGATGGGAGCGAAGGCAGCATTGGTGTAGATATTGAACGGGTAGCCGCTCTGGACAATGGTGGTCCCGCTGATGGACCATCCGCCCGTAATGTGACCGAGAATTCCATGTCCCTGTTGCAGCCCAGGCAACTGATAATTCCCTGTCAGCGAGAACCGGTTCGGAGCATCCCATACCGACGGGCCGTACCAGATTCCGGGATTCCATGCGGAAGGATAGACTTGCGTGTCGTCTTTCGAAGAGGATCTTGTGTACGAGGCGCTCAGAAACCCGCTTCGGCTAAACCTTCCGGTAAACGTGGTGATGAAGGCGTTGTAACGGGACATTCTGTCGTTGGCAGTGTAGTTGATAGGCCCGAAACTCGGATTAACGCGTGTTGGCACCAGGCTATTGTGTTGGATCAGATCGCCGGCATAAGCATTGATGTCTACTCCATAACTGACTGCGGTGGTTTGGCCGCCGCCCGAAAGAAGCCCCGTACCGCGGGATCCCGAGTAACCGGCGCTAATGGCGTAATTCCGGCCGATTCTGCGTTCTATCGTCGTGGCGTAGTTATAGACGACCGGACTCTTCAGATTCGGATCAATAGCGCCAACCGCAAAATTCAGCCCGACCAATCCGCCGTGAGCATCGAGTTGGGTTGCAGGCAAACTGGGATAAGTGAATCCGAATGGCGGCGTCGTATTGTTCGTGCCGAAGCTCAGCAGAGGCGGCACGCCTTTTGTCGAATAGAAAGTGGGGATAATCAAGCCGGGCGGATTCCCTCGATACTGTTCCTGTACATTTGCCAGCGTCGGCCAGTTATGGTAAACGCCAATACCCCCTCGGATGACCCAATCTCCATGCGCACCGGGGCTCCATGCAATTCCAACCCGCGGACTCCAGACATTCGAGATGGACCCCAACAGCGCGTTTGGCTTGGGCATCATCACTCCGTTTGCAATCCGGTCAGTAATATTCGATGCGTTCGCAAAATAGAAGTTCGAAAACACGGTTTGCGGGCTTCGCGAGTAAGGATTCCCGAAATCATCCCAGCGAACGCCGTAGTTCATGGTCAAATTGTGCTTGATCTGCCAGGTGTCTTGAAGGAACAACCCCCAGGTCCGGCCCGCGGCATTCCAATCCCAGAGCGTTTGTTTGCCGGTTAGCGGGTTGTAGGCTACTCCTGATTCCGTAAAAGGCTTGTCGGTGACCAGATCGATCAGATTGTTGTACTGGAAGGTCGGCTGCGAGTACGGCCCTTGGAACTTCTCCACATCATCGCCGAACCAGCCCTCATACCCGGCTTTGATGCTATGGCCGCCCTGTATATGCGTCAGGACATCGCGCCAATGGTAGTTGTGCTGGATAAAATCGCCGCCTGCGAATCCGGTGCCGAAGCCCTCCCCGAGCCCCGTTACATTGACAACCGGCACGGAGAATAAGCCGGTTTTCGGAGTGATTCCCTCCACGGAGTTCGTTGCAAACGCCACTTCATTCAAAGTAGACGGCGAGAATGTATGCGTTTCATTCACTTGCCAGGCGTGCTGATAGGTTTCGTTCGTTGAAGTAAATGCGGGCCTGATTCTGGAATTACCGTAACTAAGGTCCGTCTTATAGAATGTTCCATAGATACGATCGTTCTGAAAATACTTATCGATTCGGATGTTCCATTGCGTGCCATTACGGTAACTGCTCGAATTGAAGACGCCATTGTCCAGAACCGGGAGGCCGCACGGTATATTGGCGGCTGCGGCCGTACCGCACGTTCCTGGAAATAATTGCGCCGCGGTCGCGGAGACACCTGCCGGCGTTCCCCCGCTCGGTCTATAACTGGTGAGCAGTTTCGTGCCGATTGTGTTCGGGAAGTTCTGGCTGGCCCATGCCGTAAACGCGGGATCTTCAAAAGTCGTCAGATTGTTTCCGGTTGAATTTGATGACCACAGCGGCTCAACCGAGCCGAAGAAGAAAAATTGATGATGAGGAATAATCGGGCCGCCAAGGCTCGCCGACATATTATTGCTATGAAAGGGCGAATAGTTATGGACAAACTCGGTTCCTGCCCACAGATGCTGATTCGTGAAATAGTCGGCGACATTGCCATGGAACTGATCGGTTCCGGATTTCGTCGTCATCACCATCTGGATTGAGCTTGCGCGTCCATAATCGACCGTGAACGTGTTGGTCTGGATACTGGTCTCCTGAATGGAATCCGGATTCGGAGTCAGGTTCAGAACGCCCGGCCGGATGGCGCTGGTAACGTCCAGTCCATCGACAATGAACATATTGCCGACGCTGCCCTGGCCGTTCGCGCTGGCGTCCACTTGCGTTTCCGTGGAGTAATTGTCGACTCCCGAACCAGGGCTACCGCCGGCGGAAGTGCCCACGCCCACCGCCCCGGGCGCCAGGGTCACAAGAGAAATCATGTTGCGTCCGGCCAGGGGCAGGGCAGACAGCGTCTGCGTTTCAAGAGTCATTTGATTGCGCGTCTCGGCCGTGTTGACGACGGGAGTTTCCGCCGTTACTTCGACAGCCTGGCTTGCCCCCGCGAGTTTCACCGAAAGCGGCAGGTTCAGGGTCTGGCTGGTTTCGAGCGTGGTCAGCACATCCATCCGGGCGAATCCGCTTGCTGAGACGGAGACTTTATACTGACCTGGCGCCAGGCTTGTGAACTTATATTCCCCGCCCGAGGTGCTAGTCGTTTGCTGGGTTACCTGAGTCGCCGTATTCAGCAGCGTCACGGTCGCGTTCGGTATGGCCGCGCCGCTTGGGTCCAGCACGACACCCTGAATGCTTCCGCTGAATTGAGCGAAACAGAGAGAAGAAAAGAAAGTTAGCAGAGAGATGGGATAGAGAATGCGCCGAACGGCCGCTGTTTTCACGAGGGACCCCCTTAACGTGTGATCCCTACTATATCCGGAACTGTAAGCGCTTGCAAGCCAATTTTTTCACGGTTTCCAGGGCGAGCATGGCCGCGTGGGCCTGCCTCAATTCGGGGTGGGCCCGGAGGAAGCCGGAGGCCGCTCTTCGACCAGCCTGTACCGGCTGGCCTCGGCTTCGCGCTTCTGTGCGATGCGTCGCGCCTCCGACAGGCGTCTTATCAGCGCCGGAATTTCACCTGCATCTTGCTTGTTTCCGGAAGCTTTTAGGGCGCGGATCAACCGGTACAGTGCGGTCTCGTCGTTTGGATCCGTTGCGAGCGCCTTCCGGCACTGCTCGATCGCTAACTGCGTCTTTCCGGATTCAAGGTAGAGTCTGCTCAAAACATCTCGCGCCAGAACATAGCCTGGATTCAACTGAACTGCTCGCTCGCCCGCGGCGATCGCTCGGGCGAAATTCGCCGTTCCCGGCTGCGCGCCGCGCTTAGCCAGAATTTCAGCCAGCAAATATTGAAAGAACGCGTTGTTCGGATGACGCTTGATCTGCGCGTCAAGAGTTCGGAGCGCGTCATCCAAGCGGTTCGCTTGCACCTGGGAAAGTACCTGCGCGCCTGCTCCGGCAGCTTCTGGGGCATTCAGCGTTTCGGCTCTGGCGAAGTCTTTATCGGCGTCGTCGTAATTGCCCTCTTGAACGTACATCACGCCGCGCGCCAGATAGAGCTTGGCGGATTGCGGCATCCGCGAAAGGCCGGCATTGATCATGTCGATGCCCACGCGGAACGATTTGTGCTCCAGGCACAGAGAAGCGAACTGAACGTACAGAT
>JAICXK010000074.1 GCA_025980435.1 Bryobacteraceae bacterium
CCGGGCGTGTGAACCCGCCTTGTTCGCGCATGATCATCGCGGTGACGATTCCCAACTTCTTCAGCTCGGTGTTCAGGTCGGAAATCTGTTTCCGGGTAGGCTCCAGTTCCGGCGCGACTGCGCGAAACGCCTTCGCCAGCGCGGCGCTCTCCGCAGGCGTTCGCCGGCCTGCCGGCACATCCAGCAATGGATGAACAGAAGCCGGAATCCGCACGATGAATGCAGGATCGCCGGTTGTCGTAACGGAAATCCGAAATCGCCCGATATTCCGGGATGCGTGCCGCATCTGGTGTTTCAGTGTGATGGTAAGGATGCTTCCGTCACCCGATCCGATGGGCGCTTCCGGTACGAAGACCGCCTGCCTCCGGATGGATTTGGCATCACCTTCGTCTATTGCCCAACCGGCCAGTTGTCCGGGCTTTTTGCGAACAACGTTTGTCACTGAATATCCGTCCTGAGACTCGTCGGCTTCCGCCGACTTCCATCGCACGGCTTGCTTTGCCTGCGGATCAGTGAGCGGCGCCGCTTCGATATCGAAATTGCTCAGGAAGAAGTTGCCGTTCGGATCGCGACCTGGGCCGCCATGCGGCAGGCTTTGATCCGGCAAAACTTCCAGCCGAACTCCGGTAATAGAAGCTGCACGCGTCTTCGCAGTGATCGTGTACGTGTCCGCGTTGGGATTCTCCCCGCCAGCCAGAATAGAGCCGTCCGGAAGCAGTTTCAGACTTGCGCCTCCGCCAGATTCATAGCGGTCCGGTGACAACACCTGCCAGCGCCCCTCCGCCTTGCGCAATTGCTGCTCCCAAGCGGTTTGCGCCGTATCAAGCTGCGGGGTCTGCGTATCCAGCGTTTTCTGCAGAGTGGCAATTTCTCCGCGCAGTTCCTTGCTCTTCTCCGCCTGTTCGGCAGTGGGCAGCTCCAGTTCCGGCTCTTCCATCCAGTGATCGCCTGTTCCTGCCACGTGGTGTTCGCCGTTGCTGAAGAAGGCCAGAAAACGATAGTAGTCCTTCTGCGTGAAGGGATCGAACTTATGGTTGTGGCACTGTGCGCAACCGAGCGTGCTCCCCAGCCACACGGAAGCCGTTGTGTTCACGCGGTCTACCAGGCTGTACCAATAGTATTCATTCACATCGATGCCGCCTTCCTGGTTCAGCATCGAGTCTCGGTTGAAGCCGGTTGCGATCAACTGGTCGTTAGTGGGATTCGGAAGCATGTCGCCCGCAATCTGATCGATGGTGAACTGGCGGAATGACATATCGGCATTCAGCGCCCGAATCACCCAGTCCCGATACTCCCAGGCGGTGCGTTCGCGGTCCTTTTCATATCCATTGCTGTCGGCGTACCGAGCCAGATCCAGCCATTGCCGCGCCCAACGCTCCCCATAGTGCGGTGATGCCAGAAGCCGGTCCACAACCTTGTCGTAGGCGTCCGCGCTATGGTCGGCAACAAATGCATCCACTTCCTGCGGCGAAGGCGGCAGGCCGGTTAAATCGAGGTAGACGCGCCGGATCAGAGTGGTTCTGTCCGCCTCCGGAGACGGTTTCAAGCCTTCCTTTTCGAGCTTTTGCAGGATGAACTTATCAATGGGGTTGCGGCACCAGGCGGCATCCTTCACTTGAGGCACGTCCGGCCTGAAAGGCTTTACGTAGGCCCAGTGCTTTGCCGGCCTGGGGGCGGCGAGCGGAGTCGTATCGTCAGGTCCGGGCGCTCCGGCATCGATCCAGTGGCGAATCGTCGCAATCTGCTCGTTTGAAAGCGGCGGACCTCCATACGGCATCTGCGGCCGCTCCTGCGCGAGCAGGCGGCGCACAATCCGGCTGTCTCCGCTGCGCCCCGGGACGACTATCTTTCCGTAATCGCTGCCTTTCAGGATTCCAGTAAGCGAATCCAGGCGCAATCCGTTTTGCTGAACCTCGGGACCGTGACAGGAATAACAGCGCGCCGCGAGAATCGGCCGGACTTCTTTCGCAAAGACGGGAGATGCTTGACCGGGCGCCGTCCTGGGCCGCGGTATTGAGGCTGCTTCGGGATGGATGTTCCCCTGGTCGATCCATCTTCGAATGAGTTGTATCTGCGCGGGCGCCAGCGGATCTCCGCCCATCGGCATCCGTGGAGCATCCGTAAGGCCAAGAATGCGCTTAACCAGCAGGCTGCTGCCGCTGTTTCCATTTACCACTGCAGGTCCCGATACTCCACCGCTCAAGATCGCAGCCTGGGAATCGAGCCGCAGTTTCCCCATAGCCATGTCGCCGGTATGGCACTTTCCGCACGACTGTTGCAGAATGGGGGCAATATCGTTCTGAAACTGAACCGCGCCGCCGCTTTGGGCCGGACACTGATTCACAGACCATAGGAGAAGCACAGCTATACCGGCCGCAAGCGTGCTACCTCGGTTCGAAGTCATCGATCTCGTTTACCTGACGCCTTTGAAAAGTTTATCCTTTTTGCATTAGCACATGCCGGAACTGCCCGATATCACGGCGTACATCGCTGCGCTCGAGCCGCGCATAGTCGGCCAATCTCTCGAGCGTGTCCGCCTCGCGAGCCCTTTTCTTTTGCGAACTACGGAGCCTTCCTTGGCCAATACGGAGGGCCGCATCGTCGGGAAACTGCGCCGGATCGGGAAACGGATTGCAATTGGATTAGAGGGCGACCTGTGGCTGGTGCTGCACTTAATGATTGCCGGGCGGCTGCACTGGCGGCCTCCGCACGTCGCGCTGGCGGGCCGGCAGAATCTGGCAGCCTTCGATTTTCCAGCAGGCTCCCTTACGCTGACCGAAGCGGGCGCGAAACGGCGCGCTTCGTTGCACTTGCTGGAGGGCGAGCGAGGCTTGCATACGGTGGATCCCGGGGGAATCGATGTTTTCACGGCTGATTTGGATTCCTTTCGTTCGGCGCTCGCGGCTGAAAATCATACGCTCAAGCGGGCGCTTACCGATCCGCATCTGGTTGATGGGATCGGCAATTCATACTCCGATGAAATCCTGCACGCCGCGCAACTTTCTCCTATCGCGCAGACGCGAAAACTGTCATCGCGGGAATGGGAACGGCTATTCGCAGCCGCGCGCAGCGTTCTTGGAATCTGGGTGGAACGGTTACAAGCCGAAGCGAAACATCGCTTTCCCGAAAAGGTCACGGCGTTCCGTGAAGGCATGGCCGTCCATGGTCGCTACGGGCAGTTGTGTCCGAGGTGCGGCGCAAAAGTTCTCCGCATCCGCTATGCCGATAACGAAACAAACTACTGTGCGCCATGCCAGACCGGCAGCAGGGTGCTCGCAGATCGCAGCTTGTCCCGGCTGTTGGGCTCAGATTGGCCGCGCACGCTGGAAGAGTTGGAAGCCGTTAAGCGGCGTTGAACGGACGAACTACTCGACTCCTGCCGGCAAGGTGAAACAGAAGGTGCATCCTTCATCGGGCGCAGAGGCTTCCAGCCAAATTCGGCCCCCGTACTGTTCGACGATCCGTTGGCAGATTGCCAACCCGATGCCGCTTCCCGGATATTGGGTTCTGGTATGCAACCGTTTGAAAAGTCCGAAAATGTTTTCGGAGTACTTGCGGTCAATGCCGATTCCGTTGTCAGCAACAGAAAAGCGCCAGCCGGCGTCATCCTGTTCCGCCGAGATCTGTACACGAGGCGCCCGGGCGCTTCGATACTTCAGAGAGTTGCTGATCAGGTTTTGAAACAATTGTGCGAGGTAATTTTCGTGTGCGGAAACCATCGGCAACCGGCCCGAAATAACCTCTGCTCCAGTCTGTTCCACCTGGCCCTTGAGATTTTCGAGCACCGCCGCCAGGACGCTTCCCGAATCAACGCTGGGCGGCGGCCCTTCGGGAGCGCCGGTAATCGTTGCGTAGTTGAGAAGATCCCGGGTAAGGTCCTGCATGCGCTGCGACGCTTGCAAAATCCCGCTGAGACACTCTTGGGCATCGCCTTGCAGTTCACCTCCGCAACGGCGCTCCAGCAGTTGAGCGGAAATGCGAATCGTACGGAGCGGCTCCTGCAAGTCATGGCTTGCCGAGTAGGCAAACGTCTCAAGAGCTTCATTCACGCGCCGGAGTTCCTCGTTGGACCGTTTCAAGTCGCTTTGAGCGCGCTGCGCCTGCTCAAATAGTCGCGCATTCTCACTTTCGATTCGTTTCCGCTCGCTGATGTCGCGGGCGATTTTGGAGACGCCAATAATGCGGTCCGATGCGTCGCGGATCGGTGAAACGCTCAGCGAGATATCGATAATCTGCCCGTCTTTTCTGCGCCCGCGAGTTTCGTAGTGTTCGATTCGCTGGCCTCCGCGAATCCTATTAAGGATCTCGGGGAAGTCGTCGGTTCCATCCGGCGCAATCAGTATAGAGGCCGGCTTGCCGATGACTTCAGCGGCGGCATAGCCAAAGATGCGCTCGGCTCCCTTATTCCAGGTCGTGACAACACCGTTCAGATCCTTCGCGTAAATTGCGTCTTCGGAATTTTCTACAATCGCCGCGAGGCGCAAACTCGCCTCTGCGAGCTGTTTCCTCTCAGTAATGTCCGTGGCAATCCCGCAAATGGAAGCGATCGCCCCGTCGTGACCGCGGATGGGGAACTTAATCGAGAGAAAGATGTGGATTCCGTCATCCTGCGGCGCATACTCCTCAACTGTCAGCGGTTCGTTCGCCGCAAGCACCCGCTGGTCGTTTTCCCGAAATCGAATCGCAGTTTGCTCGGGAAAGATCTCATGGTCGGTTCTGCCAACAATATCGTCTTTGCTGAGATGGAAGAGTTCTTCAAAGCGGTGGTTCACCAGAAGGTAGCGTCCTTCCAGATCCTTCACGAAAATGACGGCGGTCGAATTGTCCAGGATTGCCTGGAGCCGCCGCTCGGTTTGTGCAAGCGCAACCTCGGTGGCCAGGTGCGGAATTTCCTGATTGCTGGGCGACCCTCTCTGTTCGATAACCGACACTATCGGGATTGTACCTGAAAAGGCCGTCAAGAAACTAGCGGCTTTTCGCTACACTTCTACCTGCTGGAACCTCGGCAGCAGTAAATGAATGACGAGGAGCGCGCACAAGTAGGCGATCCCCGCAACAATGAATAGCGGTCCGTATGCTTCGTGTGAAAAGTCAAGCCAGTATCCAACCGCCGGCGCCACCAGCATCCCGCCCACGGCTCCTCCGAAGCCGCCCAGCCCGACAACTGAACCCACGGCCGAGCGCGGGAACGTGTCCGACGGAATGGTGAAGAGATTTGCCGACCAGCCCTGGTGGGCTGCTGCAGCGAGACCGATGAGCCCGACAGTGATCCACAGTCTCCCGCCGGTCAGGATGACGCACGCGACGGGTACAACGGCCAGCGCGCAGGTCAGCAGCGCGATTTTGCGCGCGCCGGTAACGCTGAATCCGCGGGCCAGAAGCCGCGACGACAACCAACCTCCACCGACGGATCCCACATCCGCGAATAGATAAACCGCTATGAGCGGCGGACCCAGGTGGGTTAAATCGAGTCCGTACTTCTGATGTAAAAATCCGGGAAGCCAGTAAAGATAAAACCACCAGACTGGGTCCGTCATAAACTTCCCCAGCAGAAAAGCCCAGGCCGCGCGAGTCCGCAGGAGCCGCGCGTATGGAATCCGGCGCGCGGGCTCCATTTCCTGGTCGGATTCGATGAACGCCAACTCTTGCGGTGAGAGCCACTTCTGCTTTCGCGGCGGTCGATAGGTTGCCAGCCATACGACGATCCAGAGCAGATCAAGGCCACCCGTCACCAGAAACGAAGAACGCCAGCCGAAGCGCGCGGCAACGAACGGGACCAGAAGAGGAGCAACCAGCGCTCCAATATTCGTTCCGCTATTGAAGATGCCCGTTGCCAGCGCCCGCTCGCGTCTGGGGAACCAGTTTGCAACCGTTTTGATCGCCGCCGGAAAATTGGCCGCTTCGCCCAATCCCAGTACAAAGCGTGCCATCGCGAACTGTACCAGGTTGCGAGCCAGAGCGTGACTCATCGCGGCCGCGCTCCAGACCAGGACAGCCAGCGCATATCCCACCCGGGTGCCCAACCAATCCAGCAGGCGGCCCGCGATGGGCATCATCACCGCGTAGGCGCATTGAAACGCGAACACTACCCAGCCGTAATCGGCCTCGTTCCAGCCGAGCTCATGCGTCAGAACCGGCTTCAGAATTCCAAGTACCTGGCGGTCGATGTAGTTTACGGTGGATGCCCAAAAAAGCAGCCCGCACACGTACCAGCGCAGATGTCCCGCTATTTTTGTCCGTGGGGCGGTTTCCGGTCTAAGCGGCTCCGGCGTGGTCATTCCTGTCCTTCAGATGGACGAACTGCGCAAAATTGCTTCGAAACAGCTTGTCGATGTCGCGATGGATTTCCGCTCTCGTCACGCCGCGTCCATCTCGCGCCAGCAGTTCATAACTGTTCGTCAGAATGGGAGCCATCGTGCGGCGCGTATTCCGCCACTTGTAGATCACCTGCTCCAGAATGCGCGCATCCGAATGCTGCGGGATGAAGCTTGCTCCCAGCATCTCAATGCGTTCGCGCGTGATTTCTTCGACAATCGAGGGATTGTTCAGAAACCACCAGCATCCGAACGGCAGCAGGTTTGCGAATTTTCTGGCATAAACGCACAGTTCATGCTGATTCTCTCTGCTCAGTACGCTGATGAGGAAGCGATTCTCCGGGAACTGGACGCAAAGATGTTCGACAGCGCGCAGATCGGCCTTACCGGCGGCATCGCCCGCCAGCCGTATGGCCGGATTCACCTGATAGCGAGGGCCGATCATCAATGAGAGCGGGATGCCTAATTCACGGCACGATGGCAGAACCGCTTGCTTCAGCAGTTCGGCTCGCGCGCTGTCTTCCGGGAACTGGAAGGTGTCCGGCAGAGAACAAGCCATGTAGACAGGTTGCATACGCCGGAACCAGTCCGCAAGGAAGCGTCGAACTTCCGCTATGGTTTGCCCCGTCAAGTTCTCCTGGACCCTGTAGCCGGCTTCGGATACTTGCTTCCAGTGCTGCTGCCATTTGTTCAATATGCGATCGAGCCGCAGGACGGCATGAAACTGGCGGTCGGGCTTGGGGCTCTTCTCCCAGAGAGGCGCTTCGGCTGGATCCAGCGGGTCGTTTGTCATCACAACTTCGCTGGTGCCCGCGAGTTCGAATACGCGCTGGATGTGTGTTTCGAGCTTCTGATTTTGGAAAAACGCCCGAGCTTCCCGAAGGTCCTTCGCGCGCGTGTCGAGGTCGAACGCGGCCAACACCGCGACAATTCCGCGCGTCGCCTCCGATAGCGGCGTATTTTCAACGAAGAGAGTCCGCCAGATGAGGTCCGCCTGCTCACGTTTGCTAAGAGACCAATACTGATCCGGAGTGACAGAAGAGAACCGGAACAATTCCGCTTCCAGATAATGATAGGTCAGCAGTTCATCAATACCCCACAAGCCGAGGTTCCCCAGGGAGGGCATGAACAAATGTGTGTGAACATCAATGAACGGAGTGTTTCGTAATTCCTCCATGATGGCGGGGCCGATCTGTTCCGGGGTGAGGGAACTGGCGTCATTGATGGTTGTTGGATTCATTAGGGGCTCTCACGTTGGATTCTAACGAACAGCCGCGGCGAAGGGATATTTTGGCTGCATTCGCGGCCTCTGTATTCGGGTGTTCGGGAGCATCGCCGCGCGTGGCGAACATTCTGATGAGCATCAGGGAGCGCCGGGTTCTGACATGTCAAGGGAGCGAAATCGCGAAAAGATGGTTGGGCGCGCCAGGCTCCACCGTGAAACCGCTGAGCCTGCTTGCGCTGCTGGATGCGGGAAAAGTGAACGAGAACGAAGAGTTTGAGTGCCCAGGGCAGCTCATTCTGGCTGGGCGAAGCCTCAATTGTTCGCATCCGAAAGTACCCGTTCCGATGAACGTCAGCAGGGCCATCGCCTATTCATGCAACTGCGCTGTGGCCCACTTCGCGCAGCGTTTCGCGCCGGGTGAATTGGAAGAAGCTTTGCTTCGGTATGGGCTGGCATCGCGGAGTGGCTTGCTGCCGGGCACGGAGGCCGTTGGTTTCGCGGGCGCGGAAACCGGAGCAGAACAGCAACTGCAGGCACTGGGTGAACAGGGGGTTACGGCAACGCCGCTTGGATTGTTGGCTGCTTACCGGCGCATGGCGCGTCGAAGTGCCGATCCGAAAATGCGGCCGATTATCGAAGGCATGGAAGGAGCGGTGGAGTTCGGTACCGCGCAACGCGCCCGGCTGCAGCGTGTGCGAGTGGCGGGAAAAACGGGAAGCGTGCGGATGCCGTCAGGTTTCCAGGCGGCGTGGTTCGCAGGATTCGCACCCAGCCTTTTGCCGGAGGTCGCGGTCGTAGTGTTAGCACAAGGCCGATCCGGCGGGTCCGACGCGGCGCCCGTCGCGGGCCGGTTGCTCCGCGAATATTTTGGAGCCCGGGCCTGATGCGCCTGTTGATCGTGCTTCTGACCGGCGCGCTCTTGTGTCCGGCGGAAATTGCTTATCGGGTCCGGTTGACCGCCAATGAAGGGAATCGCGTAATCACGCTGCCGTCGGAGCAGTATGTATCCGCTGTTCTGGCCGGCGAAGCCGGCACGTTTCAGAATGATGAGGCATTGAAAGCCATGGCAGTTGCGGCCAGAACCTACGCGGCGCGGATGCGCGGACGCCATGCAACGGAAGGATTCGATTTTTGCGCAACAACACACTGCCAGAGAGTAGATGCCCGCGCTATCACGGTGCGCTTGAGAGACGCCGTACGGGCAACCGCCGGGGAGATTCTGTGGTTTCGGGGCCAGCCGGCCCTTTCGGTATACGCGCGAAGCTGCGGCGGCGAAACGGAGGCGGGGAAAGCCGTATGGCCGGATCTCAGCGCGCCGTACCTGCGTGTTCACTCCGATCCGCATTGTGTTCGACGCGATCCTCAGCAGTGGACCTGGTCGGGCACCCCGCAGCAGATCGCCGCGGCCTTGAAGGCTTCCGGGTTGCAGTCGCCGGACACGCTCGAAACCATCGCGGTCGTGGATCGGACAAGCTCGGGGAGAGCGAAAACGCTTCTTTTGACCGGGCGCGGGCAGGTTCTCCTGAGCGCCGGTTCGCTTCGGTTTGCCCTGGGAAGGGAGATCGGATGGAACACGCTGCGCAGCGACCACTATGAAGTGCGCGCCTATGGAGGGCGAATCTCGTTTCGTGGTTCGGGCGAAGGGCACGGAGTAGGTTTGTGCCAGCGTGGCGCGGACGAGATGGCAGCCGAAGGATTTTCGTATCGAGAGATTCTTGCCTTCTATTACCCGGGCACGTCAGTTGGAATCACGGCGCGCGATTTTCAGTGGACACGGCTGGGCGGCGAAGGCATCGCCGTCCTCACCATGCGGCCGGATTCCGACCGCAAGCTGCTGTCGATAGCGGAACAACTGCGGCGCGAGTGGCAGTCCAGGCTCGGCTGGGAAAGCAATCGCGAGATCATAATCCGTGCTTATCCCGATCTCGATTCGTTTCGTAATGCCACCGGTGAGCCGGGTTGGGTTGCGGCGCGAACTTCCGGACGGAATATCGATCTGCAGCCCCCGGATATCCTCGATAGCCGCGGAGCGCTCCGCCAGACGCTCCGGCACGAAATCTTGCACGTGATGGTTGAGGCGCACGCGGCTCCGGCACTGCCGGTTTGGTTTCGCGAGGGTCTGGTGGAGTGGCTGAGCGCAGTGGGGCAGGCCTCTGGCCGCAGTTCCGACGGCGAGTTTTTCGTCACCTCTCCGCCGCACGATCTGCTTCAACGCGTAGACCGTAAAAGAGCCGAGCAGGCCTACGAAGCCGCCGAAGCACGTGTGCGCGGCCTGGCCAAACGCTACGGGGCAGATGCCGTCCTGATCTGGGTGGCCCGCGGTCTCCCCGAGGAAGTGAAGAACTCGAGCGAGAGTAGCGCGGCCACGAACAGCAGATAGCCAGTGCCAAGCCGCACCGCGAGGCTCGCAAACTGACCATTGAAGCCGCTCAAGGGCGGAATCCAATGGACGAGCCCCAGCGGTACCCAGATAGCGCACAGCAGCAGCGCGCAAACTTCTATCCAGTAAAGAATCCGCCGGCCAGGCACGAGCGATCGCCAGCGAATTCCGCGCCAGCCATCCGCGGCTGCACCGGCGGCGAGCGGCAGCAAGATGACCGGTACCACGACCCAGCGCAAAATCCAAATGAAGGCGTGAAACCAGCGTTCAACCGACGAAGGCGGGACCGGTTTGCGGAGTTTCATGGTCGTGTACGAGCCGATTACGAATGCGTTGTGCTGGAGCGAATCGTGCCACCACCCGAGCATCCCGTAGATCACCGCCGCCAGAACCCCCAGCACAAACAGAGGTGCAAGATGGCGTAGGGTTCGTAAGGCAGCACGGCTGAAGCTCCGGTTCGCAGTTCCATCGAAGTGTGCGAAAGCTGTCCCGTGGAGCCAGAGTGCGCCGAACACAAATATAAGAAAAACCACGATACTGCCAAGCAGATGCAGGCCGTCCGATTCGCTCATCCCGAGCCAGCGATAGCCAAGGTAGAGTAGCAGCGCATTTCCGATCAGATGAACAACGGCGAGGTTTGTAGTCGATCGGTTCACTTGACCTCCAGTGTGCGTGCTTCGGTAGTGGCCTGATGCTCGGGCTGGTACATGGGTTGCACCCGGGCGGGGCTGACGTGGAATAACCCGGGGTTGACCACCTTCAAAAGGTAAAAGTATTGCTGCTGGCCTTCATTGAAATATGTCTGGAAAATCGCCATGCGATTATCGTGCAGCTCGCGGCGCGTGAACCAGTATTGCCACCAGGGCGGCTTGTTCGCGATCTGGTACAGGTTATCCTGCTCGATAAATTCGGTCCCGGCAGGGATCGGATCTTCCACCATAAGATAGCGCCAGTCTGAGCCCGTCACCGTAAGCCGAACAGCGATTGTGTCACCCTGCGCAACAGTCCCCTCGACCGGAGCAAGCTCATAAACGATATGATCGCCAGTCTTAGTTGGCACGAGACGGAAATAGTCCCGCAGAAGATTGAGCGAGATCGCGCCTTGTTTTTCGAAACGCGCCTGATTGGAATTGTGAATTGCCGCAATCGAATAATAGAGCCGGCCTTGCCCTTGGCTGTTCACCTGAATTTGATTTGCGCCGGACTCCAGCTTCGCTTCATCCAGGACAACCTCCGTGTCAGGGGTGCCATCGGAATTGAAAGTGTGTGTAACGGCAGCCTGGCCGTTAACGGCTACAGTGGCGGTGAAATCCGGATGCAGTTCGTTTGTTGTTTTGAGGTAATCGACCAGCCCGTAGATGACCATCGCAGTCTGTTTTGTCGAAGACCACCAATAGCCTTCGTCGCGATGATTGACCAGCCATAAAGCCGCTTTGGGCAGCACGGCGCTGTTCGGATACTGGCGGCTGATGAGCTTCATGGCATAGGCCGTCGATTCGGGAGTTACGTCGGCCGTGAAATCGAGCATTTCGTCACGCCTGGCGGGCCACCAGGCTTCACTTTCGTTTTGACGCGCCGTTTTCTCCAGCTGCGATGCAAGCTCCGCCGAACGCGAATCTTTGATGCTGTCGAACGCGAGGCCTAGCAGCGCGCTGCCATAGGGCGAAAGCTTGGATTTGTTCTTATCAAGGGCATTAAGCGCCCCCGTATCCGGCTGGCCGGCAAGAGCGAGAGCGTATCCGACGTAAGCGCGCAGATCCGGAGCAAGTTGCTCGTCAGATGCAAGCGCCTTTCGCAGCCACGTGACGCCGTGCTCAATACTCTCGCTTCTAACAGCAATGCCCTCTTCGCGTGCTTCGGACAGGCCGGCCACCACGTACGCCGTCATAAACGGATGGCTGCCGTCGTTGACCCACCATCCCCAGCCTCCATCGTCGTGCTGAAAACTGTAGAGGCGATCCAGGCCCGCTTGAATCTTCTGATTCAGATCGGATGGATCGATCGGCTCCTTCAAGCCAAGTTCGGTGACCGCCTTGGAGACCATGATGTCGGGCAGAAAGCTGGACATAGTCTGCTCGACACAGCCGTACGGAAACGATGTCAGGTACTGGAGCGCGCCGAAAATGGAGCCAGCGATGGAAGACGATAAATGAACCGAAAGCGAGCGCGATCCCGGAACTGAATCGGCAGGAAATGTGAAGGAAAAGCCCGTGGATCCGGAGTCCGAAATGCTGCCCGACTTAGCTTGGCGTACCGGAACACCGGGAGGATGTATGGGCAGATCCAGTTCAAGAGCGTCGGACTCCTCATCCGTCAGGGCTTCGGCCGTGATCTTGGCCTGCCGTGCGATTTGCGCCTTGACGCGCCAGTCGATCTTCGCTTCGCCCCGGCTCGCAACATTCACCTCCTGCGTTGTTGCGCCGTCCAGAATGTCGAGACCCTCGATCTGCACTCGCACGCGAGCGTGCTTCGCAGTTTGCAGGTAGTTATGAATCAAGGCTGAAATCACCACTTCATCGCCTTGAACAAAGAATCTCGGAACCGCCAGACGCACAATGAGGTTCTTGCGAACAATCGTTTTGAGAACCGCCTGGCCAAAGCGATCACCGGGCGCAACCCCGCGCGCCGTGGCGCGCCAGGTAGTTAACGAATCGGGAAATTCCACCCGGGCTTGGGCGTGTCCGGCGGAATCGGTCGTCAAATCGGCGGCCCAGAAGGCAGTATCGGGGAACGCTTTGCGGACCTTTGGTTGGACCAGGCGCTCGGGCTTGAGTTGCGCAAGCTGCGTGGGGGCGCGAAGCTCCGCCAAACGCATCCGCCTGGTTCCGGCTTCGCCATTGAAAAAATAGGTCAGCGAGTTATCGGTATATACGCTGTTCCATTCGCGCCAATAGAAGAAGCTGGCAATATCCGGCATGTTGTCCGGACGGATGGCGTAGACTGCTTCATCAACAACACCCAGGCTGAGATCGGCTTTTGCTGCGGGTTTGCCGTTGCAGTCGGTCACGTCGATTTTGTAAACGCCGCCTTGGCCCGGTAGATATTGCGGCTTGTCGGTTGACAACTTGACATTCAACTCATGGTCAAGCGGCGGAACTTTGACGCGCTTCTGTCCTTGATAGAGCTGGCCACTTCGGATGAATTGCGCGCTGACGAAGAAGCTCGGCTCGTCATCCTGGCTCACCGTATATTGAAACAGAGCGGTAGCTCCCTGTGAGCGGAGCACCGTCTTGGACCGGATATCCCGCCCTTCGATTGTGACCAGAACCGGAGTCTTCGCTCTACCGGTCACAACTAGTAGCTTTGCCGTGTCGCCGGGTTGATAGGTCTTCTTATCCGGCACGATTTGCACCGCACCCTCCGGTCCGCCCCAGAGCGAAGCTTCATTTTCGCTCGACACCCAGATGTAATTTTCGCTTTCTACCGTTCGATTTTCTGGAGAACGCGCTGTCGCGATCACCCGGTAGGAGCCGCCTTCCGCCGGGATGCGAAGCTCCGTTGTTGCAGCGCCGCTTGCATCCGTCCGCGCATCCGCATGACTCCGGATCTCCCCCTTTTTATTCCGATTCCGCCAATCCCACGTAACAAGCTCGAGATGAACGGGGGTGGTGGACACCGGCTTGTTATCGTAATCGCGCGCTTCCACCTTGAAACTCGCTGTCGTGGATGGCTCGAAGAAATAACGGTCCGGTGTAACGTTCAGGACGAAACTGCCGTACGTGGCGATGACCGATCCGCTTCCGGAAATACCACGTCCGGCTTTATCGGTAACTTCCGCCTGGACCCGGTAGCGGTAATCGATCTTGTGATCCGAAACCGTGGTTGGGATGGTAACCTGCAGTTTCCCCTCCTGATCGAGCCGGCCTTCAGCCTGCGTGATGAGTTCACTGCTGGCATCATCGTACTGATCGCCTGGATTCAGACCCTCAGATTCCTCGTCCGCGTCATACCAGAGCGGAAACCAGTAGCGGCTGCGATAAACCGAGTATTTGACCTTGGCGTTGGCAACCGGCTCGCCGAAGTAGTAGCGCGCATCAATGGCCGCCTGGACGGATTCTCCTTCCAGCACGCGCGGCGTAGCAGGCGTCACCCGTACTTCGTATTCCGGCTTTTTGTATTCCTGCACCTCGAAGTTGCCGTTCATCTGGCTTTCACCGGCCTTGACTTGAATCCAGTAATTGCCGAGCGGAGCATTCTTCGGCACGGCGAAATCATCATGGATAATCCCGTTCGCGGTTGTGGTCAGGGTCTTTTGATAGACCGGTTTGCTGTCCGGATCGGCAATTTGAACCGAGACACCTTGATTCACTGGAATTTCGTAGCCGACAGCCGCCTGCTGGCGAAGAATTCCGCGGAAGTGCATGGCATCTCCGGGCCGATAAACGGGTCGCTCAGTGTAGATGTAACCGGTCCAGTTGCGGGTACGGGAGGAAAAAGTCCAACTGCCGATATCGTTAAGAGCGAAGTCAGCCCCATGGGCCGCAACCATGCGAAGGTCTTCGGCCGCCGCGCTCGGGGCGGGGAATTCCGCGACGCCGTTCGCATCGGTGGCCACTCTCACCGGTTCTGCCTTCGGCGGCATGCCGACGATGCTCGCGTTGGCAATCGGTTCGCCCGTCACGCGGTCGGCGACCCAGCCGAGTACGTGATCGCGTCCGGCCTTCGTCAGCAGAACGATATCCGAGACCATCAGAATCGTGTACGCGCGAAGGTTTCCATGAACCGCTTCCACTAGAAACAAGCCTTTGTTCTTAACGGGAATCGGAACTGTGCTGGAACTCCACGACGTTTTGCTATTCAACGGCTGAATGAACGAGAGCAGTAACTGGTCCTGGTTCAAAACGGGCGCATCGGCGAAGTAAGTGGCCCGATTTTGCGAGACAACGGGCGGTTTGCCGGGAAAGAGCCGCTTGAGATGCGCGCTCGGCGATTCGGTAAACTGGCTGCGCAGATCGACACGGATCCTGCGCCTCACGCTGCGCTTCCAATTGTGGATGCGTTCGAGAAGAGTGCGGCTTCTCCCGGCGCGCGGCTGAGTGCTGCCGAAACCATGCGGCTCTTGCAAGTCGCTGAAGAACTTTACCGGGTCCCTGATACGGTAGGCCCGAATCTGAACAGCATCCACCTGCCATCCGCTCAGCATGATTACCGGCGTTTCGGTGGAGCCGAATGTCCGGGCCGACGAGATCGCGAAGTACGGCCGCGCTTCGTCCTGGCAGACCAGCGGTGCGGCAATAGCGAGCGCGCATGCTAGGCGCGCGAGAAGCGCGATCGCCGCGGAGATCCGCATCGTGCTCATGAGCCGGTATTGAGGATGTTCCAGCGGAACACGCCTAAAAAAGTCGGATTTGTAGATCCAGGTTGCCACTCCGGATCGGGAAAGTGCGCGAGTTGATCGAGCGAGAGCCGCCTGATTTCGCCGGCCTTCTTGCGGTCCGAGCCGGTGTGATAGACCACATACCGCGTATTGCCTGGAGTGAACTGGCTCGTTCCGAGAAAAATCATGCTATGAAAGATTGGTTGATCTATCCCGCGGCGGTAAAAGAGAATGTCTCCCGGTCGCGCATCCCCGATTTCGCGCGAGACAAAGAATGTATTCCAACGTTCGAGTGTTTCCGCGTCGGCGAATTCAGCGAAAGCGCCATTATGTACGTCGGATCGTGACCATGAGCCCGGTCGGATGCGGAAGAGGGCCGCTCCCAGTGGCGTGTGCGGGTAGTGGTACTTTCTAACCGATTCGAGAGCCGGGACCAGAACGAGGTGCGAGTTCGCCGACCAGCGCGCATCGTGTAACCGCAGAGCCTCGCGAAAGGCGTACCGCAGCAGCGCCGCGCAATCCGTAATCTCAGCCGGGCGCTGCGAGGCCGGAGTAAAGTACTGAACCTCTGCAAGGAATGTGAACCAACGGCGAAAGGCGTCCTGATCGGCACTGTCCTCCAGCCGAAGAAACTCGGGCGTGCCATCGGAATGCAACGGTCGCGCGCTTGACAACCAGGCTACGGGCGCGAACAAACAGAAGAGAGCGAAATGTTTGTATCGGCCCAAATGGGAGGATTATAACGTGAACAGGCTCAGCCGTTCGGGCGTTCTTGCGGCATTGGTCTGGATTGCTTCGACGCCACTGATTGGCCGGGCACGTTCCCCATCGGATCGCGCCAAATGGGTCCGGGAAGAAGGCAGCATCGATACCATGGGATCCCTGATTGCCGTGGTCGCGTATGGCTCCGATGGTAAGCGTGTTCGCGCGGCTATTTCGGACGCGCTCGACGAAGCAGCCCGGCTGGACGCGATGCTCTCCAACTACAAGCCGCACAGCGAATGGAGTGAGATGAACCGTTTGGCGGCACTCCGGCCTGTGCACGTTTCGGACGAATTGTTTCGTCTGCTTGCCGCGTGCCAGGAGTATAGCCGTGAGAGCGAGGGCACATTCGATATTTCCGTCGGGCCGCTGATGGACGTGTGGGGTTTTTATAAGCACAGCGGCCATCTGGCGAATCGCGAGCAGGTGCGGGCCGTGCTTCAGTTTGTCGGCTATCGGAACATCACTCTCGATCCGAAAGCCCGGACAGTTCGTTTCGCAAAACAAGGGGTCGAGCTCGATCCCGGAGGCATCGGGAAGGGCTACGCGGTTGACCGTATGGTGAGTATCCTGCGCAAAGCGGGCATACCCGCCGCTCTCGTTTCGGCCGCGGGCAGCAGCATTTATGCGCTCGGCGCTCCGCCGCACGAAAACGGCTGGCGCATCGACCTGAACAATCCCGGAAAGCCGGTTGGGGGCGCTCAGAGCGTTGTCTTGTGCAATCAATCGTTATCTACATCCGGCAGTGAAGAGAAGTTCTTCTACGCCGAAGGGAAGCGCTGGAGCCATATTATGGACCCGCGCACCGGGTATCCTGTGCAAGGCATGCGTTCGGTATCGGTAATCGCACCGCGAACCATCGATAGCGAGGCCTGGGCCAAGCCGTATTACATCTTAGGGCGGCGCTGGACCTCCGTGCACAAAAAGCCAGGTTTCCGGGTTTTCATGTGTGAAGATGAACCTGGCGCGAGTTGCGCTTGGGTTCAATAGACTCGGGCGGCCAGTTGGTAACCTTGATCGGTGGATAGACGTTCGTTTCTTTACCTTGCGGCGCCCTGCTCGCTGCTTGCGCGAGCAGCGGAAGAACCGATACCGGATTACAGGATTCATAGCCGTTTTCCTCATTCCGCAAATCCTGGGATGCCGGGTCCCTACAAGGGCCAAGTCGTAAGAGTACATTCGGACAAATCAATCGATAGCAGCACTGCCCGCGTGAACAGGGCAGTTGTGAAACAGATGCTTTCGGCCGGAATGCAGTCGCTCACCGGCCATACCCGGGACGAGGATTGCTGGTCGCGTTTTATCTCTCCGCGCGACGTCATAGGTATTAAAGTGAATTGCTCCGGTGCTCCGCACATCATGTCCAGCCCCGAAATTGTCGCCGGTATCGTTGAGAACCTTATGGCTGTTGGCGTTCCGGGGGAGCAAATCTGTATTTACGAGCGTTTCGAAGGTCAGTTGAAGAGCGTTGGCTATACCCGCTTTGTCCCGGCTGGCGTGCAGACCTGGGCCGCCGAAAACGGTCCCCGAGGTTCGCTTTTGGGCTATGACCCGAACACATACGTGGAGGTGGACTTCTTCGGAGAAGAAGACACCAGGTCTTTCATGTCGAGACGGGTAGCGGACACGTTTACAAAGATCATCAATGTGCCCAAAATGAAAGAGCACCAGGCCGCCGGCGTGACGGGATGCCTGAAAAATATCTCTTATGGCAACTTCTCTAATGTAGATCGATCCCACCGGTTTTCGAAAACCAACACCTACTCGTTTATAGGAACACTCGCGTCAGTCGAGCCCATTCCAACCAAGACGGTGCTGAATATTATGGACGGGCTGAGTGGAGTCTGGCACGCCGGTCCGTTCAGTGAGTATCCGCAATTCCGCTTCTATCCCAAACAAATTATGTTTGGCACCGATCCGGTTGCAATGGATCATATGCTGATCGACGTGATTGAAGCAAAGCGGAAGGCCGAGGGTGCGCCCTCAATTTTTGACCGTTCACCCGCCCATATCGGCCGCGATAACAGCAACCCGAATTTCAATCACTACATCCGCGAACCTGGACACGTGGAATACGCCTCCCGGCTCGGGTTGGGAGTCTACGATACCAACCAGATCAAACTGAAGGTGATTGAGCTCTGATGCTATTCTTGCTGGCGTTCGTTCTGCCGTCTTTGTATTGGCAGGGAGGGGCGGCAACTGCCCCATCGCTCCGGAACGCGGGAATCAAACATATCCTCGTGCCGCCTTCGCAGGTCGAATCGTGGAAGAAAGTTTCGGGAATTGAGGCGCAGGCGGCTGATCTGCAGGGAGCAGAGAAGCTGCCGCCTCCTGGAATCGCATTCCGCATGGAACGAGCCTCGGCGTCGCGGGTCCCCTGGATCAATTCGAATGGATGGCGCTTTATACGCCGGCCAAAAGGCAGGTTCTATTACGACGTGAAGGGCAACGACGCCGCCCTCGCCGCTGCCGAAGCATTTTGCTTTGGCGCTGACGCGGCCATACAAACGGACGCGAGCGGACTTGAGCCTCTTTCGGCGATGCTTAATTTTCTCGGGAGCATCGGTTCCCGCGAGGGGCAGCCCGTTGCCGATATCGGGGTGATTGATGACGGCACACCCGCCGGCGGCGAGGTAATCAACCTGCTTGTCCGGGACAATCTTCTGTTCAAAATCGTTAGCGCGCCCGCTTCCGATCTGAAATTGACCGTCAAACTCGGTTCCAAAGAATACCCGACGCAGCAGGAAAAGAATCCTGTAGTCATTGCGCAAAAGATTCGCGCGAATCTGACCGATACGAAGCGGACGCTTCGCATTTACGGCACCAGCGTAGTGGTCGCGCGAATGACCCGCGAAGGCGGCACGCTCCGTCTTCATTTGCTGAACTACGGCTTGGCAAGAGGCGCGCGCGTGGGAGCTTTCCGCGTTCGC
>JAICXK010000175.1 GCA_025980435.1 Bryobacteraceae bacterium
CATTTAGTTTTCCCATAAGTGAGACAGCAACGTGGGGCGGATCGCCTGATCCGCGCCGGACGGCCACGTCCGGCTCTTGAGATTTCAACAATATCGCAACAGCGCCCCAGAGGGGAGCGCGCAGACGAAGCGTCTGCCCCACGAAAACTAAATGACATTGGGCTAAGCGGCCTCCTAATGCGCATACCGCAGCCCGCGCCCCGGATACACCCCGCCTTGAATTTCGCTGTTCTTTACCACCCACACGCCGTTTACCATCACGTACGGTATCCCCTCCGAGTATTGGGCCGGTTTCTCAAACGTAGCTTTATCAATTACTCGCGACGGATCGAAAACCGTTATGTCCGCATCGGCGCCCGCTTGCAGCCGGCCTTTGTTGGGCATGTTCAAAAGCTGTGCCGGCATCAGGCTCATCTTCCGCAGCGCATCCATTAATGAAAGTACGTGCTCCTCGCGCACATATTTACCGAGCACGCGCGCATACGTCCCCGCCGCGCGTGGATGGCCCTTTCCGTGGCTCAGAATGCCATCGCTCGCAATCATCACTTTTGGATCGGCCATTGCCTCCTTCACTACTTCTTCGGGAATACAGTGGATCGCCACCATTCCGCCCTGCTTGCGGTACTTCGCGAAAGTTTCTGCTGTCAGCCGCTCGCCTGTGGCCGCCCACTGCAAATCCTTGTAAGTAATCCCTCCATTCCGCTGCTGCCATCCTTCCGAAAAAATGGCGGAACTGATGTCCGTCATTCCGGCCGTATATGGATAGGCTTCGGTCGTGAAATCGAGACCATGCTGATGCGCGCCGTGGATCATATCCAGAGCCACGGGCGTTTGCCGCAGTTCCGTGCTGGTGATATGCACCACGTGCAGAGATGCTCCGCTGCCGGCCGCGTCCGCCATTGCCTCCTGCAGCGCCGCAATGCCCCCCGGTTCTACCGGCCCCGAGCTGCGCAGATGCACATAAACCGGAAGCCTTCGTGACGCAGCAAGCTGGAAAACGCGGAATATCTCGTCACGAGTCGCACCGGGAACGTACGCAATTCCCAGGCCGATGCCCAGCGCGCCCTCATCCAGACCGCTCCGCAGCAGCGAAAGAATCTCGTCCATCTGTTCGGGCGTCGCAACCGTATTCACCGCCCGATCGCGCGGCAAGAACGTGCCCGTATCGTGCATCACAGCGATGCGGACTGGAATGTGCCCTACCGTGGCGCCAAAGTTGATCAGCGATTTGCCTTCACGCTGGGCATACCAGGCATCCACCGGCGAAACGCCCACTTCCATTTCGAGCGCAGTAGTTACGCCGTCGCGCGCCTTAAATGCGTAGTTCTCCGGAGTCTGTCCGTGCTGGTGCAGATCGATGAACCCGGCCGTAACAACCATTCCCTGTGCATCCACCACCGCCTTGCCCGAAAGCGGGGCTTCGGAGACGGCCGCGATCTTCCCGCCTCGAATCCCCACATCCCGAATCGCGTCCAGCTTTGTCTCCGGATCCATCACACGGCCGCGCGAAATGACAACGTCGTACTGTTGCGCCGCCGCCCCCATCGCCAGCGATAACAGCAGCGCCGCTACTTTGATTCGCATAAGAGACGATTATAGGGATGCCGCTTTACGGCCCCTCCCCCGCACTCCCTTGATCGGCCCCCTACTCCGGAGGCTGCTGGGGCTGGGGCGCAGACTGCGGTCCCTGCATCGTTCCCTGGTTTGGATTCTGCGGAGCCGGATTCTGTGGAGCAGCCGTTGTCCCTTCCATCGGATTCTGGGGAGCTGTATTTTGCGGAGCCGGATTCTGCGGTGCTTGGGTCGAAAAAGAGTTCGAACCGAACCCGCTGTTCACGCTTTGCGCCCCGTTAGCCGGCGCGCCGGCCTGCTGTCCTCCCGGAGCCATCCCGCCCGCGCCGCGCATCAGGTCCTTGCGCGGATCGTAGAAGAACTCCCAAAGCGAGTAGTCGGTTTGATCGTTTACGACCTTGATCGTTTTGCCGGACGCCTTGCTCGCAACGCCTGCAATTCCGCCGCCTGAAATCGCGCCCATGCCGCTCGCGCCCAATGCCCCCTGCTGCGGCCCGGGGCCATTCCCTGCCGTAACGGCCGGGGTTCCCGTCGTGGGTGCAAGTGCATTCGATGACGTGGCCGAACCAGCCGGCTGCCCGTTCGGCTGCGTGGGCGCTGACGCCTGCAACTGGTCGTTCTTCTCGCCCGGCACCAGCGACACAGTCGGATCTTGGCCCGCGTCCGGAGCGCTCGTTGCAGCGGTATCCGTTGCAGGGCCATTCGCCGGCACCGCCGGCGCGCGCTGCGGAACCGGCGGCACCACCACATCCGGCGCACTCGACGAACTGGAACTGAACGCTCCGCTCACGCCAAAACCGGAACCCGCATTCGTACTCGCTGTGTTCGATCCAAAACTCGAATTGGAACCGAAGCCGGAACTCGATCCAAATCCCGATTTCGAGCCGAACCCCGAGTTCGATCCGAATCCCGAATCGTTCCCGCTGGCCGGACCCGCCGTACCCAGCGGGTTTTTCGTCTTAATTTTGGAATCGATCAGCATGCCGCCCGGGCCCGCGTGTAGCAGCCGCCAATCGTCCTTACCGGTAAACGGGTCTTTGAACCGGTGTCGCAGAAAGCGCATCCGGTTCGTGTCTTGCAGTTGATCCAGCGAGGTTGGATAACGCCCGAACTTTCGCACGAATAACTTCACCGCGTGCGCGTATTCCTCCCCGCGATCCACCAGAAGTTCTTCTTTCTGCCGTTTCGCCTCGAACACCGCGACCGGCAGTTCCATGTAGAGCATGATCGCGACCATCGCCGCAAACACAAACACGATCAGAAGCGCCGACCCTTGTTCCCGATCGCGCCGAAGCGCCGATCCTTGTTCCCGATCGCGTTTCACTCCGGCATTGCCTCTGCTACCAGCGCCAGCGTTTGGCCCTGCTTCACCTGCGTGTCTTCCAGCCGTGCGCGGTCCGGCGTCAGTTCTACCACCAGATAGCGCTGCGCCAGAACCTCACCTTCGGTTGCAACCAGCACGTTGTCGCCTTCCAGGAAGAACCCCCGGTTCTGCTCGCCTTTCGCCGCAGGCTGCGCAAACCCGTAATACTTCAGCGGAATGTCCAGCGCCGCGTTTGCGGCCGCCGCATTGGTTGTGACTGCCGGCGGTAAGGGCGCAGGCACAATCGTGGGCCCCTTAATCGCCTTCATTTGCTCGGCAGCTTCTTGTGGTGTCGGCCCGATCTCAAACAGGTTGCGCATGTTGTCTACCGCGGGCACCGCTTGCACCCGCGCCAGCAGATCCAGCCGCAAGGTCGGATCAACCTTTCCGCTGGTCGGGTCGACCGGGCGCAGGCGCAGCGTGCCGCGATCGTTCGTCCTGACTTGCCGGCGCGTCACCGCCGTTCGCCGGTTCAGATTGGCTGCCGGAGTCGCGGCGCCATGCGGACGCGCTACCGGAGGAGCGCTTCCTCCTTCGCTTCGCAAGTTGTACCAGAACAGCCCTACCGCTAGCGCAATCAATCCTCCCGCCAGGATCTTCGGGTCGATGCCTACCCGGATGCCGAAAATCTTCGTTTGCGCCGCAGCGCTCATGGCTGTCCTCCCGACGCCGCGGCGGCACTCTCGCGGACAATCGCCTGAAACCGGATCGAGGTGTTGATCTGCCCGCTCTTCTGCTGCGGCGCGGCTTGCAGATTATCCAGCATCAGCAGCATCGGCGAGTGGTCCACCAGGTTCAGGAAATGCATCAGACCGTCATACGATCCTTCATAGCTGGCGGTCGCGTTCAACAACAACAAATCCGAAGTGCCCTCAATCGGCTCCTCGTTGAAGACCGCATCCCGCTCCCGGAGTCCGGCCTGCTTCGCCATGCTTTGGATCTCTTCAATCACGGCCTCGTAAGCGGCGCGGTTGCCCAGGAAATATTTGCCTTCGAAAGCGCCGGATTGCTGGCTGCCCACCTGGACTTTCCCGGAAATGGTTTTCAAACGAGCCGCCTGCGCCTTTGCGGTCGCGATTTCCATGCGGATTTGCTGGCTGTCCGCGGTAAGGTCCGCGCGCGATCCGCCCGGCGGTTCAAAGTAGAGAAACAGCGCGGCGCAATTCAGCGCGGCCAGAACGGCAGCGGCGGTCTGCAGCCAGAAGCGAACTCCCCGCTGGCCTATGCTGCTTTTAAAGAATGGCAGTTCAAAGTTTCTGAGCATAAGCAACCGTCACTCGATACTTATAAAACGGGTCGTTCTGGCTGGGCGGCGTTTGCGTCACAACCGATGCGGAACCGAATAAGCGCGAGCCTTCCAGGTTCTTCAACAACCCGATCACCGCTTCCGACCTCTCGCTCGCCACGATCATGTCGAGTTGTATCCGGTTCGTTCCGGTAGCGTCCTCGACTCCCACCTGCGGCAAACGAATGGCAAGCAGCCGTACATTCTGCGGAAGCACCGTCCCCAGGTCGCTGAACACTCGCGTCCAACTCACGCCTCTTCGCGCGATCAATTCGTTCAGAAAGACATTCGTGGAAAAAACGTCCGCATTTTCAGGTCTCGCAAGCACGCCCGAAAATTGCGTCTGCTGTCGCTCCAAGGCCTGCAGCCTGGTGTTCTGCGCGCGAATCACGCTTCGCAAGTCCGCCGCTTGCGCTCGTTCCCGGAGAAACAGGCTGATCAGCACCAGCAGCGAACAGGTCAGTACCACGCAGACCGCGGCGATGATCGCGTTATACGCCCGCTCCCGCCGGAACGGCTGGGATGCAAGATTGATTTCCATCGGTGAAGTCGTCATGCCGCGTAACGGTCCAGTAATCCCAACAACCCCGCGTTCTCCTGTGAAGCTGCGCCGTACTTCGAGCGCACCGCGGCATACGCCACCCCGAACTCTCTTTCCGCCAGTTGACCCACTTGCTCCGTGTCCGGACCGAAACCGCAGAGCAGGAGCCGCGTAACCGCGCGTCCAAGCTGGTCCTCCGCGTACGCCAGGGTTTGCTGCAGAAGAGCCAGAATCAAATCTCCTTCCTGCCGCTCTTCTTCCACTTCCTCGCCCGTCAGTTCGCCCCGGCTGAGATCCAGACAGCGAACCAGGCGCACCCGGCCTTGCTCAAACAGCACCGCCGAAATCGCCGAACCGGCCGCCTTGACCAGCAGGGAAAGGCTGGTCTGCGCCGGATCGCACAGGCGCAAGGTAGAAAGGCAGGATGGCACAACCACACCTACGCGGTAACCAGCTTCGGCAAACAGCGTTTCATATTCATCCAGAATCGGCCGCGCGATCGAAACGGCTAACACCTCCACCCGCTTCGGCTCTTCCCGTTGAATCGAATACGAGAGCTGCGCTTCATCAATATGAAACGGCACGCTTTTGCGCAGCCGGAACCGGATTAAGGCGGCGCGCTCCGCTTCCCCAGCCGGAAATTCTTCAAAGTCGAGCAGCGCCATCCGCACCGCGTAATCCGGGATAACCAACGCGGCCTTTGAACGTTTTGCGCCGTTGGCGGGCGAGACCCGCGGCAGAGCATTGCGATAGAGATACGGCTTCAACAGGTTCGGCGCGCTGGGGGACGCCGTTAACCCGCGCTCGGCCAGCGCCTCAGATTTGTGATGAGCCGGCATGCGCGGCGTGCCCCCGGCAATGGATCTCTCCGTGATTTCAAACAGATGGTCCGGCGGTGGATCGGCGACCCAGCGCTGCACCTTATCGATAAACGGCAACGAATTCCTACCCTTCGATAAATGTCACTTTGTTGGCTTCGCGCAGCGTCGTGATTCCTTCGCGGACCCGGTCTAACGCCGAGGCCCGTAAGAAGGTCATTCCGTCCGCTTTCGCGGCGCGTTTGATTTCAGAAGTCGGCCTGCGTTCCAGAATCATTTCGCGGATGTTCTCCGTCAGGTCCAGCAGCTCATGAATCGCCGTGCGGCCGCGGAAACCCGTGCCGCTGCACTCGATACATCCTCGCCCTTCATAAAACGGCAGCGATCGCCACTCTGCCAGGTCGAGCCCGCTCTCCTGGAGATAGTCATCCTCATAGGTGATCGCCTGCCGGCAATGCGGGCAGATGACTCGCACCAGCCGCTGCGCCAGAATACAGTTCAGCGAGGAAACGAAGTTGTACGGCTCCACGCCCATATTCAGAAACCGCCCCAGAACGTCCAGCACGTTGTTGGCGTGAACGGTGGTGAATACCAGGTGCCCGGTGAGCGCCGCATTAATCGCGATCTGCGCCGTTTCCTGGTCGCGGATTTCGCCCACCAGGATCTTGTCGGGATCGTGCCGTAGTATGGATCGCAGGCCGCGCGCGAAGGTCAGGCCCTTCTTCTCGTTCACCGGAATCTGGGTGATTCCTTTGATCTGGTACTCGACAGGATCTTCAATCGTGATGATCTTGTCTTCGTCGTTCTTGATCTCACTTAATGCCGCGTACAGCGTAGTCGTTTTGCCGGAACCGGTTGGTCCGGTTACCAGCACCATCCCGTACGGCTCTTTGATGAAGCGCCGGAATTTTGTCAGATCGTGGTCCGCGAATCCCACTACGTCCAGCGTGAGGCGCGCGAACTTCTCACTCATCGACTCTTTGTCGAGCACGCGCAGCACGGCGTCTTCGCCGTAGATGGTCGGCATGATCGAAACGCGAAAATCGATCAAGCGCCCCTTATAGCGAACCCGGAAGCGCCCATCCTGCGGCACGCGCCGCTCGGCGATGTCCAGTTCGCTCATTACCTTGATGCGCGAGATGACCGCCGAATACCATTCCTTCGCGATCGGACTCATTGCATACTGCAGCACGCCGTCAATCCGGTACTTGATCGCCACTTCCTGGTCGCGCGTCTCAATATGCACATCGCTGGCGCGCCGCTCCAGCGCGTTAAAGATCGTCGTATCCACCAGCTTGATCACCGGGGCAATATTGCCCTCGTCCGATGCCAGCCGGTCGATCGAGAGGTTCTCATCCGCGTTCTCGTCGTCGCCGACCACGTCCAGCGTGAAGCCCTCGGTCACTTCTTCAAGGACCCGCTGCGACTGCTCGGTCTTTTTTAGCAGATCCGAAATCTGCGAGTAAGTGGCGACTTTGACCTTGAGCTTTTTCGAGAGCAATACCGCCAGCTCATCGATAAGGACAATCTGCCGGGGATCCGAAAGCGCAATTTCGAGCGTTCCGTTCTGCGCGTGCAGCGGCACGAAATGGTAGCGGAACATCAGATCCACGGGCACCGTGCGGAACAGCTCGTGATCAATCTTGGTGGCGTGCAGGTCCACAAACTCGCAGCGGTACCGCCGCGCCATGGCCTGCGCCTGTTCCATCTCTTCGGAAGCGGTCTTTAATTTCAGAGTTTCCGTTGCCATCGCTTACCTGATCGTGTCCGCCAGAGAGAAAATAGGCAAGTAGAGCGCCACCAGCACGAACGCCACAAAAATGCCCATGAAAATCATGATTGCCGGCTCGATTAAGGAAAGCAGCGCCGTCATTCGGGTGGAAACGTCTTCTTCGTAAAACTCCGCCACGCTGCTCAGCATCTGGGGCAGCGCGCCCGTCGATTCGCCCACCTCCATCATGTCGATCGCCAGAGGCGGAACGATACCGGTTTTCGTCAGCGACGCCGAGAGCGACTTCCCTTCCCGCACCAGCACCGCCGTTTTGTCGAGTGTCTTCTTCAGAAGAACCGTTCCCAGCGAGCGACCCGACGTCTCCAGCGCTTGCACTAGCGGAATGCCGCCTACCAACAGCGTCCCCATCACGCGCGAAAACTGCGCCACCTGATACTTCGTCCAGATCTCGCCCAGGACCGGCGTTCCCATCTTGACCTTATCCAGACTTTCCTGCGAAGATTCCCGCCGCGACCAGAAGTAGAGCATGATCGCCGTTAGCACGAGCACTCCGAAGCCCAGCAGCACATAACTGCGGGCTGTTGTACCGATCGCAATCAGGATTTCGGTTGCGGCCGGCAATTTCGCGCCCATGCTGTTGTATAGCGCGGCGAAGTTCGGGACAACGTACGTAATGAGAAAAACCATCAGGCAGATGACCAGGCAGATCAGAACGCACGGGTACAGCAGCGACACCAGCAGCTTCTTGCGAACTGCCAGAGTTAGCTTTTGATAGGTGAGAAAGCGGTCCAGAACTTCAGCCAGCGATCCGCTCTTTTCGCCGGCTAGCACGGATGTTATGTAAATCGGAGGAAACACTCCCTGCCGTGCGAAGGCATCGGACAGAACCGTACCCGTCCGCACTTCGTCGCGGACCGCTTTGATGTGCCGCCCCAGTTTCTCGTCCGTCAGGCGGTCCGCCAGCAGATCGAGGCTTTTTAGAATCGGCAGGCCGGCCCTCACCAGAGTCACGAACTGCTGATTGAAGATCAGAAACTTCTCGAGATTGACTGTCTTCCGCCGGCTGGTTGTCCCACGTAACCGGGCGCTCAGGTCCTTCGCCCGCACGGAGTAGACCAGGAATCCTTGCTGCGCGAGCCGCTCGCGCGCGTCCCGTTCCGTGGCCGCATCGGCAACTTGCTCGTGCATCTGCCCGCGGGCGTCCGCGTATCGGAGAAGGAACTCTGCCATGCGTTATTCCTGGGACCCGGACTCTACGGCATCCACAACATCGGCTCCGGGTGGAATCGTGAAGTGAAACAGCTTGTCGGCAACTTGCGGGTTCAGCTTTTCGTTCGTGAAGGTAAACGTCATGACCGATTCATCGCGTCCCAGGACTTTGAGTTCTCGAATGGCTCCATCGGGGGCGATGAGCATGTCCACTTTTTCGTACGGTACGCGGTCGTTTTTCGCCAAAGCATTTAGCCAGGTGCCGCCATCCCCGGGATGAACTTTAAAATCGCGAAACTCCTTCTTCATGTCCAGGTGACCCAATAGAAACGCTAGCGGGGCCCGCATATCCTCAGTGTCTTTCAGCGGTACTTTTTCTACCCTATTGTCCTGTGAGGTATATAGGTATACTTCCTTGCCATCCGAAATGAAGAGCTTGCCCTCCGGCTGCGTATAATCCCAGCGCATCTTGCCCTTCTTTTTCAGCACCAGGTCGCCGGCTTCCGTGGGCCGCGGGTGTCCCTGGATACTGTAATTCTCCTCGAAATGCACTGACAAAGTCCGGGCGTTGTTATACCGATCCTGCACCTTCTTGATCAACTCGTTCGCGGCCGGTTCTGCCGGAAACGCGGATACACCCAGAGCTCCCAGGCAGAGAAGCTGAAGCACACCTAACAGACGCGCGCTATTCATGTTCCGTTGAATCAGGGCGAAAGCCGATCGATCACCCACTCTGTTTCGCCTTTCCTTCGATACCGGATGCGATCATGCATCCGGTTAGGCCGTCCTTGCCAGAACTCGACTCTATCCGGGACCACCCGGTACCCGCCCCAAAACTCGGGCAGCGGAATATCCTCCTGGCCGGCGTACTTTGATTCGAGATCCGACAGCTTCGCGTCCAGCACATCGCGGCTGGCCACCACCTTGCTCTGGTGCGATGCCCAGGCGCCTAGCTGGCTGCCTTTCGGCCGCGTGCGAAAGTATGCCTCCGATTCGGCCTGTGTCACGTGCCGCGCCTGTCCCTCCACCCGGACCTGCCGTTCCAGAGCGCTCCAATAAAATGTGAGCGCACACTGCGGGTTCGTTTCGAGATCCTGCGCTTTGCGGCTGGTGTAGTTCGTGTAAAAAACGAACCCAGCGTCGCTGACTTCCTTTAATAATACGATTCTGGCAGAAGGCCTTCCGTCCACTGTGGACGTGGCCAGGGTCATCGCGTTAGGCTCTTTGTTGTCAATGGCTTGTACTTCTTTAAACCATTTTTCAAATTGTACAATTGGGTTCGTTTCGCAATTTTGCTCGTCAAAGGCGCCCATCCGGTAATCCTCCCGAACCCCGGCGAGTGAGAGCTTGTGAGTTCGTTTGGCAGAAATGGGCATAGCCTCAGTCTGGCACTTGCAATTTCATTGGTATACTCGGATCTGACATGTTGTACCTGATCACCAC
>JAICXK010000220.1 GCA_025980435.1 Bryobacteraceae bacterium
ATCGACCTCATTCCGAAAATCAAACTCGAGTTGTTCGTGAACGCAATGCGGGCCGAAGAGGTGGTCTCTACCATCGCAGCCACGGCAAATACAGGAAAGATCGGCGATGGCAAAATCTTCATTTTCGATGTCGCCGACGCTCTCCGTATCCGCAATGGCGACCGGGGCGAAGCCGTTCTGTAGCGCCCCAGCGCACGTCTTAGACAATAAAGGCGATGACAAAGAACATCGCCGCAGCGGCGTTGCTGTTTTTTTACGCCGGCCTCCCATCCAGCTTTGCCGCCGATAACCAGCCGGATTTCCAGGCGGCCGGGAAAGCGATTCGGACCGCGCCGCCTGATCCGGCGATTGCTGCCGCTCTTCGGCAAGTCTCGGCGGACCGCGTTCGCGCAACAATTGAAAAACTCGTCGGGTTTCATAACCGCAACACGCTCTCCAGCATGGATAAGGATCTCAAGCCGGGCGAAGGCGTGCTGGCCGCGGCAGATTGGATCGAGAGTCAATTCAAGAGTTATTCCGACGCATGCGGCGGATGCCTAGAAGTCAGGCGCGACACCTTTACGGCACCGGTGCAGCGGCGCATTCCGCGGCCGACCAGGGTTGTGAATGTCTACGCGATTCTGCGCGGTTCCGATCCCGCGCAGGCCGCGCGCATGTATCTGGTCACAGGTCATTACGACTCGCGTGATTCGGATACGCTGGACACTCATGGCTTCGCTCCCGGCGCAAACGATGACGCAAGCGGAGTGGCCGTCAGTCTGGAATGCGCGCGAGTGTTGAGCGGGCTGAAGTTTCCGGCGACTCTGGTTTTTGCCGCCGTGGCCGGAGAAGAGCAAGGCCTTGTCGGGAGTTCACACCTGGCTCAGCTTGCAAAGCAGCAGGGTTGGCAGCTTGCCGGCGTTCTCAACAATGACATCGTCGGAGGAAATACGACTCCAGGCGATAGCCTGCAGCGTAAATCAGTGGTTCGCCTCTTTTCGGAGGGCATCCCGGAAACCGCTACTCTCGAGCAAGTTCGAAGAATTGAGGCGGTCGGTACACAGAACGACTCTCCCTCGCGCGAGCTTGCGCGCGAAATTCACGAAATAGCCGCAGCATATCTCCCGAGGGGAAACAAAGATCCGGCCTCTTTCCATTCGATTCTGGAGTTCCGCCGCGACCGCTTTCTGCGGGGCGGCGATCACATGTCATTCACTCGCGAAGGATTCCCGGCCGTGCGTTTTACCGAATGGCGTGAAGATTTCAATCACCAGCACCAAAATGTGCGCACCGAGAACGGCGTCGAATACGGTGATCTGCTGAAGTTTGTCGATTTCCGCTATATCGCGAACGTGGCTCGCGTGAATGCCGCTGCTTTGGCAGCCCTTGCCTCGGCTCCCGGTGAACCTGTCGATCCACAGATCGTCACTAGAAATCTGGATAACAACACCGAATTACGCTGGAAATCTCCGTCCGGCGCGCCACGAGGCACTTCCTACCAGATCGTCTGGCGTGTCACAAGATCCCCGGACTGGCAGTACTCTGCTCCTTCGACCGCGTTCGGCGATACCGGAAGCGGTCTGGACCACAGCGCGACTTTGCCGGTTTCAAAGGATAACGTGATCTTCGGCATCCAGTCCGTCGACGCGGCCGGCCACCGAAGTGTAGCCGTAACCCCCGTGCCTATTCGGTAACCGTCTTAACGTCCCCTCTCCCGTTACAATAGTCTTTTACCTGCCCATGAAATCTTTCTCCATCGAGGACCGGCAGAAACGCCGCCAGGCCCTCGAAGACGCTCTCGCCAGCCGTGTCCTTGTGCTCGATGGAGCCATGGGAACCATGCTGCAGCAGCGCCATCTTACGGCCGCCGACTTCGGCGGGCCGGCGCTGGAAGGCTGTAACGAGAACCTCGTCCTCACGCGCCCGGACGTTATCCTCGACGTGCATCGCGCTTACTATGAAGCCGGCTCGGACATCGTCGAGACGAACAGTTTCGGCGGCACAAAAGTCGTTTTGTCCGAGTACGATCTGCAGGATAAATCATACGAGCTGAACTTCACGGCGGCGCAGCTTGCTCGCCAGGCAGCGGACGAGTTCGCGAACTCCGGGCGTCTCCGCTTTGTCGCCGGTTCTATGGGGCCCACCACCAAGGCAATCAGCGTGACCGGCGGCGTCACCTTCCCGCGGCTTGTCACAAATTACTACGAGCAAGCCAAGGCTCTCTTCGAAGGCGGCGCGGACATTCTTCTGCTCGAAACCTGCCAGGACACGCGAAACGTGAAAGCTGGCCTCCTCGCAATCGATCAGCTTGCCCGCGAGCTCGATTACCGCATTCCTCTGATGGTCTCCGGCACCATTGAAAACACCGGCACGATGCTGGGAGGCCAAACCGCCGACGCGTTTTATACATCCATCTCGCACGCGCATCTGCTTTCGGTCGGTCTCAACTGCGCCACCGGACCCGATCTGATGACGGATCACGTCCGCTCCCTTCACGAACTCTCGACGACCCGCATTTCGTGCTATCCGAACGCCGGTCTACCCGATTCCGAAAGCGGCCAATACTTGGAAACGCCTGCCAGCCTGGCCGCGCAGCTAGAACGTTTTGTCGATCACGGTTGGCTGAACATCGTGGGCGGATGCTGCGGAACCCGCCCCGATCACATCCGCGCGCTTGCGCAAATGGCCGAGGGCAAGAAACCGCGCGAGGTGAAGCAGTCGAGTCACCGGACGTATTTCTCCGGAATCGAAGTCGTGGAAGCAGAGGAGAGCAGCCGGCCGCTGATCGTCGGCGAGCGTACCAACGTAATCGGCTCCCGCCTTTTTAAGAAAATGATCGCGGAAGAGAAGTGGGAAGAGGCCACCGAAATCGCCCGCTGGCAGATCCGCAACGGCGCGCACGTAGTCGATGTGTGTCTCCAATCGAGCGATCGCGATGAGATCGGCGACATCCCGCTTTTCTACGAAAAGCTCATCCGCAAGATCAAAGCGCCCGTCATGATCGACACCACCGATGCGGCTTCGGTCGAGCTTTCACTGACCTACTGCCAGGGAAAGAGCATTATCAATTCCATCAACCTGGAAGACGGTGAAGAAAAATTCGAGCGCATCTGCCCGATCGCTCGGAAATACGGGGCCGCGCTTGTCGTGGGTTGTATCGATGAAGACAAGGTTCAGGCACAAGCCTTCACGCGCGAGCGCAAATTGGCTGTCGCGCAGCGCTCTGTCCAACTCCTGACCAAAAAGTACGATATCGCGCCCGAAGACATCATCATTGATCCACTCGTCTTTCCCTGCGCGACCGGCGATGAAAACTATATCGGCGGCGCGGTCGAAACCATCGAATCAATCCGCCTCATCAAACAGCAGATCCCGTACATCAAAACTATCCTCGGAATCTCCAACATCTCGTTCGGTCTTCCCGCGGCCGCCCGCGAAGTGGTCAATTCTGTTTTCCTCTATTACTGCACTAAAGCCGGTCTCGATCTCGCCATCGTCAACGCCGAGAAGCTCGAACGGTTCGCCAGTATCCCGGAAGAAGAACGCCGCCTGGCCGAGGCGCTCCTGTTCAATACTCCTCCCGTCGATGTTGCGGCCGATCATGCCAATGCTGCCTTGCTTGAAAATGTTCCGGAGGATTGGAGACTGCAATCGCGTGACCAAAAGATAGCGGTGAATCAGTTCCACATCGCCGCTATTTCAGAGCATTTCCGCGGCGCGACCGGCAGACAGAAAAAGAAGACTTCCGATTTGCCGCTGGATGAGCGCCTCGCGAACTACATTATCGAAGGCACGAAAGACGGTCTGATTCCCGATCTCGACCGAAAGCGTGCCGAAGACGTGGCCCCGCTCGACATCATCAATGGCCCACTTATGGCAGGCATGGCCGAGGTCGGCCGGCTGTTCAACAACAACGAGCTGATTGTCGCCGAGGTCCTTCAGTCAGCGGAAGCGATGAAGGCAGCCGTGAACCACTTGGAACAGTTCATGGAGAAATCGGACGCCTCCGCCCGCGGCAAAATCGTCCTCGCGACCGTTAAAGGCGACGTTCACGATATCGGCAAGAACCTGGTCGAAATCATCCTCAGTAACAACGGCTACCAGGTGGTGAATCTCGGCATCAAGGTTCCGCCCGAAGAGCTCATTAAGGCCTATCAGAAGCACACCCCGGATGCGATCGGCCTCTCCGGCTTGCTGGTAAAGAGCGCGCAGCAAATGGTGACCACGGCTGGGGATCTGAAGGACGCCGGCATTAACGTTCCGTTACTGGTGGGGGGCGCGGCGCTATCCGAAAAGTTTACGAAGACCAGGATTGGTCCCAGTTACGACGCTCCCACTCTCTACGCCAAAGATGCCATGACAGGGTTGCGGCTGATGAACGAGATCATGGATCCGGAACTGCGCGAGCAAATCCTTTCGCAAAGCATTCCCCGTGAGGCGCTTCCCGAAGCGCCGGTCGAAGAGCGTGCGGCTGTCCCGTCCGGAGAGCGCCGTAGCCCCAAGGTTCGTACGGATATTCCCATTCCTGCCGCGCCCTATCTGGACCGCAAACTTCGCACGATTCCGCACTTGGCCGAGGTGTGGAGTTATATCAACCCGTTCATGCTCTACGGTCGCCATCTGGGATTCAAAGGGAATTTCGAGAAGCTGCTCGCCGACCGCGACCCGAAGGCGCTCGAACTCTTCCACAATGTCGAAGACGTGAAGCGCGAGGCCGCAGCCTGGATGAAGGCGCGGGCCGTCTGGCAGTTCTTCGAAGTGGAAAGGGAAGGGAACACGCTTCACCTGTTTGCACCCGGATCGAGCTCGCCGCTGGAAGGCTTTCATTTCGGCCGCCAGGCCAAGTCCGACGGCCTCTGTCTCAGCGACTACGCGCTGGATCCGCAAGACGGCCGCCGCGATCATATTGCCTTGTTCGTGGTAACCGCGGGAGAAGGTATCATTGCGCGCTCGGAGGAAGCGAAGTCCCACGGCGAGTACTTCAAGGCGCATGCGCTGCAGGCGCTCGGAATTGAAACCGCCGAAGCGTGCGCCGAATGGCTCCATCGCCGCATTCGCGAAGATTGGGGATTTCCCGATCCACCCACCATGACCATGCAGGAGCGGTTTACCTCGCGCTATCGCGGGAAGCGCTACAGCTTCGGATATCCGGCGTGTCCCAACCTCGAGGATCAGGCGAAGCTATGGCGTCTGCTTCGCCCGGAAGAAATCGGCGTTCAGCTAACAGAGGGATTCATGATGGAGCCCGAAGCCAGCGTATCCGGGCTCGCATTCCATCACCCTGATTGCGCATACTTCAGCGCGGCGGAACAGATCGAACCAGCCTACGCGTGATTGTTGCAGCGCGATTCATTTCCCCGTCTCCTTCCGGATAAATGCCACCTCAGCACGACGGTACGGCTTTCCGTTGGCATGGAAGATGTCATGAAACCACTCCGCCGGCTGGCGGTTCACGTACGGATGCTGCCATGAATCCCAGGGCAAGTAGGTCTGCGACTTTCCGGCAACGAATCCCCAGTTGATCGCGCCCACTTTAAACTTTTTCGCGACCGGCAGAATCGTTTCAAAGGTGCTGCCCCGCGGTCGCGCCATATATTCGGTACAGACGATTGGCCTCCCGTATGTCTGTAACCATTTCACTTCCTGTTCAAACTTCTCGGCCGGATCGTAATTATGAAATGAAACAATGTCTGACAGATCCAGTTGCTCTTTGGCCATGGGCGAAAGCGAGTCCGGTTTGGACGGATCTTCATGCCAGATGCCGCTGGTTAAAGGTTGTTGCGGATGCGCCGAGCGCGCCCAATCGAACGCTTCCGGCAAAAGTTTCAGAACCAGTTCCACCTTGTTCTCCGGATCCTTGTAACTCGATCCGTTCGTGTTGTCCGGCTCATTCCAGATATCCCAGGCCAGCACTCGATTGTCGTTCGCGAATGCGCCGACTACTCCCTTCACATACTGCTCCAGGCGCGGATATTGCGAGGCATCTTCCAGGGCATCCGCGCCAGGACTCTGCACCCATCGCGAATTATGAACGCCCGGACGCGGCTTCGGTTGCGGACCAAGATGCGGATTCGGGTCCCATACGGAATCGAACAGCACGAACATTGGTTTGATTTTGTGCTTCGCGCAGATCCCGAGGAAGGTATCGATTCGCTTCTTGAAACCATCGCTGTCCTGTTTCCATAACAGGTCGTGCAGAAACACCCGCATGGTATTCATGCCGATTCCCTCGGCCCATCCAAGTTCGCGATCGATCTCCTTCGCGTCGAACGTCTTCGGCTGCCACATCTCCAGCTCGTTTACGGCGTATGCTGGAACATAATTACTGCCCACCAGCCACGGCTCTTTCGCATACCACTGATTCGCCGCATCTGTCGTCCAACGCGTCGACTCCACAGCAGTCAGGCTGCCCGGAACGGCAGAGAGGGCAAGTAGAAAGAAGGCTAGTTGTCGTTTCATGAATCGGTATTCGTCCCGATTCTATCGTGCGAAAGGATTCACTGCGACAACATGAAGTTCACGACGATGTCCGTCACGACTTCGACCGGTTGGCCGTTTAGCAGTGTGGGCCGATATCTCCATTGGAGAACCGCATCCTTGGCTGCTTGGACCAGCAGCGGGTGCCCGCGCACAAGCTGCAGATTTTCGATTGTGCCTTCTTTGCTGATAATTGCTGTAAATTCGACCGTTCCCTGAATGCGCGCTGATCTCGCCAGCGGAGGATAAACGGGCAGTACTTTTCGGATGAGGTTCGCTTCCGCAACGCCCGTGGCTACGCGAACGGGTCTGCGAGGCGCCGGTTTTATTGCCGGCGCTGGCGGGGGTGCGGGTGTCGATCCAATCACGCTGTTGATGACGCCATCGGGTGTTCCACTTGGCTCCCCGGCGCCGCCCGGGACGGCAAGATCCGGCGCCGCCGCGATCTCCTGGACGTTATTTATGCGCTTTGGTATGACGGTCGGAGCTACAAGCGCCGTCGAGAACCGGCGCGTCACAAGAATACGCTGCGCCTTTACCTCAACCGGCGGTTTGGGCGGGGCGGCATGCGGCGGCGCAGGCGCGGTCAAAATACTCCGCAACTGAGCGTTCGGCAGCGCTTGCGTGTAGACCAGTGGAATCAAAATCAATAGGCAAACCGCGGCTGCCTGAAGAAGAATTGAGAGAAGGACGGTGAAAGGCTTGTTTGTTTTTTGCCTGCCGTCAACAAATGTCTGATCGAACATGTGGCTCGGTCCTTTCCACGGCGGCAGACTCTTGCCGCCATCGCAAAACGCCAGTTATGGGGTTGCACTCGCCTCGCACGGCGAGCGGCCAAGTCACGATTCGTGATCTTCCGGCCCACTTACTCAAACAGGCCGTATTTACTTAGAACAGACACCGCGTCCTGGTTGCATGTTCCCGGTCGCCGAACCTCGAACAGGTATCCTGAAGGTTCCATCCCTCGTAAAAAAATGCAGTTCCGAAGTATCTTAGTTCGCGCTACAAACTGGGTCGGCGACGCAGTTATGTCCGTGCCTGCTCTGCAGGCGCTGCGCGAGCAGTTTCCCGAGGCGCGTATTTCAATTCTGGCGCGGCCGTGGGTCGCGGATCTGTACGACCGCGAACCGTTTTGCGACGAACTGATCGCCTATGGAGCCCCCCGTGGCTGGCGAGGCATCCGCGCCAAGGTGATCGCTGCTTCCAAGTTGCGCGAACGTGATTTCGACTGCGCGATTCTCTTCCAGAATGCTTTTGAAGCTGCTGTTTTAGCGAGTCTCGCACGAATTCCGGTTCGTATCGGCTACAGCCGCGACGCCCGCGCCTGGCTGCTGACCCATCCGATTCCGATGCCCAAACCCGGGGAAACACCGCCTCACCAGCGCTTTTATTATCTGGAGCTGCTGAAACGGGCGCGACTGATTGACAGCTACCCGGTGGACACGCCAATTCGCCTGGCCGCAGCGGGCGCCGCTGCGCAAGCTGGACGAAACCTGTTTCGGCAAGCCGGGTTTTCAGGTCCTGTCCTTGGAGTGAGCCCGGGCGCTGCATACGGCGGCGCCAAGCGATGGTTGCCGGAACGTTTCGCCGAAGCTGCGGCGCTCCTCGCTCGCGAGCGGCGCGCCGCGATTGCGATCTTTGGCTCGAACCCGGAAGCGCCAATCGGTGAAGCGGTTCGCGAAGCTCTGGAAACCGCCGGCCTGCCGTGCTTGAACTTTGCCGGAAAGACAAGCCTCCGGGACTTCATTGACATGGCTGCCGCTTGCGATCTGTTTTTGACGAACGATTCAGGACCCATGCACATCGCGTCCGCCTCAGGTGTTCCCACTGTTGCCGTATTCGGCGCCACCGATGAGCGCGCCACGGGACCCACCGGTGCTCACAGTGCAGTAGTGCGTGTGCCCGTGGAGTGCAGTCCTTGCCTGCTTAGGGAGTGCCCCATCGATCATCGCTGTATGACCGGCGTGAGCGCGTCCCGGGTGTCAGAAGCAGCATTGAGCCTTGTTGGAATAGAGAATTGGACACACGAAGCAAGATCAAGCCGTTAGACGACATGCGCCGCG
>JAICXK010000325.1 GCA_025980435.1 Bryobacteraceae bacterium
ACGTCATCCAGGCGGCGGAAACGCTCCCAAGCGATTTTTCCGGCGAGAACACCGGGGCTGAAATCGTTTTGGATCGGAGCGGCAAATATCTCTACACGTCAAACCGCGGGAACGATAGCTTGCAGGTATTTGCAATCGATCCCGGCAACGGAACCATCCGGCGGATTCAGATCATCTCAACCGGAGGGAAAACGCCGCGTGGATTTTCCATCGATCCCACGGGACGATTCCTCCTTGCCGGCAATCAGGATTCGAATCAGTTGGCGATCTTCAAAGTAAACGCGGAAACCGGCGAACTCAGCGACACGGGACAGAAATTCGACGTGCCGTCGCCAGTAGATGTCCTCTTTGTTCCGGCGAAGTAGAACAAAGGCGCTCGATCCTTCGCTTGCCGCTGCTACGTGGTCACCAGCAGCGGCAATCTGCTCTATAGTGAAAGTCACGTATGGAAAATCGCTCCGCCAAAGATGCTGCTGATGAGCGCGCTTCTTTGCCGCCCCTGCCTCTGGCGGAATGGGAGGCAACCCGCGCCACACTCCACATGTGGACGCAAATTATCGGCAAGGTGCGGTTGGCCCTGGCCCCGCATGTGAATCATTGGTGGGAAGTTCCGCTGTACATTAGCGCTCGGGGCATGACAACATCTCCGATCCCATACGGCGAGCGCGTATTCGAGATGGAATTCGACTTCCTGAACCACAATCTCGCAATCCTGGCGAGTGACCGGGCAACGAAGTTCGTGCCCCTGTATGCGCGCTCGGTTGCCGATTTCTATCACGAAGTGATGGCAGTGCTGCCCGCAATCGGTATCGACGTGAAGATCTGGCCAAAGCCTGTCGAGATTCCGGACCCGATTCCGTTTCCGGAGGACACGCAGCATGCCTCTTATGATCCCGAGTGCGTGCAGAGGTTTCATCGCATTCTTTTGTGGGCTGATTCTGTGTTTAAGGAGTTCCGAGGCAGGTTTATCGGAAAGGCTAGCCCGGTGCATTTTTTCTGGGGCAGCTTTGACCTGGCCGTAACGCGCTTCTGTGGACGCCGCGCGCCGGAACGGGAGAACGCGGATCCCATTACTCGCGATGCCTATTCCCACGAGTGCAGCAGCGCCGGATTCTGGCCCGGCGGCGGCGATGTTGCGGGTCCGGCATTTTACTCCTATAGCGCGCCGGCGCCACAAGGTTATTCAGCCTACCGGGTGCTGCCGTCCGCTGCCTTCTTTCACTCCGGCCTCGGAGAATTCATCCTGATGTACGATGACGTCCGGAATGCGGCGTCGCCGAAAGCCGCGCTGATGGATTTTCTCCAAAGCACATATGAAGCCGCCGCAAACCTGAGCCAATGGGATCGCGCTGCACTCGAATATTCCATTCCAGAAGCGAAGGGATTACCTGAAAAAAACATGCAGGCGTCCGGATAGGATGCCTGACTTAAAAAGGCATCGCTTCCAGCGGGTGCGACGGTCGCCAGCCGCCGAATTCTTCTTCAATGATCCGGCCGATTTCGAGCGCGAGCAGGTCCCGCCACGGCTTCGCCACAACCTGAACGTTAATCGGTAGCCCATCAACGTCGGCGCAGCGCACGGTTGCGGCCGGCGCCCCGGCAAGGTTCCAGGCCATGGTGTAGCTGAAGCCGCGAAAATTCTGTTCATCGAGCGAGTCCCGATGTTTCAGCGCGGGCTGGGTGTAAACCGGACAAAGAATCACATCGTATTCAGTAAAAAATCTGGCCAGATTCGCGCGGTACTCGTCCCATTGCGCCCAGCGTTTGACGAAGTCATACCCGGTGGCGCGGTACGGCCGCATGTGATCGACAAACGCTCGCTGCAGCAGATGCACTTTGTTGCTCCCGATATCGCGCAGGTATTCATCGACGCTCTCCGCTCCGTCGGCGCCGAATAACGCCATCTCGAGTTCATACGCCTGCTCCACGCCGGGCGGCGTCCGCTCCTCCACTCGCAGTCCGTCGCGCGCGAGAGATTCGGCGCAAAGCCGAACGGCATTTTGCACTTCGCGAGTACAGCGCGCGAAGCCGTTATCCGTGAAAAACGCGATTCTCGCACTGCGCACGTCGCGCGGTTCAACAATGTCCGCTGGTGGAGTAGTGAAGTCCTCGCCATCTTCCCCGGCCAGCAGGCGCATCGCAAGCAAAAGATCTTCGGTGCAACGGGACATGGGACCGATCTGCCAAAGCGCTTCGGCCCACCCTCCTGCGGGCGGCACATGACCTGTTCGGGGCAAACGGCCGCTGGTCGGCTTGATGCCGGCAATTCCACAAAATGCAGCGGGCAGGCGAACGCTGCCGAACGCATCGCTTCCGAGCCCCAACGGTGAACCGCATGCCGCGATCAACGCCGATTCTCCGCCGCTGCTGCCGCCCGGAGTGCGCGAAAGATCGTACGGATTGTTGCTCCGGCCGAAAATCAGATTATCGGTTTCGAACGAGAACAGCAGGTCAGGCAGGTTCGTCTTCGCGATCGGAATGGCGCCCGCCGCGCGTAAGCGGGCGACTAAGGTTGCATCCCGTTTTGCCGCCGGAGCATTCTTACGGCCGAGCGTTCCCGCCGTACAACGCGTACCGGCAACATCGATCGAGTCCTTGATGGAGAAAGGAACTCCGTGCAGAGCGCCACACGCTTCGCCGCGAGCAAGCTTGCGGTCAGCCTCCTTGGCATCGCGCGACGCTGAGGCCTCAAGCAGATCCACAACCGCGTTGATTTTGGGGTTGATCTGCCGGATCCGGTTGAGATGCGCAGCCATCAGTTCGACTGAAGAGATCTCGCGATTGCGGATCATCGCCGCCATTGCTACTGCGCTGCGCTCGAGCACGTTAACAATCTAGCAGCGAGCCCGTCATGTGGGGCGGCGCCTTGCGCTGCACCGGGCGCTTCGCCCCGCATGCCGTCTTATAGACTGAAAACTTAACCTGCAATGAGCCGCCTGAGAATTCTCGGTCCAGCCGCCGTCGTATGCGCGTTTCTAGTTCTCGCCGCGGATGCTCCTCAAACCGAAGCCCGGCTCTGGCAATATCGCAATCTCGGCAAGGCGTTTTACGAGAATCCTGACACTCATGTTCAGGCTGTGGAACAATTGCGCGATGCGCTTCAACTCAAGCCCGATTCGGTTCGCGAGCGCATCAATTATGGACTTGCGCTGCTGCGTGCCGGGCAAACCGACGCCGGTTCAGCCGAATTGCTCAAGGCTCAAAAGCAGGATCCCTCCCTTCCGCACACGTGGTTCAACCTGGGTATCGTCTATAAGCACGCCGCCGACTACGATAAGGCCATCGAACAGTTCCAGGGCATGATCCGGCTGGTGCCGAATGAGCCGATTGCTCACTACAACCTGGCCTCCGTGCTGCGTTCGAAGGGCGATACGAAGGGCGCTCTGGCCGAATTTTTGGAAGCGGAAAGGCTCAATCCCGATCTGGCCGGCCCGCACTTCCAGCTCTTCACCCTCTATCAACGCGGCGGCGACAAGGAAGCCGCTGCCCGCGAGCGGCAACTTTTCGAAGACGCCAAGAAACGCAATGAAGGCGCCGCGGTTCCCGAGGATATGGAATGGTGCTTCTACGCAGAACTCTACGATCCGCCCGATTCCAGGCCTTCTCCCGAAACCGAGCCTACGCGCTATGACAACAAGGTGGTGAGCACAGGTTGGGATGCGAAGACGTCGAATATGCTGCCGATCGACGCAGATGGTACCGGCCACACCGATCTACTGGTCTGGTCCCGCGATCGCGTTGCCTTGTTCAAGCGAGGGGCGGAGGAGGTCAGGAATTCCGGCCTCGACGGCTTAAAAGATATTCGCAGCATCGCCTCCGGTGATTTCGACAACGACGGCTTAGCGGACCTGTGCATCCTCACGAGCGCCGGCGCAATCATTTTCCGCAATAGCCACGGCACGTTTGAGAAATACGCGGACCTTCCCAACACGGGCGGCGCGACGACGGCGCTCTGGCTGGACTACGACCACGATTACGATCTTGATCTCCTGCTATTCGGTCCAAACCCGGCGCTGATGCGCAATGACGGGAACGGCAAATTCGAGAACAAGACCGCCGATTTTCCCTTTGTAAAAGGGCAGGCTCTGGATGCGGTGATGACGGCCGTCCGGGGCGATACGGCGGCGCGTGATGTGATCGTCTCGTACGCCGATCATCCGGCCGTCCTTTATCGTGACAAGCTGAACGGCCGTTTCGACGCGGACAATTTCCCCGAGCTCCCGCCTGGCGCGACCGCTCTCAGCGTTCAGGATGTCAACCACGACGGCTTTCTCGATCTGGTCAGCTATAGTCCTGAGCTTCACACGATTGTGAATGCGTCAGGAAAATTCGCGGAGGTCAAGAACGCGAAGACGGCGCCCTCGCCAGTAATGGCTGACTTCAACGGCGATCGGCATCAGGACTATGCTCGCATTCTCCCGGATGGCTCCCTGCATCTCTACACCAACGCTTCTGCAGACCAGCGATGGGTGACCGTGCGCATTCACGGCATTAAGAATCTGAAAGAGGCTGTTGGCGCGACGGTCGAAATGAAATCGGGCGCTTACTATGACAAGCGCATCTATCAAGGCTTTCCTGTACCATTTGCGATCGACGGCCGCAGCGACATAGATACAGTTCGTATCACGTGGCCGAATGGCCTGATTCAAAACGAACCTCACCAAAAGGGTGATGCGGCGCTTCAAATCGCCGAAGCGCAGCGGCTGTCCGGCTCCTGTCCCATGATCTTCATCTGGAATGGAGACAAGTTCCAGTTCATCACCGACGTGCTGGGCGTGGCGCCGCTGGGCGCAAGCTCCGGAGACGGGAATTATTTCCCGGTGAATCATAGCGAACACATCCAGATTCCAGGTTCCGCGCTGAAAGCTGAAGACGGCAAATACCGCATCCATATCACCGAGGAACTGCACGAGGTTTCGTATCTGGATCAAGCGCAATTGTTGGCTGTCGATCATCCCTCGGATCTCAGTATTTACACGAACGACAAGTTCAAATCGCCGCCCTACCCGGAATTCCGGCTGTTCGGAGCGCGTGAAAAGATTCACCCTGTTCGGGCGATCGGAGCGCATGGCTTAGATGTAACGGCGCGCGTCGCCGCGAGCGATCAAAAGTATCCCGATGCGTTCAAGCACAA
>JAICXK010000276.1 GCA_025980435.1 Bryobacteraceae bacterium
GCCTCGCGGGATGCCGGCCGCGAGCAGGTTCAGCCGGGGATTGTGTTCGGCGCGCTTTACACCGTCCTGCGCGAAGACATGCGCGTCCTTGATGAGCAACTCCTGGTCATGAAGGATCTCGATGGAGGCGGCCCGGCCAATCAAGATGACCGCGCACGCTCCCAAACAAACCGCCAAAACGCCGACGGGCCTTTGAAAGAGAGGCGCCAGTTGCTCATCCGGTTCGGTTCGGGCAGACTGATTCGAAATACTCAGCAAGATGGCGAAAATAATAAAATTTGCCAGCATGGCGGTATTGCCCGAGCTCAGAAACGGCGATACCACGCCAGAGAGCGGAATCGCGCCGAGAGCTCCAGCGGAAATCAGAAGCATCTCCAGAGCGATCAAGGCGGTCAGGCCGGTTCCGAGAAAGATGCCGTACTCATCGGACGCCCGGAGAGCGATGGAGAAACCGCGCCGGATTAACAGGGCAAAGAGAAGACAGATAGACAGGACGCCAGGAAAGCCCCATTCTTCTGCAATGGAGGGAAGCACGAGATCGGTGTGACCGGCGGGAATCACACCCGGATCGCCCCATCCGGGACCGGAGCCCCAAGGACCGCCCGTCGCGAATCCCCACAAAGAATGCGCTAGCTGATCGCCGCCGCGGATATCGTTATCCCAGGGCGACAGCCACATGGAGACACGCTGCGTTACGGTATGCGGAGCGCCGAAGTGATAGCCGATGGCGACGCCCGAAACCAGCAGGACGACTCCGAGTAAGGCCAGTCCGGCCCTGCGCCGAGCGACAGCAAACAGGGTGAGAAACGAGAACCCGATCACAAGAGCGGGGCCCATGTCTTTCAACAGAAAAAACAGCGCCAGCGCGCAGGCAACCGCGCACATCACCGGAACCGCATGGCTGATGCGAGGAAGTTCGAGCCAGCGCAGCCAGCGCGGCACGAGCCTCTTTTCTCTCAATTCGCGCAGGCGCTCCCAATTTCGCGAAAAATAGCCGGCCAGGAAAAGAACGACGAGGATCTTGATGACTTCGACTGGCTGGAACGGACCGAGATTTACTTTCGCATCGCTGCCGGTAGGGCCGGATCCCAGGCGCAATAATGCCAGAAAAAGAACGAAGGCACAAATAAGCGGCGTGTAAATCCAGCGGGACAGATGGCGATACTGAAAGGGCCGCAACAACGGAAGAAGAATCACGGCGCAACCAAGCACGACACCCCAGGCGAATTTTTGAAATTCGAGCGTATCGCGCAGCGGATCGCGCAGGCTGACCATCAGGATCAGGCCGATGCCGGTCAGCAGATGCAAAGCGGGGAGAATGGCCGGATCACCGCGAAAGCGCCTCCAGCGCCAGCCGATATGGACGATCCAGAAGGCCGCGAAATACAGGGCCGTCCAGAGAACAAAGGCGTGGTAAAACTCGCGCGGCGTACGCACCACCAGAAGCGGCTTGATTCTTGCGATTCGAAAGAGATGCAGATGAGCGAGCGAACCGGCGTTGGGGACGGGCTGATGTTGTTTCAAGAAGGCGGCCACGCGCTCCGCGGCAAGCTCGCGCTCAGCGGGATCGCCGATCACTTCCAAGGCGGGCAACAACTGTTGGGGATTTGAGACACGGTTGAGATTGAGCAGTTCGCCCTGGTTCAAACGAGCGTCGAGACCAGCGAAATCTTCTGTCTTCGCCAGGAGCACCAGAAAGAGTCCGCACGCTATCATGAGCGAAGCGCCGGCCAGCCAAAAGAGCTCCCTCCGGCGTTCGGATGGAGCGGTTCTTTCAACGAGATTCAGCCTGGCAGTGACGCCGGATTCCCAACTCTTCGTTACCGCCATCGACGTGTACCGGTAGACGCGCGTTTAATATAACGCCGCTTCGAAACCGCCGGTTTTGATATTGCGGCCTGCAGCCGAATCTGTTCTGCCTGCAACTGATCCAGCCGCTGCAGATCCGCATTCACGCCAGAGAATCCCACGATGGGCTCATAAAGACTCCGGGCCCGTTCGAGATCGTCGTGGGCGATCTGCAGCCATTTGGCGATGTGCTCGCGGTCGTTTTCCGGGAGCCGCCTGGCCCGCTCGAACGCCCAGCGCGCCCGATATAGGTAGCCATCGCCCTCCTGCACCGCTTCTCGAGGTCCGAGGCGATATCCGAGCTGTTCGGCCTCATGAAATTCAGCGGCGGCCTCGCCGATATTGTGGAACGCATACACGTAAACGCGGGCAAGCGCAAGGTGCGGATCCGCCGAACGCGGCTGAAAGGATTCGGCCATCCGGAAATTATCGATGCTCAGCGAGGCTTTCGGCGGATTGGGATTCCGGATCAGGTTCAGGTAACCGTCGCAGAGCGCGAGTTCGCTCCGCAGTTTCGGATCCCCCGGATCGATCTCCAGAGCGTAGACGAGACACAGCCGCGCCTTCGACCAATCGAAATCGCTCAAAACACTATCCGAGTTATTCCGAAAGTTTTCGATGATGTTCTCAGCCGCGCCGGACAGATTGCCGCGAACGGAGGACTGCAGCGAATTCTCGGGCGGGAACCGAAGCCCAAGCCGATAGCGCCGCTTGAGATCCTGAAACAGGCTCCAATCGGAAGAGATCGTTTGGGCTTGTTCGTGAGCGTAGTCTTTACGGAGATGAAGAGGGGCCGCTGCGGTTCGCAGCCGGTACCAATAGCTAAAGGGGACGAAGAGAAGCAAACCGGCGAGGATCCCTCCCACCAGGGCAATCGCCAGATTGGCACGGTCGCCTCGCCCGATGGCCTGGCGCGCAGCACTCTTGTGTTTCCTCCAGGAAGTCACGCCGCGAGGCCTCTCAATGGTCGCATTGGCGTTCCATGCGGGAATTTTTTCGCGCGATGCGGCGGTCGAACGCGCTTCCAGAAACGCGCGAAGGTCGGCCTCGAAAAGTTCGGCTGACAGATAGCGCCGGTCAAGGTCGCTTGCGAGCGCCTTCGCCACAATCGCCTTGAGTTCGGACGGGCAGGTTTCGGGCAGAGCTCGCGGCGGCCGGCGGGATTGGATCAGGTTCTCCAGTCTACGCGTATCCTGGGCCTGGTACGGCGGCGAGCCCGAGAGCATTTCATACAACGTAATGCCGACCGCCCAAAGATCCGCCGAAGGATCTACTTGCGCGCGGCTGAGGCGCTCCGGAGAGCAATAGCTTGGGCTGCCGAGATTGTGACGGGTCAGGTTATGAGTGGAAGTAATCACTTTGGCGATGCCAAAATCGAGCAGCTTCAGCTCATCGCCGGCGCCTATCTGAACATTCGATGGCTTGATGTCGCCATGTACCACAGCGGTTTTGCGTCCGTTGAGGTCCGAAAAAAACGAGTGGAGCGTTCTGAGCTGGCTGCAGATTTCCGCTGCATAGCGAGCGGCGCGCGCGGGATCGAGCCTGCGGTCCGCCTGTAACATTTCGGTGAGGTTCTTGCCTTCGAAATATTCCATAGCAACGAAGAAGCAGCCGTCCTGCTCGCCGCAATCCAGAATCTCTAAGATGCGCCGGTCGATGGTATGCAGTTGCTTCTGAATCAGCGCGCCACGCTTCTCGGCTTCGATGGCCAACTGCGTGAACTCGTCGCGCGAATGCTCAATGATCTTTAGAACCACGCGGCGATCGAAGACCGTATCATCAGCCAGGTAGACGTCGGTCATGCTGCGGCCGAGTTTGCGGACGATGCAGTATTTGCCGAAGGTTTCGATTTGGACCATAGCGGATTTGTTCCGTTGAATACTGTCAAATACGCCCCTCGCTTACGCTCAGGGTTCGGTTTAAGGTCGCTTACGCTTCCGGCTCGGCTTCAAGCGATGCACATCTCCTTTTAGTAATTTGTCCCGTTGTCGGAGAACCGGTTCCCGACGAGCCGGGCTTCCGTATGAGCGCCGAGAAATATTCCCGCGCCCGAGTTTCCGTGAAGGAAGTTGTTGAGGAGCCCGGCCCTTGATTTGCCGTCCACACGAATCGCGGCATCGACCGCGCCCGAAATGTCCATGTCTTCGATATCGATCGCCGAGTTCTCAATCAGGATTCCCGTGCGCAACGGGTGCGTCTGATCGCTCTCGATCCGGAATCCGCGAAGCCCCCCGGAGTGCAGGCCTTTGGCAACGACGGCCATGCCGGCTTCGACGGCTGCAGAAGGATCGCTGAGAATCATGGCCTGGCGCGGAGCGGTACTGACAATTTCTACGCCATCTTTGAGTTGAACCGGACCCAGATAGCGTCCCGGGGGAACCTCGACCGTATCGCCGGGTTGAGCGGCGGCGAGCGCTTTTAAGATTCCAAGCGAATCTGAAGCGTCGGCGGTGATGCGCTTCGGCGGGGACGGCAAATTGATCTGGTTTGCCGCCGGCCACGGCCCGCTGACGGTCCGGTCGAGTACGGCCCACAGCAGAATCCCCAGAATGATTCCGGCGATGAGCCAAAGCGCCCGGTTCACTATGGCACGCCATGGCGCGCGCCCGGCTCGCATCCTTGTGGTTGCATGACGGGGCCGGGCTTCCAGAAGTTTGGCGGATTCGCCGCCCAAAAATTCGGAACCGGCAACCAGAACCACGCTGATATTGTCCCGGCCGCCAGCGGTATTCGCGGCTTCGACAAGCTCCCGGGCGGTGATGGCGGGATCACCTTCGTAGTGTTCGATAATCGCGTTGATCGCGGCCGAGGTGAGGGAATCGCTCAGCCCATCGCTGCACAACAGCAAAGCGGCATCCGATCGGAACAGGAACGTCTTGGTCTGAATGAAATCGGGGTCATCGGGCTCGCGGATTTGAGAACCGACGTCCCGGAAAATCTCATTGCGGCGCGGATGACGCATGGCATCCTGCTCTTCGATTTCGCCCTGCTCTTCCTGCTCTCCTATCAGAGAATGATCGGAAGTCAGCTTCCTGAGCGTGCTGTTCCAGGCGAGATACAGGCGCGAGTCGCCGACATGCCCGACGGTAACGCGGTCCTCTCTGGCGACTGCCAGCGTCAGCACGCAGGCCATGCCGTACCAGTGCGGGTTCTCACGCGCAAGCCGGTAAATACGGTTGTTGGCTTCCGTGATGGAGGCGCGTATTCGTTGTTCGACGTCGCCATCGAGATCGACCAGGGTCTCATTGATTACCTGGACGGCGATCTCGGCGGCCATCTCACCGGCCGCATGGCCCCCGAGACCGTCCACGACCAGGAAAATGCCGCGCGCTTCATCAACGAGTATGCGGTCTTCGTTTACTTCGCGTTCGAGACCCGCATCGGTCGCGGAGCCGGCCTGCCAGGCGCACGCAGTCTTCATGGCCGCCTCTTACCGCTCCAATTCGAAACGACAAATGCAATGGTAAAGATCACGAACAGGGCGACAAACGGGATGTGGGCGAAGTACAGGAACTTCATACGCGAGCTTCAAAAAGTAAATTGATTACTTCGCCCACGCCGATCTCGGCCCGGTTGGGCAGCAGGTCTTCCGCGCCTTTCCGGAGGCGCTTTCCATTCACCCAGGTTCCGTTGGTGCTGGCATCGGCAATAAAGAACAGGCCCGTTCCCGGATCTCTGCGGATTACAAGGTGCTCGCGCGAGACCTCATCGGTGGTGTAGAGCGCCAGATCCATGGCCGTGTCATCTCCCCCGCGGCCCACCCGTATTTTGTTTTGTGTCACCAGGTAGACCTGAGGCCCGGAATCATCCTGATAACGGATTTCGGCAAAGACCGGATCGGCGGCTCGGGGACTGCTCGACCGGCGCGTGGTGGAGCGTTGGGCGGTAGCAGAGGGCTCACGGCCCATCAGCGTTGTTTTCGTGCCGCGGTAGCCGGGCTGGACTGCTTCGTTCAGCTCGGAATGAATCTCCACATCCCCGGCCGGCACCTCGGCGTCGGGAAGAAATTCGACATCCCAATCGCGGCAGGCGATTTTGTATTCTTTCGAGCGTTTACCGCGTCTGGCGAGTCCCAGAAGCGGAGGCGCGTTCAGTTCCGCCACCCTCGCGCGCAGGGCCTTCCGGGCATCTTCCAGAATGAAATTGAAGATACCGCTCAGGGTGGCATGATCGGATGGATTCAGATAGACGGTGAACACGCACGGCAGCAGAACGGTGTAGGTCATCTCGAACCGGCCCAGCTCCATATTGCGAATGAGCTCGCCGACGATGATGTTTCCGCCCAGCTTCGCTTCCGCGAGAGCGTGTTTTTGAATGCCCAACAGCGCTCCTCCCCGTTTCGCCCCTCGCTACGCTCGGGGTTCCGTTCCGATCGCTTGCTTACGCGCGCGGCTCAGCTTCCGAACCCGTCGCTAACGCTCCCGGCTTAGTTTCAGGACGTCCGGCAGCATCTGGCGTTTCAGCATACAACAAAGAAGGCGAAGCAGCGGCGGCAAAAGGAGCCTTTTGCGAAACGAACTCGGCTGGACGCCGGGTTGAACGGCGCGGCTGCGAAACGAACTCCGCTTGCTCTTCTCGCGCGCGGTTCCGTTTCAGCTTGGTTAGGGCGTTCAAGGCTTTGTAGAAGGCGCGCTCATGGGTGGTGCGATA
>JAICXK010000104.1 GCA_025980435.1 Bryobacteraceae bacterium
CTGGCCTTGGTGGTTCACAGCCAGGGAGTTCAGGGTCGTCCGGTAATGCGTGAAAGTGGATAGCGGAATGGGTGTTCCATTATTGGAGCGCACGTAAATGTGGGCCAGGTCCGCGGGGCTCTGTTGAAATTCCGGCAGCACATTGAGCACGACATGATACTGGTTGATGCCGGTGTACATGGTCGAGACCTGGCGCTGCCCGAAAGCGCTGTAAAGAGTGGTATCAATAGCAGCAGGGCTTACGCCTAAGCGCGCCGCTGTGCTGCGGTCGATAACCAGATCGGTAGTCAACCCGTGCACCTGCTGATCACTGTTTGCATCGAGAATGATCGGAATGGTTTTTAGTTTGGCGAGCAGCTTCGGAGCCCACTCGTTCAAATCCTGCAAGCTCTCGGATTGCAGCGTGTACTGATACTGGGAACTGCTGGAGCGTCCTCCCACCCGAATATCCTGGGCGGCTTGCATATACAACGTCGCTCCGGGAATATGAGCCAGTTTGCCGCGCAGCCGGTTAATAACCTGGTCCGCGTTGAGACGTCTCTCGCCGCGAGGCTTGAGTGAAATCCACATCGAGGCCGAGTTCAGAGTCCCGCCACCTGTAAAACCCTCTACATTGTCAACGGCGGGATCTTTCTGGACTATCCGCATGAAGGCATGCAGCTTCTCATCCATCGCGGCAAAGGAAATATCCTGATCGGCCTGAACAAAGCCGCCGATGAATCCGTTATCCTGCTGAGGGAAGAAACCCTTCGGAACCATGATGTACAGGTAAACGCTTATGGCGATGGTGACGAGGGTGATCACGAGCGTAAGCTGCGGATGCTTCAAAACTACGGCCAGCGACTTCGCGTACGCGGAATGAACCGTGTTAAAAATGCCTTCGCAAAAACGATAAAGCCAGTTGTGCCGCTGATCCTTCTGCGGCCGTAAAAATCGCGAGCACATCATCGGCGTGGTTGTAAGCGAAACCACCAGCGAAATGCAGATGGCAATAGTCAGCGTAATCGCAAATTCGCGGAACAGGCGGCCAACTATGCCTCCCATGAATAGGATGGGTATGAAAACCGCAACCAGCGACGTGCTCATGGACAACACCGTGAATCCGATTTCTTTCGCGCCTAGAAGTGCAGCCTTCATGGCGTCCATACCCGCTTCCAGGTGCCGCGTTATGTTTTCAATTACGACGATGGCATCGTCGACAACGAAACCCGTTGAGATCGTCAATGCCATCAAGGACAAGTTGTCCAGGGTGTAGCCCAGCAGGTACATTGCGCCGAACGTACCGAGCAGGGAGAGGGGAACGGCAACGCCGGGAATCACAGTCGCCCAAATGTTGCGAAGGAAAAAGAAGACGACCAGGATGACCAGCACAACCGCAATCAGCAGCGTATATTCAACGTCATGGACCGATGCCCGGATGGTGGTGGTGCGATCCTGCCCAATCTGCAGATGCATCGCCGGGGGAATAGACGCCTGCAGTTGCGGTAGTTCTTCACGAATCCGGTCAACCGTATCCATGATGTTCGCTTCAGGCTGCCGCGAGATCATAATGATCACCGCCGGCTTGCCGTTATCGACGGCATCGTTGCGGGTATCCTCCACCGAATCGACTACCTCGCCGAGGTCTTGGAGACGCACCGGCGCGCCGTTGCGATAAGCCACAATCAGCGGAGCATATTCCTTTGCCGTGAACAACTGATCGGTCGCATTGATCTGCCACCGGATAGTGGCATCGTTCAACGCTCCCTTCGCCTGGTGGGCATTCGCGTCCTGCAAGGCCGTCGCAACGTCCGTCAGCGTGAGACCCATGGCGTTCAAAACCGTTGGATTGATCTCGGCTCGGACCGCCGGGCGCGAACTGCCCCAGACATGGACTTCTCCGACGCCTTCCACTTGCGATAGCTTTTGCGCCAGAATGGAATCCGCGGCATCGTACATCTGCCCCCGGTTAAAAATATCCGATGTCAACACCAGCATCATGATGGGCGCATCCGCCGGATTCGATTTCCAGTAACCGGGATTGCTGGGCAGATCGGCGGGCAGTTGTCCGCGCGCCGCATTGATTGCCGCCTGCACATCGCGGGCAGCCGCATCGATGTTACGGCTCAAATCGAATTGAAGCGTGATGCGCGTGCTACTCAACTGGCTCGAGGAAGTCATTTCCGTGACACCGGCAATTCGTCCGAATTGCCGTTCGAGCGGCGTTGCAACTGCCGAGGCCATTGTCTCCGGGCTGGCCCCCGGAAGGTTCGCGTGCACCGAAATAGTTGGAAATTCCACTTCAGGCAGCGAAGCGACCGGCAGGAGACGAAACGCCAGCGCTCCGGAGAGCGCAAGAGCCGCGGTTAACAGGGATGTCGCGATAGGCCGCTTGATGAATGGCGCGGATATATTCACAGCCTATTTCGCCGCAACGGGCTCTCCCAAAGCCGGTCTCGCAAGCCTTCGCTCGCGCGATCGGGTCACGCGTGCCGCCAGTCTGTCGAAGAACAGATAGACGACCGGCGTCGTATAGAGCGTTAATACCTGGCTGAAGATAAGGCCGCCCACGATCGTGATACCGAGCGGCTGCCTCAACTCCGATCCGACGCCGCTCCCCAGCGCCAGGGGCAAACCGCCAAACATGGCGGCCAGCGTGGTCATCAGAATGGGCCGGAAGCGCAGCAAGCAAGCCTGATAAATCGATTCATGAGGAGGTTTGCCCTCGACCCGCTGCGCTTCGAGGGCAAAATCGATCATCATAATTGCGTTCTTCTCGACGATACCGATCAAAAGAATCAAGCCGATCAGCGAAACCACGTTGAAGTCGTTGTGGCAGATCAGCAGTGCAAGAATCGCCCCGATGCCGGCGGAGGGCAGCGTGGAAAGTATCGTGAGAGGGTGAATGTAGCTCTCGTATAAAACGCCGAGAACAATATAAACCACTACTACCGCCGCCAGGATCAAGAGAGGCTCATTGGCAAGCGACCTCTGGAATGCGGCGGCGGTGCCCTGAAAACTCGAATGCACGCTGACGGGAAGGCCGATCTCCTGCTCCGCCCCGCGGATTGCCGCTACGGCATCTCCCAACGACTCGTTGGCAGGCAAGTTGAAGGATATCGTTACGACCGGAAACTGGCCTTGATGATCCACCGTTAGCGGCGTCGTTGCTTGCTCGAAGTGAGCGAACGAGCTGAGCGGCACCATGGTTCCCGCCGAGGAACGAACATAAATGTTCTTTAGATCGCCCGGATTATTCCGGAACTCCGGGGCAACTTCAAGCACTACATGGTACTGGTTCAGCTGCGTGAACATGGTTGAGACCAGGCGCTGGCCGAAGGCATCGTACAGCGTGTTGTCGATCTGTTGCATTCCCAATCCCAAACGCGAGGCTGTATCCCGGTCGATGACCAGCGTGGTTTCCAGCCCGCCATTTTGCTGGTCGGTAGCAACATCGCGGAGCTGCGGAAGGGTCTTCAGCTTGTCCACCAGGCGGGCCGTCCAGGTGTTCAATTCATTCGCGTCGGCATCTTCCAGCGTGTATTGGTACTGCGTGCGGCTGACTCGATCCTCAACCGAAAGGTCCTGTACAGGCTGCATGAACAGCGTGATCCCCGGGACCTGCGCCAGCTTCGGCTGCAAGCGTCGAATAACCTCGCTGGCGTTGGCGGTTCGGTCCTCAAGCGGTTTGAGATTGATCTGGATCCGTCCGCTATTGATCGTAGTGTTCACGCCGTCAATGCCAATAAACGACGAGAGGCTCTCGACGGCCGGGTCCTTGAGAATGACCTCGGCCAGAGCTTCCTGGCGATTTGACATCGCGGGGAACGAGATGGTCGGGGGGGCCTGCGAGACGCCCAGAATCACGCCTGTATCTTGCACCGGAAAGAAACCCTTCGGAACGACAACATACAGGAAAATGGTTCCGGCCAGCGTGCCAACCGTGATTGCCAGCGTAAGAGGCTGATGCTTCAGAACCCACTGCAGCGTCATTCCATACCGGGAAATGATCCAATTGAAAGCGTGCTCCGATTTTCGGTAGAACCATCCCTGCTCGGATTCCGTCTTATGGCGCAGGATCTTCGCGCACATCATTGGCGTGAGAGTCAGCGATACCAAAGCCGACACCAGAATCGTGATCGCAAGGGTAATGGCGAACTCCCGGAACAGCCGTCCCACGATATCGCCCATAAACAACAGCGGAATCAGCACCGCGATCAGCGATACGGTCAAAGACAGAATCGTAAAGCCGATCTGCTCGGAGCCTTTCAAGGCCGCTTGTAATGGCGAATCACCCTGCTCAAGGAACCGAGAGATGTTCTCGATCATGACAATCGCATCGTCCACTACAAATCCGGTTGAGATCGTCAGAGCCATCAGCGTCAGGTTGTTCAGGCTGTAGCCGAGCAGGTACATCACGCCGAAGGTCCCAACAATTGAAAGCGGTACGGCTACGCTCGGAATCACGGTTGCGGCCAAGTTGCGCAGAAACAGAAAAATCACCATGACGACCAGGGCAACCGTAAGCATCAGCTCGAATTGAACATCCTTTACTGACGCGCGAATGGTCGTCGTACGGTCCGTCAATATGGATACCTGCACCGAGGACGGAATTACCGCTTTCAACTGCGGCAGTAAGGCCTTGATGCGATCGACGACCGCGATGATGTTCGCCCCGGGTTGCCGCTGAATGTTCATGATCACGGCCGGGGTGGTATTCATCCAGGCGGCTTGCCGCGTGTTTTCGGCGCCTTGAACAACGCTCGCCACATCTTCCAGCCGCACGGGCGCACCGTTCTTGTACGCGATGACAACCGATTTATATCCCGCACTAGTCAGAATTTGATCGTTCGCACTGATCGTATACGCCTGGCGAACACCGTCGAAATTCCCCTTTGCCTGGTTAACGTTGGTTTCGTTGAGAGCGGCGCGGATATCTTCCAGGCTCAGGCCATAAGCGGCTAACTGCGTTGGATTCACCCGAATACGCACTGCCGGCTTGTGTCCGCCAGTCAGGGTCACAAGCCCCACCCCGCTTACTTGCGAAATCTTCTGCGCGAGGGTAGTATCCGCCAGATCTTGTATTTGTGTCAGCGGCATGGTCTTCGACGTCAGCGCCAGCGTAAGAATGGGCGCATCGGCAGGATTGACCTTGCTGTAAATCGGCGGGTTTGGAAGATCCGGCGGGAGGTACGTGCCTGCGGCATTGATCGAGGCCTGCACTTGTTGCTCGGCTATGTCGATGTTCAGGTTCAGATTGAATTGCAGGGTGATGATTGAGCTGCCGAACGAACTCGTCGAGGTCATCTGCTTCAGACCCGGAACCTGCCCGAAGGTGCGCTCAAGCGGCGCCGTAACGGACGAAGCCATCACATCGGGGCTCGCCCCTGGGTAAAACGTCACACATTGAATCGTCGGGTAATCGACTTCCGGCAGAGCGGAGACGGGCAGTTCCTTATATGCGATGGCGCCCGCGATCAGGATGCCCGCCATTAACAATGACGTCGCAACTGGCCGCAGAATAAACGGCCGTGACGGACTCATTCGGCCTGGCTCCGGATGTTCTGGCTGGCTGTGCTGGCCGGCCGCAGGGTCACCTTCATCCCCTCGGTGAGCTTCTCGGCGCCGTCGATAACCACTTTGTCGCCGGGCTTAATTCCGCTGTCGATCGATACATCCGTGCCCTCCGTCATGCCGACCTTGACATCGCTCACCGCAACGGTTCCATCGTCCTGAACGATATAGACGAATGTGCCGGTGGGGCCGCGCTGAATACCCGAAGCTGGAATGATAATCACTCCTTTCTGCGTGTTGAGCCAAAGCTTGACATTGACGAACTGATTCGGAAAGAGAACGAAGTTGTTGTTTGGAAAGACGGCCTTCAGGCGCGCCGTGCCGGTGGCTGTGTCTATCTGGTTATCGACACTCATCAGCGTTCCGTCGGCGAGCTTCTTCGTCATGTTGCGGTCGTAGGCTTCGGCCTGCAGCGTTGCGCCCGACCGCATCCTTTCCAGCACGGGTTGAAGTTGTTCCTCCGGAAGATTGAAGATTACTGAAATCGGCTGTAATTGAGTAATAACCGCGATCCCGTTCGCGTCCGAAGCATGGACTATGTTGCCGGCGTCGACGGCGCGCAGGCCAATTCGCCCGCTGATAGGAGCTGTGATTTTAGTGAACGTGAGATTCAGCTTCGCGCTGTCGATGGCCGCTTGGGCAGTGGCAATTGACGCCTGGTCAGCCTCAATTGACCCGCGAATCTGGTCTGCCGCCGCGAGCTGAGTGTCAAGCTGCTGTTTCGCAATGATCTGATTTCTATAAAGCTGTTGATCCCGAACGTAGTTCACTTGAGCATCTTTCAATGCAGCCTGATCTTTCGCGAGAGTGCCCTTGGCTTGAGCAAGATTGCCCTGCGCCTGGTCGAGGGCGACTTCAAACGGGCGCGGATCGATTTCAGCGAGCACATCGCCTTTGTGAACGAATTGCCCCTCTTTGAACCCAACATTTATCAACTGGCCGTCAATTCGCGGCTTCACACTGACCGTGTTGAACGCCGTCACGGTGCCAAGGCCCTGAAGATAAACGGGCATATTCCCCTGATGAGCGGTTGCCGCCACCACTGGAATGCTGCGCGGCTTCATCATCGCCTTCTTTGAAGCGATGGCCGCCTTCTTTGAATTTTCGAACTGATACAGCTTGTAGCAACCGAAGCCAATTGCGGCGAAGACCAGCAGCCAAATCCACCAGTGACTCTTTGAGGGCTTGGTATCATCCAGGTCAATTTGCGGATATGGATTGAGCGGACGGGACTCGACGGGATGTGTTTCCGGCGATTTTGGTTCTGTGTGATGTGGTTCTAGCGTCGTAGGTGGTTTCATCCCCGATGATTCCTCAGTATATAAGCGAATAGATGGCGAATTGGCGTGGGCCTCAGACCCGGTGCTGACGGGCAAAGCAGCAGGAACGGCGGGCCAGTCCCTGGTGCTTTGATTTCAAGACGATGCCATTCTTCGAGACGTTACCGATGGGGAACGGTTAGTTCATCTGCTCCCCGCCGCGGCGCCAAGATCGAGAACACTATTGAACTAAGCTGAAGAGAGATTTCTCAGACGCGCAATGAGAGAACTGGCACAGATCCTGCGGTTGTGGTCGCGGATCGAAGCAGCAGGCGAATCCGCCGTACTTGCCACAATCGTCCGAACCCGCGGGTCCTCTTACCGGTCCCCTGGAGCTCATCTGCTTATAGCCCCGGACGGCCGCCGGGCCGGATCGGTTAGCGGAGGTTGCCTCGAAGACGATCTGGTGAAAAAGGCCCGCTGGCTCACTGAAGGCGGTCCGGTAATCAGGCGCTATGACACTACGGCGGACGGCGAAATTTCTACTGGCGCCTACGGACTGGGCTGCAACGGCACAATTGATGTTTTGCTCGAGCGCGTGTCATCCGGCAGCGAACCTTTCTTGTACCTAGCCCGCGAAGTGCGCGCGCACCGACGTTGCGCCGCTATTGGCCGCGTGATCGAGCCGCGAGGAGCGGCGAACCAGTCGCTTACGATCGATTTGAACGGTTCAGCCTCGCACAATGTCGCGGACCCGGAGTTAGCAAATGCATTGGAAGATCAGGCCCGCGCGGCAATCGCTGACTCCCAGTCGCGCCACGTTTTTCTGAAAAGTGTGGAGGCGTTTATCGAAACGCTGATTCCCGCGGCGCGTCTGGTTATATGCGGCGCGGGCGACGATGCTGTTCCGTTGAGCGAAATCGCGAAGTTTCTGGGCTGGCAGGTTTGGATTCTGGATGGAAGGGCTCATTACGCAGTGGCCGGAAAGTTCCCTTCAGCCGACAAAGTTATTGTGCGGATGCCGGGAGATGCCGCTGCGGCGGTCGATCGCTGGTCGGTTGCTGTCATCATGAATCACAGCTACAGCCAGGATATGGAGGTTCTTCGGGAGCTTTCCTCTGTTCGAGTGCCATACCTGGGGGTCCTGGGTCCTCGCAAGCGGACGCTTCAACTTCTTGCAGATGCAGGACTGGATCAGGATAAGCTTTTGCCCCACCTTCACAGCCCGATGGGCTTAGATATCGGCGCCGAAGGACCGGAACAGGTTGCGCTTGCCGTGATTGCCGAAATACAGGCGGCGCTGCATGCGCGGCAGGGCGGTCCTCTTCGCGAGCGCTCCGGACCGATTCATGCGAGGGATGTAAGCGGTACCGAGGGCGCGGAAGGCTGGATTCATTCGATTGCCTGCGCCTGATCTGTCGCATTCGATTTATCATGCATTGGAAATTCTTCGCCGGGTTATTGTTGTGCGCTGGTTTGCCGCTCACCGGTGCAAAGGCGCAACCTGCTTCGGACAAAGGCAAACAGATCGTTGATCAAGCAATTGCGGCGTTGGGCGGCGATCGGTTTCTCCACATGAAAACGCGCGTTGCGAGCGGACGTATCTACTCCTTCTTTCATAACGAACTGAGCGGCCTCGATGTAGCGCACATCTACACCCAATACCTCGATCAAGCACCTCCCAACGGCGTCGCCGTACAGGAGCGCGAAGTGCTGGGAAAGAAGCAGGACTACTCCTATCTGTTCCTGGCAAACCAGGGGTGGGACGTCACGTACCGTGGTGCGCGACCAATTCCCGACGATACCTGGGACCGCTATGTCAGGACCACGCGAAACGACATCCTGTATCTTCTTCGCCAGCGCCGCAATGAACCGGGTTTGCAGTTCGAGTACATCGGTAGCGAGGTTCATCTCAGCACTCATGTGGAGGTCGTGGATATTATCGATGCCCAGAACCAAGCCATTCGCGTGTATTTTGATCACAACACGCTGCTGCCGGTTCGCGAAAGCTACACGTGGATGGATCCTCAAACCCGGCAACGCAATGATGCCGTCACGGAATTCGACAAATACCGCGATGCAGGAGGCGTCATGTGGCCCTTCAGCATAGAGCGGCAGCGCAACGGATACAAGGTTTACCAGATGTTCGCATCGAAAGTGGAAGTAGACCAGCCGTTTCCGCCCAAAATGTTCGAGCTTCCTCCCGGCGCAAAGCTGCTGAAGAAGGTCAACTGAAATACTGTGGCCCTGGGCGCTCACCCCGCTGAAGCTGGAGCGTCACTCGTGCAATCTTGAGTCCGACAGCGGACAGTAGGCGGCCCAACCTGCTGCCGGAAGTACCGGCCCATCCCCGCGATTTGGCTTGCGCGCAGTAAACGCGAAAAAAATCCGTGGCGCGGCATCCTCGGCAGAAGCGAGTGTAAAGCCGATATTCTGGGCGGTTTTGCAAACTCCTCGAGGAACATTGATCGTCTCAAACCGATCCGGATTTAACCAAAATCGCCCTTGCGGCAGCCCGAACTGGTTCAGCATTCCGTTCACTGCCATATAGAGGCAAAAAAGCAAATCCTTCGCGTTCCCGCGATGCAAGCTGCCGATGAAGCGCTCGCGCGCATAACGGAAAGAATGAAATGTGAGAAACAAACTGCCGCCGGGCATCAGCACGCGGTAGATTTCCCGGAGCGCCGTTCGCGTGTTCATGTAAGGCATGGACACGTGGCCAACGACTACATCGAAGCTCTCGTCCGCGAACGGCATCGACGCTCCGTCGCCCCCGACAAAATCGATGGGAAACTGCCCCTTACCATCCTCAAGCGCCTCAAATGACGCATCGAGCCCGACCAGCAGAGGCGAACCCGTGGCGCGCGCCTCGCCGAGCACCCAACCCGTTCCGCAGCCCAGGTCCAGCACACGATGGGCCCGGGGGAGCTCAAGCAAAACGGCACGCACAAAGGGTAAGATCGACTGTTGATTGCGAATGTTTCCTCGCAGCTTTTGTTACGCTCGGGCTGGTGATCGGAACCCAAAAGGGAGTTTGCAGAATTCTGGCGGAGAGAGTGGGATTCGAACCCACGTTAGAGTTTCCCCTAAACACGCTTTCCAAGCGTGCGCCTTCAACCACTCGGCCATCTCTCCACATGGAGTATTCGCCTAGCCTTGGTCTAGCTGACGAATTGAACCCTAAGGCAGCTTCGAAAAATCGCCTTCAGTGTAGCATCGGGATGCGGTGCTTACGCCAGATCGAACTTCTCGTGATGCAGCGTCGCATCTCCGGCCACCAATACCGGGCGGTGGAGAAGTTCCTCCAGTTCCTCCAGGTACTGGTTATCGCTGGCTTTCAGGACCTTCGCGATGTCAGGATGGACCCGCAGGACAACATCCTTGCCCTCGATTGCTTTCGCGATCTTCTGCGCTTCTACCAAAATCTCGCTAATAATGGTTTGCACGCTCTTGACGTAACCGGCGCCTTCGCAATACGGGCACGGCGCGCAAAGCGTGCGCTCCAGGCTCTGTTTGACGCGCTTGCGGGTAATCGCTACTAAGCCGAAATCGTTAAATTGCAGAATCTTATATGGCGCTTTGTCTGCGCGCATCGCCTCTTCCAGCGCTTGCATAACCTTCTGGCGGTTCTTACGCTCGTCCATGTCGATAAAATCGACCACGATGATTCCGCCAAGGTCGCGCAGCCGAATCTGGCGCACGATCTCTTTCACCGCCTCAATATTGGTCTTTACAATCGTGTCTTCCAGGCGGTTTGATTTTCCGACGTACTTGCCCGTATTAATATCGATTGCAACCAACGCCTCGGTTTGGTTGATCACAATGTATCCGCCCGATTTCAGCCAAACCTTCGGGCGTAGCGCTTTCTCCAACTCCTGCGTAATATTAAAGGCATCGAAGATGGGCGCCTGCCGAGTGTACATCTTGACGCGGTTGACCAGCGCCGGCTGAAAGCGCTGCATAAAAGTCAGAACGCTCTCGTATAATTCCTCATTGTCCACCCAGATTGCTTTGAAATCGTCGGTAACCTGATCGCGCAAGATTCGCTCGACAATGTCGAGGTCGTGATGCAGAAGCGCGGGAGCGGGACGCTTTTCTGCCTTTTGGCGGATGTCCAGCCAGAGGCTGTATAGAAAATTCATGTCCGCCGCGATCTCTTCTTCCGGAATGCCTTCGCCGGCGGTACGAACGATGAAACCGCCAGTGGTGCCCACACGATGAGCCTGCAGAATTCGTTTCAGCCGCTGCCGTTCCTGATCGCTGGCGACCTTGCGAGACACGCCAAGGTGACTGACACTCGGCATGAATACGACATAGCGGCCAGGGAGGGCCACATGCGATGTGATGCGCGCGCCCTTTTGCCCGAGCGGCTCCTTCGCGATTTGGACGATGATTTCCTGACCCGGCTTCAACAGATCCGAAATGGACGGAAGCGTTCGCTCCGGCTTCTCCGTCGAACGCTCTTCCGCCGTTTCGCGCTGAATCTCCGCGGGCGCTTCGGAAGCGGCTTCGGGGTCGGTCGCCATTGCTGCCGCCGCCCCGCCGCCGGTGGATTCGAAGCCCACTTCCGAGGTCTGCTGTTGGAAACGGTTCCCACCACGTCTGCGGCGCATCCTGCGCGAAATGCGGTGCATGGAGCGGCCACCTTGCTCGCGAACCGATGCGGTCTGCGTCTCAGATGAGGCAGAGGTCCCTCTGCCGGAATCCGCGATCGGCAGCGCATTATCCAGGATCGTGTCATCGACTTCCGGGATTCCTTCTTCAGCAGAAGCCAGTTCCAGCTCGTCGGCTTCCCCGGCATCAGCTTGCTGGTCACTGGCAGGCTCGGCCGCACTCTCGCCTGTCCCGGATACTGGCGTTGTAATATGCGTTTGGGTGTCATCGTTCCGGATAGGGACAACGTTGGAGAGAATATCGTTCGCCGGAGGGGGTTCTATCGATTCCGAAGTCCGATCTTCTTTGACTTCCGTGAGCTTTTGCTCTTCTTCGGCATCCCGCTCGTCATCCCGGTGTGCGAATATTCTGTCGGTTAGCTCGATTTCCTCTGCTTCGTTTCGAATCTCTTCGGCTGCCGCTTCGGGCTGAGCGAAGCCGGGATCCGTGTAGCCGATGTCCTGTTCAACGATGGTATCCTGTTCCGAACTCTCCGGTTCTCCGGTACCTTCGCCAATGACGACATGCTGGTATTTCGCAAGTGACTCGCCGGGAAGAACGATCACCTCGGATGGTGCGTTCGATTGATGGCGCGACGGGCCGGGTTCCGCAGTCTCCGCCAGCTCGTCTGAACGCGCGGGCGCCGGCTGAGCATACTTGTTCTCGGGAAGCCCTCGGCCCCGCTGTTTTCGCCGGCGGGATCTTCTACCGCGCCGGTCCGCGTGAAAACCGCGGTTGCCTTGTTCCCCGTTCTCCGGCTCAGTGCGCTGCGGAGATTCGCCCGCTACAGAGCCCGACTCGCTTTCACCAGACGCCGGTTCGGACCGCGTGACTGGAGCAAAAGGGCCCGGGAGAGCCTGGGCCTCAATGGCCTGTTCGGCGCCCCGGCTCTGTCCGTGCTCGCGCCGGCCGCCCCGTTTCGGCTTCTCCTCGACAACGGTGTCGATATCTTCGTGCTCTTCGAAAAAATCAGAAACATAGAGGAACGTGTCCCGTTCCAGGCCCAAATCGACGAAGGCCGACTGCATGCCCGGAAGCACGCGCGTTACCCGGCCCTTGTGAATACTTCCGGCGAGTGAATACTCACTCCCCCGCTGAAAAAAAACCTCGACGAGCTGATCGTCCTCAAGGATCGCCGCCCGTGTCTCGTGGCGATTGGAGCCAATCACCAGTTCTTTACTCATGAATCACCGCCTCTAATGGGCCGAATCATGAGAGTACAAAAATCCCGAATTGCACCGCGCCGGGTACCCGCTAGCCTAGCGGGCCCGGCACAAAAACTTTTGCCGCCGGACGCGAATGGAGGCTTGCTCTGGAACACTCGCGTCTTGGAATCCGTTTACATCGTCCTCGCTTCAGCGAAACCTTGCCGGCAATCCGAACTCTTTGTTCTACTCAGTCCGACCCGTCTATATGGGCCAGCCTTCCTCAGGCCAAACCCAATTGACTGATCTACCAACTTAATTTACAAACCTACGCAACCTGACGCTATTTACCAAGCCCAACATCAGGAAAATCGACCAGGTGTTGGATCCGCCCGAACTCATGAGCGGAAGAGGAATACCGGTGACCGGCATTCTTCCGATCACCATACCCACGTTCACCAACACGTGAAAAAGCAATAGCGCGGCCACGCCCATGCAGACATACAGTCCTGCCCGATCCGTAGCCGTCTGCGCATTCTGCACAATCTGCATGATGAGCAGGAAGTACAGCACAAGCGCGATCACAATACCTACAAATCCGTGTTCTTCCGCGAAGGAGGAGAAGATGAAATCCGTATGGGGGACAGGTAAAAAGCCCAGGTGCGTCTGGGAACTCTCCTTCGCCCCGCGGCCCCACATGCCTCCGTTACCAACAGCGATTCTGGATTGGATCACTTGAAAGCCCGTTCCTTTCGGATCGCGATCAGGATTGACGAAGCTGACCAGTCTATCCTTCTGATAGGGCTTAAGAAAATGATACCCGATCGGCAGAGTGATTAGTAAGATGCCGGTAATGACAAGTAAGTATTTCCACCGCAAACCGACCATAAGGATCCCGCATACCAGGATCGGGATGTAGGTTAGCGAGGTCCCAAGATCCGGCTCCTTCATTACCAGAAGCATGGGAAGTCCCACATAGCCGCCCAATTTCGCTAAATCCCGCCAATCCAGCGTTTCGGATTTGAGATCGGCCAGATATTTCGCGACCAAAAGAATCAGAACGATCTTCACAAACTCGGATGTTTGTAGCGTAAAACCGGCAACCCGTATCCACCGGGTCGAGCCGAATACCTTGTTCCCCACCACGGCCGTTGTGATCAGAAGCCCTATGCAGCCCACATAAAGGTAGAAAACACGTCCCAGCAGCGCATGGTAATCGAACATGGAAGCGAGCCACATCATGCCGAGCCCGGTGGCGACAAACAGAGCCTGTTTCCACCAGGCATCCTGCCATTTCGTGCCGGCTGTGGCGCTATAGATCTGCAACACCCCGAGCGCGCATAGAGAGAGCGTGATCACCAGCAAAGGCCAGTCGAGGTCTCGAATCGGGCGGTAAACAGCCATTATGGAAGCGCTCCTCGCTGCAAGGGAAGATTCAACATCGCGCGGCTCGGGCGAGTCAACGCACCGAGCGGCGCAGGTTGATATGCGGTCCGTTTTTCCAGCACCGGTCGACCCTGCCTGGCCTTCTTATCGAAATACGCCTTCAGCACGTCGCGCACAATGGGTACCGCGTTATAGCTCTCTACACCATGCTCGAATAGGGCCACGACGACAATCTCAGGATTTTCCATCGGGGCGAACCCGACAAACCAGACATTGTTTGCCAAGTCGCTGTGCAGTTTCGCCCCTTTTGTAAGATTGGTCGATGCCACCTGCGCCGTGCCGGTCTTTCCGCAGACTTTCACATCCGGCAGGTAGGCCGCGCGTCCTGTCCCGCCCTCGTTCACGACCCCGTACATCCCCGAAATGACCTGTTCCAGGTTTCCGGGTTGGAAGGTCGCCTGTCTCTGCAAAACCGGACGATCCTTCTCTACCAGGTGCGGCTTGAACCACTTGCCGCCATCCGCCAGGCCTCCTAACGCCTCGGCGAGTTGCAGCGGAGAGACGGTTACCGCGCCTTGTCCGATCGAGACTGAGATCGTCTCGCCGGCGTACCACTTTTGCCGGAACATGCGCATCTTCCATTTGGTCGAGGGCATGGTCCCCTGCGTCTCATTCGGCAGATCCACCCCGGTCTTGTGTCCGATCCCGGCCATCTCTGCATATTTCGCGATCCGGTCGATACCCAGACGGTTCCCCACGTTATAAAAGAAAACGTCGCACGATTGCGCGATCGCCCGATGCAGTTCAATATCGCCATGGCCGCGTTTTATGTGGCACGCAAAGTAGTGCCCGTAAAACGATGCGCCGCCTGAGCAGTGGAAGTGGGTTTCACCATCTATTACGCCCGTTTCGAGTCCCGCAATCGCCATGATCGGCTTGAACGTCGATCCGGGCGCTAGCTGCGCCTGAATGGCCCGGTTCATGAGCGGCTTGTTAGGATCGCTCGCGATCGCATCCCAATCCGTGCGGCTGATTCGTCCCGTGAACTTGTTCGGATCGAAAGCGGGCCGGCTCACCATAGCCAGGACTTCACCATCGCGAGGATCGAGGGCAACCACCGATCCGCGTTTGCCGTCCATCGAGAGTTCGGCTACCGACTGGAGATCGAGGTCGAGAGTTGTTCGCAAATCCTTCCCGGGAACGGCCTCCTGGGCGTTCTCCATTTGCCTCTCATGGCCCATGTTATCCACCAGGACACGCTGCTGCCCATCCACACCGCGCAAGCTCTGATCGTATTCCCGCTCGAGACCGTCTTTTCCGATGATGTCGCCCTGATGGTAGTCGATGAATTGAGGCGAATCGAGTTCCGATTCGCTAATCTCGCCGACATACCCGATGACGTGCGCTGCGAAGCCATCCTGCGGATACTGCCGCCGCCAGGCCTTAATCAACTGCATTTCAGGATAGGCCCCGGCATCCTGGTGCGATTCCACCCAGGCAATCTCATCTCGCGTGAGCTGATCCTTGATAATGATCTGCGGACGGTTGCCCATGCGGTGAATTTTTGTGACAAGATCGCCATAATCAAGCTGCAGAGCATCGGCAATAGGCGGCAAGTGCTCCGGCTTGATCTGGTCGCGGTTCAACAGCAGGGAATAGGATGCCTTGTTGTCTACAATCACTCGTCCATCACGGTCGAGAATCTTCCCGCGCGGCGCCAGAATCGGTGTGCTTTTGATCCGGTTGCGCTCCGCTGCTTCGCTGTACACATCGGGATTTTGTACCTGCAGTTTCCAGAAGCCGGAGATGAGAAAGACAAAAACGGCAACCGTCAAATATTGAAAAATGGCAATTTTGCCGGACGCCTTCTTGGGACCTTCCCTGAGCAGCCGGTCGGCGCTGACCCCTTCGGTTCGCCTGTGTTCGCTGTGAATCAATGCCACTGAGGTGTTCCGAACAGGCTTATGTGGTCCCGGACAGCTTTATTCTGTCGAGGATCGCGAATAAAGGCAGCGCGATAACCGCGTTGAGGGCGCCATGCACAAATGTCTCTTGCGGGTCAAACGGCACGATCTGTCCGAGCAGCGCGCGCCGCATCACCCAATAGAAAAATGCGTGGAAAAAATAGAAGAAAAAGCACAGAACC
>JAICXK010000035.1 GCA_025980435.1 Bryobacteraceae bacterium
CAAGGGCTGCTAACTGACGCCGCTCACGATATCCGCAAGCTTCACCTGCGTATCCGATACGGCGGCTCGCTTAAAATTTGGGCCAATCGCCACGGCTTCGGTTCCGGCTTCGAACCACGCAACAAAATTGGACTGGCCCGCTCCTGCCAGGCGTTGCTGATTCAGCCAGGTGTAGTATGCTCCCATATCGGCATCGATCATCGACCCGCGCGGATCGAGTTCAGGCCTGCCTCTTGCCTCAGCAAGCAGCTCATTCATGGGCCGCTCGCGTTGCCGTAGGCCGTAGCGCGCGAGTAGCGTTAGGGGCTGAGCCCGCCGCAGAGCTTCGCGCGCGGCCCACTGGACAAAGGTTGTGCTGAAGATCTGGGTTCCTGAACCCTCCGTTAACAGGCTCAGCTCGAACCGGCTTAGCACGGGAGCGCCATTTTCCTGCATTCCTAAATCTTCCGGACGCATGCGGGCCAGCATGGACCGGAACGCCTCAGGCCCGGTACCGGAAGAGAAAATCTGGAGCATCTTCTGTTGCAAACGCGCTCGAACGGGCGTCAGCGCGTTATAGGAAACGGTTGTAAGGCTATCGCCGCCTGTCTCGCTCGAGCCGCCGTCAATATACCAATGAGCGAACGCCTCCGGGTGTTTTTTCGCCCTCGCGTTAACCGCATCCATGAGTGCCGGCCAGGCGTTCTCCGAGTTGACGCGTCGAAAATAGGTTCCGTACGGCCGCAGTTTTCGGAAGAGCGGGTATTTGTTGCCTTGAACACCGAGTCCAAGAGTGACAATAGCCAGGCGGCTCATCTGCGGCGGCTTGTCAGGTACGGCGGCGGTCACCTTTGCGAAGAAATCCACAGCGGCCGTGCGGAAAGAGTCAATCTGGTGCGTTGCCCAGAGGTGCGCCGAAAGCTGTTCCGAAAAGGCGGCCGGCGCGTTTACCCAATCCATGGCCTCGAGCGCCTCGGAAAGTTTAAGAGCGGCAAAGGGTGCGAACAACAGCTTTCGCTGCTCTTTCGAAACTGAGTTGAGGTAGGTAAACTGCCGGTCTAACTCTTTTCGCTCCGCCGGAAACTTCCAATCCCAATTGATGAGTTCCCGCAGGAGAAGCGCAAGAAATGGCGTCGGCATTTCCCGCAACAGGTCCAGATGATCCAGGGCGGCTTGCTTTGCGAGGGGAGGGTATGCGCCGAAATTTGCGGCATTCAATTCTTGCGGCGAAATCATCGGAACACCCGCGCTAATACCTGACAATCTTACAACCTCCGCTCATCTCGCAACCAGGTGAACCGAACCGGTAATCCCGGATGGCGCCGGCTTGACATCCTGCAAATCTTGCGGCACGAACCTTTCGCCATATCGCATGTTGAGTAAATGGTAATCCGGCAGCGCGCGGCCTGCCATCTCATTGATCGCCAGATTGCCGACCGACAGACGCAACTGGTTGGCTCCGGCATGAATAAATCGCGTGACATCGAGTTCATACGGCGGTTTCCACACGGAGCCGGCGCGTTGTCCGTTTACGAAAATGACGGCCGATTCATGCACAGGACTTTCGAGCAGGGCCCGCATTCCGGTGGTTTCCTTCAAACCAGGCTCGACCGGAGTACCCAGCCCGAAATCCAGGATAGTTGTTTTGCCGAGGAACGCCGGCGGCACATTAATTGCCTTTTCGTAAATCGCATCACCCGAATAGAACCGCGTTGCTTCGTCCGCGGTCCAGGAGCGCAGGCGGTCCATATGAATCGTCTGCCCGATTTGAGGGAACGTAACGTTCCAACCGGAGCTCAAATCGATGGATTGCAAATTCAAAGACGGGTGAGCGGCCGGCGGCCCGCTCCCTTTGCTGAATACCAGAACTCGCGATTCATACGGCGCAAGCGTTAGTCCGACCCTGGTCCGCGCGCCATCCGCTTTGTACGCCGCCGCCGTGGCCTCTCCTGTGAAGGGATCCCAGAACTCGGGTGTTAATCCTGCAATCCGGACGGAAGCCTCCCTATCGACGGGCCGATTTGAGAGATTCGCTACGAAATAGATTTCGGCCGCAGCCAGCTTGCGGTGCATAAATCCGATGGCCGGTGCGGCGCTGCCAGTAGCAAAATCCGGAGGCAACATTTGGGGAAGCACGTTCGAAAGACTCTGCTCATCGGGCACAAAACGGGTATTGCGCGAACCGGTCTCAAATAACTCGTGAGCGGCCGCCTGAATCCGTGGAGTATCTCGTGTCTCTTCGAGCAGACCGGGTCCAAGCGAGGGCAGCGATCGCGTCGCAATAAGCCGCCCGCCTCCATGCACGTAGTTCTGGAGGTGTTGCATCGTCCTCAGCGGGATCCGTTCGACTCCCGGCAGAATCAGGAGCTTGTAAGGAATGCCCACTGCTTCTATCGCGCGATCATCGATAAAGTCGAAATTGTACCCGGCGTTCAGAATCTGCGGGACCAGCACCGGCCCGAGCAGCGCATCCACCGTTTCATCGAGCGCCACCTTGCCGGGCCGGAGTCGCGCCCAGGCATCGTCGGTCGGGACGTAAATCGCGACATCATTCGCCGGTTTTCCTTGCCGCATCACAAAACTGACTCGCTGCAGATACCGCGTAATATCCGGCATTACCTGAAACCATGGATTGTGATCGTTGAATGCAGCAGCGGCGTAAAAATGCCAGCCGGGTTCGCCTTCTGATGGTGGTGAATACGGCCACCCATGGCCGATCAACTGATTGATTCCTTCCACAAAGTGACGGTCCGCTTCCGCCTTCATATCGAGCGGAGTGGCCCGGAACGCAGGCGAATGAAGCCAGGTCCAAGTTTCGGTTGATGTGATCTGTTTTCCGTATAGGTGGCATGCGGATGAAGCCCAGCGAGCCGCACTGAAACGCCGCCAGGACGGCCCGTGCTCGCCTTCCGGCAAATCGACCAGAGAATTGCTTGAAAGAATAACCGGTGGTTCGCCGTACGTTTGCGAGCGGAACTGCGTGTGATGCGCATGCGCCCAGTCGCGAATTGGCTTCAGATAGTTATCTTCCGCCAACTCAGTCAGGGTCTTGGCCCAATCGTGCCGCACAGTTTGCGTGTTATGGCCCATGTCCGTGACCAGCGCGGGAAGGTATGGCGTCAGATCATATCCGCGCCGTTTTTGAAACTCTGCCAGGAAGCCGGCGGTCCAATCGGAGCCAAATACTTCCAGGCTGTCGCTGAAGACGGCATACGGAGGGTGCGAGCCGAATGCGTTCAGCAGTGGATCTCCTACCCACCGCAGATGATTCTCGATCGCCGTGTGATCGTAGTGGTCCAGAACAAACCCTTCCGCTCCAATTGCGGGCCGTTTCACCTGCTGGCCGGTACGGCTGGAAATGAAAACCAGGAGCACATCGCTGCCGCTAAGGCCAGGTGGAATCTCGACGAGCCCATTCGCCGGATTGTTCACTTCTCGTCCCCCGATGAAAGCGGCTATGAGACGCTCACCATTCTCAATTGCCGGTACCAGCACGGAGCGCGCGCCATCCGGAACGTCAACGTGCTGGAATCGAAGGCGGCCGGCAGACTGTGTCACTAGCGTGTGGGGTCCGCCGTACGGCCATCCGCTGCCGATGGTCACATCGACCCGCATGCCCAGTTCTCGTGCGGTACTCGCGGCGAACTGAAGCCTGTCGAGGAAATCCCGCGATAGATAGGGCAGGTTCTTGATGCCGTTCTGTGGATCGTCGAGCGCAAGCGGATAAACCGGCTGGATCTCCACGCCTCCGATTCCCGCGGCACTCATGGTGCGTAGTTCGCGCTCCAGTTCGGGCCGGGTAACGGCGGTCCCGAACCACCACCAGCGCATCATGATCTTTGCGTTATCGGGAGGATTAACGAACGCTTTCCTTAGCGCATCGATCCCATCGGGGCTTTGCCATGCCGCGGCCAGCATCACGAAACATGTGCACCCGAGAGCAAAAACCCGTGAAACAGTCACGTCAACTCGCGGGGATGGCTGAGTTGCCTTACTCTGACTCGCGAACCGATGAAAGAGAAATAGGCGATGAATACGTAGGAACCGAACGGTATCAACATGGCTTTGGCCATGCTGAGCCACTGTGAAAGCAATCCCATCAATGGGGTAAAGATAGCGCCGCCGATGATCGCCATCACGATCAGTGACCCCCCCAGCTTGGTGTTCGGCCCCAATTCCTTCAAGCCGAGGCCGAAAATCGTCGGGAACATCAGCGACATGAAGAAGCTGGTCAGGAAAATGGCCCAGAGGCCCATCCACCCGGGGAACCACACGCCCACCGCAACCAGCACTACATTCGCGAGACTGTAAATGCCCATCAGCACGTTCGGCCTGACAAACTGCATAAGGTAGGTCGCCGAGAATCGCCCCACCGCGAAAGCCACCAGCGTGCCGGTCAGAAAGTACCCCGCCGCCTTTTCCGAAACATGCGTGTACTCCTGGACGTAAGGTATGAAGTAGCTCCAGGTACCAACCTGCGCCCCAACATAAAAGAACTGCGCTATTACCGCTTCCAGAAAATGCGGATAGCGAAGAAGATCGGCCAGCCGGCCATGATCGGAAGCTTGGAGTTCATCTTCTCCGCCCACTTTAGGGAACCTGGTTCGCGCGAGCAGTAATGCCCAAAGCAGAACGATGCAGCCCAGCACGAGATATGGCGTGATGACGCGCATGGTTTCATGCCGCAGGTATGGTGCGTACTGTCCGGCCGTCTTCATTGCAGCGATCTGGGATGGTGTTAGCTCGATCCCGGAAAAAATGAACGCTGTCCCAACCAGAACGCCGGTAATCGATCCAAGCGGATTAAAAGCCTGGCAAAAATTCAGCCGCCGCTCCGAACTCGCCGGATCTCCGAGCTGGGCTATGAACGGGCTGGAACCCGTTTCAAGGAATGCCAGTCCGCTTGCAATCACAAACAATGCAATCAGGAAAAAGTTGTAGCTTTGCGCAATCGCGGCGGGCCAGAACAGAAACGTCCCGGCGCCGTATAGCAAGAGTCCCAATATCAACCCGGCTTTGTATCCGTATTTCCGCATCATGAAGGCCGCCGGCATGGAGAGAACGAAATAGCCGAGGTAAAACGCCGATTGCACCAGGCCGGCCTTGAAGCGCGTAATCGCGAAAGACTTCATGAATTGCCGGATCAGCACGTCATTGAGGTTGTTCGGAATGCCCCAGAGAAAAAAGAGCGCGGTCACCAGGACAAAGGGCACAATTACACCGGGAGGGATCAGTTGGTGCCGGCCCGGGGCCGATCCTTTTGCGGCGGAATCGATTCGGTTTGAAATCATGGATGCGCTTCTTTTTCAGCTCCGTTGTGCGCGTTATGTATAAGGTACACGACCGGATTTCGGCTTCAGGTTAAAATGGGCGCTCAGTCGATATGCAACGATTCGGATCCGTCATTCGCCTCAAACCGGACGCGGTGGAAAAGTATCGCGATTATCATGCGGCAGTCTGGCCGGAAGTCCTCGAGACGATCCGGCAGTGCAATTTCCGGAACTACTCCATTTACTTCAAAGATGGTTATTTGTTCGCTTACTTCGAATACCACGGTTCGAACATAAAGGTGGACCGGGCGAAGATGGCGGCTGATCCCAAAACGCAGGAGTGGTGGGCGATCATGGACCCGATGCAGGAACCGCTACCTACGCGCGAGCCGGGCGAGTGGTGGGCCGAAATGGAAGAGATGTTCCATACGGATTGACATTTAATCTCTTGAGGCAAGCAGTTCCTTCCAGGTCGGGCCCTCAGGATATCCAAACGTTTTGAGCGACTCTGCTTTCATTTCTATGCTGTATCCAGGCGCGGAGGGCGGCATATACCGGCCATTTTGAATACGGACCGGATCCACGAAGTGCTCGTGCAGATGATCTACGTATTCGACTACGCGATCCCGCAGCGATCCCGATACGCAGACGTAGTCAAAGATCGATAGGTGCTGCACATATTCGCATAACCCGACCCCTCCCGCATGGGGACACACCGGAATGCCAAATTTAGCGGCCATCAGGAGCACGGCTAGAATCTCATTCACGCCGCCCAGCCGGCAGCTATCGATCTGGCAAATGTCGATGCCATTCGCCTGAAAAAACTGCTTGAACACCACGCGGTTCTGGCAATGCTCGCCGGTTGCGACCCGGATAGGAGCGATCGCTTTCTTTATTGCCGCATGTCCGAGCACATCGTCGGGACTTGTCGGTTCCTCGATCCACCACGGATCGAACTGTGCCAATGCCTTCATATCTGAGATGGCCTGGCCGACGTCCCAGCGCTGATTTGCATCCATCATCAGCGGGAGCGTGCCAATTTCTTTGCGGATAATCGCGCAGCGGCGGATATCATCTTGCAGATCGCCACCCACTTTGATTTTGAAATGCGTCCATCCCTGCGCGATCGCTTCCCGGCACAGCCCGCACAGTTGGGTATCGGTGAAGCCGAGCCATCCAGCCGAAGTGGTGTAAGCCGGATAGCCACGTGCCAGCATCTCTGCCTCGCGTTGTGGCCGGGTGGGCGCCTGCGCCTGCAAGATTTCGAGCGCCTCCTCGGGAGTAAGCGCATCGGTGATGTAGCGAAAATCGATACAAGACACCAGTTGCTCGGGCGACATCGATGACAGCAGCTTCCAAACCGGCTTGCGTTCCGCTTTGGCCCATAGGTCCCACACTGCATTCACGAGAGCGGCGGTTGCCAGATGAATGACGCCCTTCTCCGGACCGAGCCAGCGAAGTTGGCTATCTCCTGTGATCATCCGCCAGAATCCCGCCATATCTTCTGTTAGAGATTCCAGCGTCCTGCCAATCAGCAGGGGAGATAAGCTCTGTAGCGCAGCTGCACAGAGCTCATTTCCTCGTCCGATGGTGAACGTCAGTCCGTGACCGTCAATGCCGGAGCCGGTGCGTAGTATGCAGTAAGCTGCCGAGTAATCCGGGTCCGGATTTATTGCGTCGGAGCCGATGTGCTGCCTCGATGTTGGAAAGCGAATATCGAAGGCGTCGATGGCGGTGATCGTGATGGGCACAGGTTATTGCCGGTCGGCTTGAATCTCTCCGTAGAACTTCCACGACGGCACGAAATCGCGGGTCAATTTCTGGTTCGTCAAATCGGCCCGAATCATCTCAATTGGGATTGCGTTCTCCTTCAAAATTGCGTCATGGAATTGCCGATCTGTCATCTTGCCGGAATCCACGAGTTCCTTTCGCAGCGCCCGGAGTTGTAGACCGCCGAGCATGTACGCCGCCTGGTAAAGCGGCCGGTCGTGCCCCAGGAAGGAGCGGCGTACCTCAGCCGCGGCATTTTCGCGCTCGTGACCCACTTTGTTCACGAGAAAATCGACGCATTCCTGGGGCGTCCATTTTCCAAGATGAAAGTTAATCGAAAACAGAATCCGCGCCGCGCGATGCATTCGCCAGAAAAGCATTCCGATGCGGTCTTCCGGGGACTTCGCGAAATCCATATCCCAAAGCAACATCTCCCAATACAATGACCAGCCCTCGACGTAGAACGGAGTTGTAAATATCTGACGCCAGGTCCGGTACCGGTCCGCGTAGAAGCCCTGCAGCTCGTGTCCGGGAATCAGTTCGTGAAAAACCGTGGCGCTGGCGAAATGGATGTTGTTCCCGCGCATGCTCATCATTTTTTGCTCATAGGTCATGGTGTCGGTTGGATACGAAACACTCAGCACCTCTCCGCCTGTGAAGAACGGGTTGATCAATTGCCGCTTCGGCGTCATCATGTCCATGCGCCAGGTCTCGCGGGCCAGCGGGGGTATGGTCACCAGATTGCGCTTTTCGACGAACTCGGTCGCCTCCGTCGCCAGGTTCCTAATCATCTCCGGCTGCTTGCCCGGCTCGACGTAATCCGACTTCACTTTCTCCAGCGCCTTGTGCCAGTCGTCTCCATAGCCCATCTCTCGCGAGGCGCGCTTCATTTCGTTTTCACACCATGCAAATTCCCGGTTTCCCACAGCCAGCAGTTCCTCCGGCGTGTACGGGATCATTTCGTACTGCAATTCCTGGATCAGTCTGTCCCGCCCGATCGGGTTTCCAATAATCGTGGTGGTGTCGCCCGGCTTCAACCCCGCTTTCTTCTCCCGAACCTGTGCCGCATAATTCTCCAGGTTCTTGTCAAGCTTCGTGTAGGTCTCGGGAACCCACCAGGTGAAGGATGGATCGTAACCGTTGTAGAAGGTAAACCACGTCTTCAGCGCTGCTCGCAAGCGGGTCACTTCGTTTGCGGCGCGGTTCGCCACGAAGGGAGAGCACTTGACCTTCCCAAGCAATTTCTTTGCGTCTTCGACTTGCGCGTTCAACGCATGTAAAGTAGCCGCGGCTTCCGGCGCTTTGATGAAACGCATGCCGCGGAGATCTTCCGCCAGCTTAGAAATCGCCGGCGCAAACGGGACCAGCGGCTCAGCTTCCGCTATTTCCTTTTCTTCGAAATCCAGGCCCCGTTGCTCGTGCCGTAGCTGGTTTTTGAACAGCAGATAATCGATCTTTCCGCTCTGGCTCATGTCGTCGAAAGGAACGGTTTCGAGCCGCTTCTGCCACTCGCTGTATAAGCTCGACATGCGCTGGCGTACCGCTGCCGAAAGCGGTGTTGAATCAAACTTCGCCAGAGACTCGCGATCAGCCGCATATCTTTCGAGAGCGTTGCGCATCTCACTCGGAAGCGATTGCAGGTCGAACCCGGCGCCGGGTTGCTGTCGCGCAACCGCGCACGAGGCGGCAATCAGTAGCGCGGAGAAAATCCGAAGCGCCACGCTAGTCGTACCAACTTCCCCGCTCGCCGAGGCTTTCGATCACTTTCGCAAGGCGCTCCACGCCGTTGTCCCAGTTGATCTGAATTCCTTCTTCAGCGGCATCGGCATCGCCTTCCGAAATCGCCTGGATGATCCGCTCATGTTCGGCTACGGACTTGTCAAGCTCGTCCAGAATAGCGCTGGCGTACAGCCGCCAATAACGCTCGGCTTGCGGCTGAACCGTCTTGTGAAGCTGCAGAAGCCGGGGGCCTGCACTCGCTTCGACAATCGTCCGGTGAAGATTCATATCGAGCTCGAAAATGCGATTCGCTTCCGAGCGATGCTTCTGGGCGAGTTCCGCCAGCCCGGCGTTGTATTCGTTGAGATGTCTGATGATGCGAGTGCGGTTGGCCAGTGGAAGTTGCGCGGTCAACCGAGCAGCAAGCCCCTCGACATGGCCGATGATGGAATATAGTTCGCGGGCGTCCTCTCTGGTCAAGGGCGCCACAATCATCCGGCTCTTCGTCCCATTGCCGGAGGCGATTACATAATTCTCCCGTTGCAACCAGTGCAGAGCTCCGCGGATTGGCGTTCGGCTGAATCCCAGACGGTCGGCGAGCTCCGCTTCTATCAGCCAGGTCCCTGGCAGGAGCTTTCCGTACACAATCATTTGGCGAAGCTCCTGGAAGGCTAAACGAAGACTGTTGCCTCTATCTGACTCGGCGCGCTTCTTTGTTCGCGGGCCGCTGCTGGCCGGTGGTGGCATCAACGCTGCTCATTGACTAGATTACATGCGGAGCCACTACTTTACCTTCCACTTCTGCACCCCGGCTGACCACTTCGGCTGCATCGTGACCTCCAGCCGCAGCCCGCTTGTCGTCACCGAGTTGAAGCTGACCTCGTTGTACCGGTCCTTTTCAACTCCGTATTCTTGTTGGTTCTGCACTGCCTTCCATTTGTCACCATCCTTATAAAGGATGCGCCATGCCGCCGGTACGCGGACTCCGCCGCGGCCCGTATCGTCAAACCAGTACACTTGCGCTTGCGAAACCGTTGAGCTGTTCGGAAACGTGTACTCCATCCACTCGGTTTTGCCCTTTTCTGGCCACCAGTCGAAGTAAGAACTCGGATCGTTCGAAGCCGCCGGCTCTTCGCCATCGTTCACCGCGTCCGGCCGCTTCACAATTCCTTCGCCCGTAACCTTATTTCCGCCGCTTGAAACACTCACGGCGCTCTTCATAGCCAGAGTTGGGAAGGGCGTCGGCTTTGCAGCGGAATCTGTATTCGCGATCCATACCGCCATTTGCCCGCGTCCCCGATTCGCCCACGCATAGTAGGGAATCGCGGTAAATTCCTGCCCGGTACGAATCACCTTGCCGGTGGAATCATATGCCAGGCCGACAGCCTTGGCCTGCACTACTTCGACACCGTTCAGCAGTTCGGGCCGGAACGTCGCGCCGAGCTTCTCGGCATCCGGAAGCAGAATATTGCGCACCTTGTGATTCGGATTGTCGGGCCACTCCGCCGCATAGACAATCGGCCCGCGCTGGATCGCCACGCGGCCCTGATCGGCTGCGACCTGGCTGTTCGCCAGGATGCGCCGAACCGGCATCGGAAGATTCAGTTCAATCGTGTCTCCGCGCTTCCATGTGCGGTCCAAAGTTACATAACCGCTTTCGATCTGGATCGGCACCGAGCGGCCATTCACGCGAAGCGTCACGGGCTCATCCACTTTATTCGCAAAGCGATAAAGATCGCTTGGAACCGGCTCGTTCCGCGCCCAACCCGGAATCCGAACCTTGATGGCGAACGTCCCCGGCTGTCCCGGGTCCACCGTAATCTTCACGCGCCCGTCCCATGGATACCGCGTTTCCTGAACCATCTTGATGGTGCGCTTGCCCAGCGGAACTTCGGCGCTGCTGCCCGCGAAGAGGTTCACATACACGGCGTTCTCGCCCGTCGCGTACACATAGCCGGGCACCGAGGCCATAAAGCGCGTTATATTGCCTGGACAGCACGCCACTCCAAACCATGGACTCCGCCCCTGCCTTCCATTCGATTCCAGCGGGTTTTGATAGAAAAACAGCTTCCCATCGAGCGACACGCCCGAGATCAGCCCGTTGTACAGAGTTCTCTCGAGCACATCCACGTATTTCGCATCCCCATGTAGCAGAAACAGCCGCTGGTTCCAGAAATCATTTCCGACCGATGCGCACGTTTCGTTGTAGGCCGTCAAGTTCGGCAGTTCGTAATTCGCGCCGAACGCCTCGCCCGCTCCCGTGGCGCCGATCCCGCCCGTAACGTACAGCTTCTTGCCCACTACGTTCTCCCAGATCGCATCAATCGCGTGAACATAGCGCGTGTCGCTGGTCATCGCCGCGACATCGGCCATACCCGAGTACATGTACGTCGCGCGGACCGCATGGCCGACCGCCTCAGTCTGGTCCACAACGGGCTCCCAGGACTGGTTGTACTTGGAGCCGTTAGGTCCGCCGCGAACGTCAAGCACGAACTTGGCAAGATTCAGATATTGCGCATCGCCTGTGACGCGGTAAAGCTTCACCAACCCCATAGCCACAATCTGATGGCCTGGCCAGATGGTGCGCTTGCCGGGGCCGAATGTGTTGCATAACAGGTTGGCTTCCCGGAGCGCGATGTCCAGCAAGTTGCGCTTCCCGGTCGCCTGATAATGCGCCACTGCCGACTCAAACAAATGGCCCGCGTCATACAGCTCATGACTCTGAATCTCTTCGTTCTGCCAGCGCGTGGCTCCCGACCAGGGGTGCGGATGCTGAGGATCAATCGTGCGCGCCGTGTAAATGTACCCGTCTTTCTCCTGTGCGGCGGCGATCTTTGCGATCAGGCTGTCTACGTATGCATCCAGCTTGGGATCGGGGTGAACGCTGAGAGTGTAACTCGCGCCCTCGATCACCTTGTATATGTCGGTGTCATCGAATGGATACCCGGGCAGCTTGCGATCGTTCGCGCCGAGTTGCCCGCGAAGGGCTTCGGCCGCTCGCACGAAATTCGCCACCCGCCCGGTAATTTCGCACTCTTTGAACGCATACGGTATGGTCACCTTTCGATTGGTCTCGATCCGTGGCGCCCAAAACGCATCCGTCATATGAACCGCCGTGAACGGAACTGGCTTGAACGGATAATCGTGCTGCGGGCCGCCGGGCCTCATCGATTCCGGCGCTGGGCCTTGCTGGCTCGAAAACGCGAAACCAACTATGGAGAGCAGGACGCCTCCGGCGAGGGAGAATCCTGCGGCTTTTAGAAACATAAAATGTAATCGCTTTCAGTATAAGCGCCGTGCAACACAATCGGCCGGTCAGAACTGCACAGTGTGCGGCTTGCCGTCGAAGAGCAAATGCTTCATCTCTCCACCTGTCGCCAGCCGCACATCGATGTCGCGGGTTAGAACGTTCCACACCATCCCATTCCGCGGCTTTATCGAAAATCGCCGCGAACGGTCGTCCCAGGACATCTCCACCCGGTTGAATTCATCTTTTCTGAAATCGAAGCTCACGCCGTCATCATCATAGAGAACGAACCGTCCATCGGCGCCCGGATAGATGACTACCGTTAGGGGTCCTTTAACCCTCTGAGTTGTATATTGCTTCAGCGGTCCGAGCGGAAGAATGGCCCCTGCCCGCGCATATAGAGGTATGGTTGCGAGATCGACCTGGCGGGTGGTTCCTTTCCCGCCCTCTACGCGCGTGTTGCTCCAAAAGTCATACCAGCCGCCACGCGGCAAATAGAGCGTCCGTGATGTCGCACCCTTCTCCGTTACTGGAGCAACAAGCAGATCCCTGCCCCACAGAAACTCATCTCCGCGCGCGGCCGCTTTGGGGTCATCGGAGTAGTAAAGCCAGAGCGCTCGCATGATCGGCACTCCGGTTTCATGCGCCTCTCTTGCCGCCGAATAGATGTAGGGCAGCATGCGATATCGCAGATCGAGATACTTCCTGCAAATCGGCTCGACCGCCGGATTGTGCAGTTCTTTCAGATCGGGCAGAGCGCTACCCGCAACCTCCGGACTTGACTCCGGCTCGCCGATCTCACCCATATTCCAGCTCCAGGGATAACGCAGAGCAGACGGACGCCCATGCGCGCGGAACACCGGGCAGAAAGCTCCGAATTCAAACCAGCGGACGAAAAGCTCGCCGGTCAGTTCCTTGGTGGAGAAGAATCCTCCGATGTCCGTTCCCCAATACGGCACTCCGCTCAACGCGGTGTTTATGCCTACTGAAATCTGATTTGTCAGTGTTCGCCACGTCGAGTTCAAATCTCCTGACCATAGCCAACCGCCATATTGCTGCATGCCTGCATAACCAGCGCGGTTCAGCGAAAAGGGACGCACGTCCGGCCGCTGCAACTGTGGACCTTCCCAATACATCCGAATGCGCGCCAATCGCGATGCCCGGCTCAGATGTTCGCCTTCATCCGGCCACCACCCGTCTATGCCTAACTTTTCTACGGGCACGTGAAGTTTCCAATAATTCGCGGCCTCATTCGGATCCGAATCCGCCGGCGCATCGGAGGCCCTTCCGAACAACCCTTCAGGCGGCCCCATTTCGTGCAGCACTACTTTGAAATGCATCTTGTGCAGATCTCGGATGTCCGCTGCCGGATTGGGAAAAACCTTCTGGTTGAAATTAAAGGATCGATGCCCGGTGTTCCAGCCGGACGGAGCCCAGCCGGTCCCCAGATAGATCAACACATCGCAAGGCAGCTTCTTCTCGCGAAAATTCCGCGCAATCGTAAACAGCGCTTCGCGGCTCCTTATGGTGCGATGAGATTGCTCATACCCTAGCGCCCAGATGGGCGGCATGCTCGGAAACCCGGTGAGGCGCGCGTATTCTGTCAGAGCCTCGACTGGTTGTCTAAACGACATGACCAAGATCTCCATGGGGAGCGCCGGTTTCGAAGGAAACGGAGTAAATCTACCCTCGCTGCCTCTCAGATCGATCGAGCCTTCCGGATTTTGCAGAAAAAATGCCCATCCGTTGCCCATCAACCAGGGCACCGGCATCCGTCCGCCAAAATAGGGCTTGTTGTAAGCGTCTTGAGAACTCAGCATGCGGAAATCGTTTCCGCGGCGATCGAATTGCGGACCGCCTTCGCCCAACCCGAATACCGGATTCTCTCCGATCGCAAAGCCGACGGACCCGTTGTTGCTATCAAACTGAAGGTCCTGAACGCGGGGGCCGTTATTTCGGGCGACTTGGATTCTGAGCGGGTGGTTCGACAGCTTCAGCTCGTAGTCGCCAACGTGAAGAGTTCGCGGTCCCGGTAGCGACCGTATCGCGGCAACGGCTCGGGCTTCCGATGGGAGCAGAGAGATCCGTATCGATTGCCGGCCTGCCGTTGCGATGCTCAGCTCAACAGGCCGGTTTGCGATGGTAATCCCACCGGTTTGCGCGGATGCAAGCGCGGCCATGCAATAAGTGAGCGTTATTGCTCCAAACAGATTTTTCGTAATGCGCACGATATTGGATACAATAACTCGGATCGCTCATGCGCCGCTCAGTGATTGTTTCCGCCGGTGCCGCTCTTTGGATCGCATCCGCAACAGGGCAACCCGCCAATCCGCGGCCGGGTGTTGATCCATCGACTCCCGCCCGGCAGGCGATTGCGCTAGTCGAAACAGGACACTGCAAGGAAGCTTTGCCAGTCCTTGAAAGGGCCATCCCGCATCTCACTGACAAACAGCTTCGCTATCACGCCGGAATGGCTGAGGCTCGCTGCGCAATGGCCCTTGATCGGGAGAGCACTGCACTCGAAGCGCTGCTGCAATTAAAGCGCGAGTTTCCGAATGATCCCGAAGTCCTGTACGTCACTACTCATTATTTTTCTGAACTCGCGATGCGCACGTCACAGGAACTCGCGGCCAAGGCGCCCACTTCGTACCAGGCCCGAAGGCTCGAGGCTGAGGCCTTCGAGTCGCATGGCAAGTGGAACGAAGCCGCCGGAATCTACAGAGGAATTCTCGCGCAGAATCCGCGGGTACCCGGCATTCACTACCGCCTGGGCCAGGTATTGCTCTCGAAAGCCGGAAACGCGGAGCCCACCGATGAGGCGAAGGCGCAGTTCCGCCTGGAACTACAGCTAGACCCGAACAACGCTGCGGCTGAATTCGTGCTCGGTGAGCTCGCCAGACGCTCCGGCCAATGGGACGAAGCGGCTCACCATTTCTCCCGCGCCAAAGACCTCGACGTTGGATTCTCTGAGGCGTACCTCGCGCTCGGCATGTCCCTTGCTGCTGAAAGCAAATTTGCAGAAGCCCTCCCATCCCTCCAACGCTATGTCGAAATGCAGCCCGCGGATCCCGCCGGGCACTACCAGCTCGCAATCGCATATGCGCGGACCGGAAACAAAGCGGGGGCCGAGCGCGAAATGGCCCGGCAGAAGCAGATAGCCACCCATGCTCAACGGCCACCTGACACAACGGAAGGGCACGCCGCGGTGCATTAACCTCATGTTTTCGCGCCGGCATTTCCTGCAACTTGGCAGCGCAGCGCTTGGCTGCATAGCGCCGGCCCGAATTCTCGGAGCGCCCGCCTCGGCATTTGAGGAGATTCCTCCATCAACCAGCGGCATTCGCTGGAATCATGTTGCCGGTTTATCTTCCGAGATGTACCTGCCTGAGACCGTTGGCGCGGGGTGCGCCTTCTTCGATTACGATAACGACGGCTGGATGGATATCTACCTTGTTAACAGCGGTCCTTGCGATTTCTACAGTCCGCAAAAGTCTCTGCGCAATGCGCTTTACCGCAACAACCGGAACGGCACATTCACCGATGTAACGGAACAGGCCGGCGTTGCCGGCAGTGCGTACGGAATGGGTGTCGCGGTAGGCGATTACGATGGTGACGGACTGCAGGACCTGTATGTGACGCAGTATCCGCGGAGCATCCTGTATCACAACAACGGCGACGGCACTTTCACGGATGTAACAGCGCGGGCCGGTGTTGCTGCGCCCGGCTGGAGCACCAGCGCTGTCTGGTTTGATTACGATAACGACGGGAAACTCGACCTGTTCGTGTGCCGCTTTGCCGCCTTCGATAAATCGAGAAACGTCTTCTGCGGGAATCGCGAAACCGGCTTGCATTACTATTGCAAGCCCAATGTCTACTCGCCTCAGTCCTGCTGGTTGTTTCACAACAACGCGGACGGTACCTTTACTGACGTCAGCAAAGAGTCTGGAATTGCGAACTCGCCGGCAAAGGCTTGGGGCGTGGTTGCCGCGGACATCAATAACGATGGCTGGATGGACCTGTTTGTCTCCAACGATACTGTGCCGAACCTTCTTTTCGCAAATCGCGGGAAAGGAAAATTTGAGGAAATCGGGATGTTAGCAGGCGTAGCGTACAGCGCGTTTGGCCTGGCCCGTTCCGGGATGGGCGTCGATGCCGCCGATTACGATCAGGACGGATGGCTCGATCTATTCGTGGCAAACGTTGATCATGAAATGTATTCGCTCTATCGCAACAATCGAAATGAGACCTTCGATGATCTCTCCGTTCCTTCGGGCATCGGCCAGATCACAAAGCTGATGAGCGGATGGGGGCTAAAATTCTTTGACTTTGATAACGATGGGAATCTCGATCTCTTGATGTGCAATGGCCATCCCGACACCATGGTCAGCCGCTACGAGCCACAGGTCGCCTACCGCGAGCGCATGCTGCTGTTGCGCAACACGGGTACAGGATGGAGAGACCTGAGCGCTCATGCCGGCGCTGCTTTTCTCAAGGATATCGCCGGACGTGGTCTTGCTTTGGGCGATTTCGACAATGACGGCTCCGTCGATGTTCTCGTAACCATAAACGACAGCGCGCCGATTCTGTTGCGAAACAATGCCGGCCGCCAGAACCATTGGCTGGGAGTGCGGCTCATTGGCCGCAAGGCAAACGTTGATGCCATCGGCGCACGAGTCACGTATCAGGCCGGCGATTTACGGCGCCATCGTGTAAAAATTGGCGGAGGCAGCTATCTTTCTTCCCACGATCCGCGGCTGGTGCTCGGGCTCGGAAAGAATACACAACTCGATTGGATTGAGATACGATGGCCTCCGCCCAGCGGTAAAATCGAACGGTTTAACAACCTTCCCGTTGATCGCTATATCACCATCGTGGAAGGGCAGGGCAGTTGGAAATAGCGTCGGGTCGCCATGAGCACTGTGGGAATAGGTTCGATGCCGTTCGTAATCGCACTCAGTTTCGCCTCCCTTTCCTTCGGCGTACAGCAAAGGCCGTTTCCACCGGCACAATCCAGCCCGAACATGGCGGCTCCCAATCAGGCAAATGCAGATGACGAGCAGCAGGAAGCCGAAAACCAGCTGCAGACCGGCATTGCATTGACAAAACGAGGCCGCTTTCAGGAGGCGATCCCTCATTTTCTGAAGGCTCGTGGCCGCGTCGTCGAGACATTCGCTCTCGATTTCAATCTGGCGCTATGCTACGTCGGAATGCGCCAGTACCTTCTCGCCATTCAGGAACTGAGTAACATCCATGCCGGTAAACAGCAGCGCGCCGAGGTCGAGAACCTGTTGGCCCAAGCCTACATTGGTAATCATCAGCAGCGCGAGGCCCTCGATGCGGTGAACAAAGCCGCGACGATCTCGCCGCACAACGAGAAGTTATACCTGTTCGTCTCTGATGGCTGTTTCGAGCAGGGCTACTATGATCTGGGGATACAAATAACTAACCTCGGTTTGCAAAATTTGCCGAAGTCATCCCGGCTGCTTTATCAACGGGGGCTCTTCCGAATGCGCTTGGAGGAGATCGAGCCTGCGAATCAGGATTTCGAACTCGCGCGGCATATCTCTCCCGATTCCGATATTGGCTATATCGCCGCTGTTCAGGAAGCGCTCTCCTCGGGGAATATTGCAGGCGCAATCCGGACAGCCCGCGAGGGCATCGGTAAAGGTCATCATCATTTCATGCTGTTGACCATGCTGGGTGAGGCGCTGCTTCGCTCTGGCGCTACCCCGGCCAGCCTCGCTGAATTTTCCGAAGCACAAGGCTCGCTGGAGAGAGCGGTCTCAGAGCGGCCTGGTTATTCCAGCGCCCAGATTGCCCTCGGCAAACTTTACCTCTTACAGCGCAGGGTGGAAGAGGCCATTGCGCATCTCGATCTGGGCCGTCAACTCGATCCATACAACCCTGCTGCCTATACGAATTTAGCCGAGGCGTATCGTATTAACGGAAATCGTGAGAAGGCGCGCCAGATGCTCACGGTGCTCGCGGAATTGAATCGCCAGCAGGCGGCTCGGATCAGCTCTGCCTCGGGAGGGCACAGCGGCATCGCAGCCGGCCCGGTGGCGCACCCTTGAGAGATCAATGAATTCACACCTGAATCGACGGCAGATCATGGCTCTCGCGGGAAGTGCAATCGCCGCTTCCGCGCCCGCGCTGTCTGGCCGTACACCAGCAGACCAACCAGCCCCGCCCAATAGCGCGAACGGCGGACGCGATCTGAAGATCGCCGATCTCGAATTCACCGAGGTCCACGGTCATTACGAAGCCGAGGCGGGAGTGAATGGTCAGTACCAGGTGAACCCGCTCGATATATATGATGACCTGCGCCGCGGTGTCTACGAGGATCGGCCCGGCGGCATGAAAAAGCGCGCCATCAAAGCGATTTACTTACGAATCAGCGCTAACGGCGGCGCTTTCGGGCTGTATGGGCCGATCGACCGCGAGGCCGCGATTGTAGTCAGTGAAGAGATCCGCTCCTTTGTGATCGGCAAAGACGCCCTGGCGGGAGAGGCGCTCTGGGACAAGATGTACCGCTCCAACCGCCACTCGCGGGACGGCATCTTTATGATGGCGATTAGCGCCGTCGATAATGCGCTTTGGGATCTTCGCGGGCGCTATTACGGCGTCCCGGTCTATCGCTTCCTCGGTGGCCCAACACGCGAATCCGTCGAAGTGTATGCGAGCTGCCTCGGGTTTTCTCTCCAGCCCGATGCCGTGCGCAAGCGTTGTCTGAGTATTCAGAAGGAAGGCTATCGATACCAGAAATGGTTCCTGGCATACGGACCGGGCTCGGGACCTGAGGGCATGCGCAAAAATATCGAGCTTGTGCGGATTCTACGCGAGACCCTGGGCAACGACACCGAGCTGATGTTTGATTCCTTCAGCGGCTGGGACCTGGGTTATGCGCTCGAATGGGCGCACCAGGTAGAAAAATATCGCCCGCGCTGGATGGAAGAATCCACGCATCCGGAAAAGATCGAAAGCTTTGCCACTTTACGACGCAGCACAACAATTCCCGTCGCTGCGGGTGAACACTTCTATGGGCGTTGGGAGGTGGAGCGGTATCTGCAAGCCGAAGCGTTGTCCGTTGTGCAGGCGGACCCGGAATGGTGCGGCGGCATCTCCGAATTGCTGAAGATCGGAACCGTCGCTTCTTTGCATGATGTCCCCGTAATTCCGCACGGACACAGCATTCACGCCGCCTTACATGTGATCGCAAGCCAGTCTCCGATGACCTTTCCGCTTGCCGAATATCTCATCAATAAGATGAAATCGTACTATCACTTCGAAAAAAATCCGCCGGTTCCCGAGAGAGCCCATCTTGCCCTGCCGCAGGGGCCGGGATTTTCGATTGAATTGGATCCAGCCAAGATCGAATCGCAAGCGGTCCTGAAGTGGAGTTAGACCGTTATGAGTAGTTAGTCTCTCAGCGAAATCGATACAGCAAAATGCCGTAGCCTACGCCGGCTTCATCTTGCGGATGCGCTACCTGGAAAGCCATGAATCGTCCATCCGTCGATACAACCGGATTTGACGCCTTGAACCCTTCGTAGTCGTTGAAGCGCGTCAGGCGTTTGAAATCCTTCCCGGTGCCGTCCAGACGCAGTTTCCAGATGTCGATGTTCCCCGACCCGTGTTTACCGCCCAGTTGCTCCACTTGCCGGTCCGCCTCTACGTTGGTGTAGAGCCCATCCGGATATATGCCTTCGCACTCGTTGTAGGTCCCGGGCGCCTTTGACATATTCTCCACTTTGCCGCTGTCGAGATCGATGGACATAACCGATGCCAGCCCCTTCGGTTCGTAACACGTAAACGTCATCTTGCGGTTGTCATCGTAAAAATCCTGCGCTTCGATCGTACAGGCCTTTGTCCGGCTCTCGTATACCATCTTCTTGTCTGCCAGCCGCGCTCGGCCATTTTCAAATTTCATGTTCGCGATAAAGAGCCGGGATGTCGCAGGTGCAAGAGTCGAATCCTGTGCTGCGGTAACAGCATACGAGATCTTTAGGGCTGTTTTTGAAATAGCCGCGCCTTCCGACATCTTCTGATCCAGCGCCTGCGGCTTCGAACCAGGCTTCTTGCTCAGGAACCAGAGCTGATTATCCCGGCTCCGGCTGGTATGAATATCGCTGAACGACTTGGGCCCGATCAAAATGTAGTCGCCGGACGAGAGATGCATGACGCGGAGGAATGCAGCTCCGGGAACATTGCACGTCAAACAGCGGATGATGCCCGTCTTTAAATCGATCACGAACGCGTCGCCGAAGCTCTTGTCCATGAATGCGACACGCTTGTTGTCCGGCGAGATATCGGCGCGCTCCCCAAAATGCGTCAGGATTTCGATCTGAGGAGGAAGATGCTCCAGCGGTTGCCCGGTCCTTCTTTGCGCCAGGCACGGGAGGGCAATCAACGATAGTGCGATTGGAAATTTGTACACTTTGGGAATCATAGAAATCGGATTACCTCACCTTCGGAAACGGATAGTTCACCATTCCCGTCCCCTCCTTAATCGCCAAAATCCGGTCGCTTGCGATGTCCGTCAAACTGGTTGTGCTTCCGCTGGGCCATTGAATTTCGAGCCGATCTACCTTGTTGTGACTGCCTAATCCGAAATGAAGCCGCGGATCCTGTGCCGATTGATAGCTCATTCCGCCCTTCTTCTGCTCATATAACTTCAGGTCGCCGGCCGAGACTCTCACACGCGCGCCAATGCCGTCGCGGTTCGATTGCGTGCCGACTAAAAAGATTTGCAGCCAGTGATTTGCATTTCCGCCATCGTTCCGCAACAGTTGTGCAGGCCCCCCGTTGTTGTTCACCAGGATATCGAGATCGCCATCGTTGTCGAAATCGGCGATGGCGGCGCCCCGGCTGACGCGAGGTAACAGAAAATCCGACCCGAGTTCCTTGCTGACATTCTTAAATGTTCCGTTGCCCAGGTTGCGAAACATAAGCTTCGGTTCGGCATAGCGCGTTCCGGGATGATACCGCTCGATGTTGTCCAGCACATGCCCGTTCGCTATGAAGATGTCCGGCCTGCCGTCGTTGTCGAAGTCCATGAACCGCGCGCCGAAACCGCTCATGTGAAACGTGTCGTAGGAGATTTTGGAGCGATAGGTCGCATCCTCGAAGGCGCCTTCACCCATATTCTGGTAGAAACGCGCCAATTGCAGGTCCAGATGTGTGACGATAATGTCCATCCGCCCATCGCCGGTCGTATCGGCGGCATCCACCCCCATGCCCGCTTCGGCGCTTCCGTCGCTGCTTACCGCAACCCCTGTTTCGTAGCCCACTTCTGAAAATGTGCCATCGCGATTGTTGTGAAATAGCGAGTTCGGCATCGAATCATTGGCAATGAAGATGTCCTGCCATCCATCATCGTCGTAATCGAATGTCACAATCCCGAGCCCGTTGGCAGGTTTTATTGCGAGGCCGGACGACTTGGTTACGTCGGAGAACGTGCCATTCCCATTGTTGTGGTAGAGCGTTGGCCGCTGGCCGTGGTAATCGTCGGGATGGCAATAACTCCGCAGTCCGGGACCCTGGCTGCCGCAATAAAAGTTTCGGTCTGGCGACCAGTCGATGTAATTTGCAATTACCAGGTCGAGATGCCCGTCGTTGTCGTAGTCGAACCAAGCCGCGCTCGACGCCCAGAGTCCGCCATTAGCAACTCCAGCCTGCGCGGTCACATCCGTGAATGTCCCGTCACCATTGTTGTGATAAAGAATGCATCTGCCATATCCCAGAACCAGCAGATCCGGAAAACCATCATTATCGTAATCTCCCACGGCAAGGCCCATGCCAAATAAGCCTTCCGCGCCCACACCCGCATCGTCCGTCACATCTGTAAATGTTCCATCTCCGTTATTGCGATAAAGCGCGCTTCTCAGCCGGTGCTTCGGCGTATAGAGCCGGGTTGCGGCGCCGTTGACCAAATACAGATCGAGAAATCCGTTCTGGTCATAGTCAATCCAGCCGCAGCCGGAACCCATCGTCTCAATCAGGTACTTTTCGCTGCTCGCCGCGTTCTCGTGATGGAATGTGATGCCCGCACGTTCTGCAATATCCAAAAACCGCACGGGCGAGCCTTTGGGAATCGGCACGCCCGCTATCGGAATTGCCGCGAGAGCGCCCGCGGAGCGCTTCAACAAGCGGCGTCGCGTGATCCCGGGTAGCGCCATCGCCAAAAAGTAGGTTGCTCAATCAAAAGATATCGAACGTCCGTTACGGTCAGGTGTTCTGCCGATTGACTTTGCGTACAATATTGTATACTATTTTCCTATCCGGGGGACGGTCTTGCACCCTCGCCAAAGTGAATGTCCGGATGTAAGCGCTTGCTGTCGCGCCCCAGAGGTGGCGTCGTCTATGTTTTCAAACTCTTCACTCAGCCGCTTCAGGCTCCCTGCGCGTTGTCTGCTGCTGCTCGTAGCGGGATCGTGGTTTCTTTCGGCGCAGCAGGGCTCGGAAGGAACCGTGAATGTTACGGTCACGGACCCGACTGGCAGTGTCATTCCGGGTGCGAAGCTCGAATTGCGCGATCTCGGCAGCAATTATCTGCGCACCGCTGTCACCCAAGACGGGGGTGCATACAATTTCGTCAACCTCGCTCTGGGAAGCTACAAGCTGACCGTTACTAAAGAGGGTTTCGCATCCCAGGTTTTTCAGCCTGTCGTCGTACAAGCGGCCCGTGTAACTGATGTACCGGTCAAGCTGCAAATTGGCGCAACGGCGCAGACCGTCGAAGTTTCCGGCGGAGCGGCGCCGGTTGTCGAGACCACGTCGAATATGATCGGCACGACCATCGATCTGAAGCAGATTGAAGATCTCCCGCTGTCCGGCCGCGATTTGACGCAGTTATCGCAGCTCACGCCCGGTTACACCGGACAACCAGGAACCGGAAATGCCAACAGCGGCACGTGGAACGGCTTGCCTTCCATCGCCCAGGGCAACAACATCGACGGCGTCATCGGTAGCCCAAGCCGCATGAAGTTCGGTGGCAATGCGCAGCCAATCGTCTCACCGCGGCTCGAAGACATCGCTGAGATGACTGTCCAGACTGACCAGCTCGATCTGAATCAGGGCTTCGGCCAGGCCAACATGCAGATAAACTTCATCACCCGGCGTGGCACGAACAGCTTTCATGGCCGTGTGTTTGAAGATTTTCAAAACTCCGTGCTGAACGCAAATTCCTGGTATAACGATGCCGCGGGATTGGCCAAACCGCGGCTGATTCTGAATAACTTCGGCGGCAGCGTAGGCGGACGGATCATCCGGGACAAGCTGTTCTTCTTCGGTAGCTTCAGCATGTCCAAGCAGCCGGGCAGTATCAACGCGACGAATATGGTCCTGAACCCCGCCGCGCAATCCGGTGTATTCACTTACACGGGAACCGATGGAGCCGCTCACTCGGTCAACGTTCTGAACACTGTCCATAGCTTCGATCCATCTCTGCCCGGAACCGTGAATGCAACGATTGCCTCTGAACTGCAGGCGATTAACGGATCGTTAAAAAGCGGCGCGGTGACGCCGAGCACGGATGCCAACATCTCTAACTTGAGCTGGCTCCAGCCGTCCCCGACCACCTTTTACTACCCCACATTCCGCGTCGATTACAACGCCTCGCAATCGGTTCGCCTCAACGTAGCGTTCAATCAAACCAAGCAAGTGCAGCCCGCCGTTTCCCAAGCGTTTTTGCCCGGACCGGACTTCTCCAATGAAATCGCCGGCAATCGAAACAATAGTTACACGGCTTCATTCGGCTTGGATTGGACTATCTCGCCTACTCTGGTGAATGAATTCCGGGGCGGTTTTCTCTACAACGCGAGTTGGTATGCCTATAACGCGGCGCCCCTATACAGCAGTGGCGCATCCGCCGTCGCATGGAATCTGCCCGTGCCGTATCCTTACGGCGGTAACATGTCAGGGCAGCAGTTCAACCTGCCAATTACTACTTACTATCCCGTTTACAATGCTTCCGACAGCATGACCTGGCAGCACAGCCAGCACACTTTCATGTATGGCTTCTCCTGGTACCGCGAACAGGACCACTACTGGAACCCGCCGGTGGGTTATCCGAATTTCAATCTCGGCTTGGCGAACGGCGACCCGGCTCAGTCGGCGTTTTCAAATAGCGGAGCGAATCCCACAGTTCCCAACGCAACTTCAGCGCAGCTCGCCGAAGCAGAGCAATTGTATGCTGTCCTCACCGGTCGCATATCGAGCGTGGCCGGCACGTTTCCCAAGAGCCAGACATCCAACGAGTATCTCCACAAGGTCGGCGCATATAACCTGAACGAATTACAGTCGGCCTGGGGGCTTTTCTTTCAGGACTCATGGCGCATTAAACCGACGCTTACTTTGAATTACGGTCTGCGCTGGGATTTCACCGGCGATGACCACGATCTGACCGGTGCTTACCATGGGGCCTCGCCTTCTGCTATCTATGGGCCATCGGGCGTCGGAAACGTATTCAACCCAGGTTCTCTAAGAGGCGACATGAATCCGCAACTCGTGGCCAGCGCCCATCAATATAACGGCTGGAACGTCAGCCCGCAGCCGGCATTTGGCTTTGCCTGGAATCCCCAGAGCGCTTCTGGCCTTCTCGGGAAGCTTACCGGCGGCGGCAAGACCGTGATTCGCGGCGGCTTCTCTCTGCGGCGCTTTACTGAGCCGCAGCAGTATTTTTGGAACAACGCCTCGGATTTCGGTTCTTTCTTCTTCCAGGACTTTTTCCTGAACGCAAATAGCAGCGGTACGCCTGGGACCTTTTTCCCCGGAACGCTGGCGCTCGGCGACACGCTCCCGGCTTACGGCTTCGCGCCCGCCGCATACGAGGTGAGCTCGGCGGAAGCCAATTACACCTTCCTCAACTCTGTCGGCGTAAATGGAATCAACCCGCACATTCGCCAGCCCTACACGGAGTCCTGGAATTTCGGCATTCAGCGCGCTCTGGGCTCATCGAGTGCGCTGGAAGTCCGCTACAGCGGAAATCGTACCTTACATCAATGGATTTCTCTCAACACCAATGAAGTAAACGTTTTTGAGAATGGTTTCCAGAATCAGTTCAAGGGCGCGCAGCAGAACCTCAAAGTCAACCAGCAGCACGGTATCGATTCATTCGCTAATAACGGATTCGCGGGCCAAAAGGCTACACCAGTGTTCGATGCTGCCTTTGCGGGCGAGTCTTCCGCCGGCGCAGGTGTGCCGCTGGCTGATTATGGCAATACAAGTTTCATCAACGACCTGAACACCGGACAAGTGGGAGCCCTGGCGGGTGCTCTTTCCGGTATCTCCGGACCCGTCCCGTACTTCTGCAACCTGGTCGGCTCCGGCTTTGGGCCTTGTGCAACCAATGCCGGATTCAGCGGCCCGGGCGCCGGCTATCCGATCAATTACTTTCAGGCCAATCCCTATGCTGCCGGAGCGCAGGTCGGATACATGGATGCCGTAGGGTATTCAGACTACAATGCGCTGCAGATCGATTTCCGTCAAAGGCAATGGCACGGCGTTCAATTCGACGCGAACTATACCTGGAGCCACACCCTTGGCGTCAGCACGCCAAATAGTTGGACCTCTTCTTTCCCGCAATACACTTTGCGCGACCTCCGTCTAAGCTACGGCCCAACTCTGTTCGACATCCGCCATGTTGTGCATGCCAACGTCACCGCCGATCTGCCCTTCGGGAGCGGTAGAGAGTGGCTGAATCGCGGAGGCATTTTGAATGCTCTCATCGGCGGTTGGACAGTGGGAAACATTTTCACCTTCCAAACCGGGGCGCCCTGGCAGACAGGCGGCGGCGGTTCAACTTTTCTTCAAGGCGGTAACTATACGTATAACGATTATGGCGACGGCGGCGTCATTCTTAATGGCGTGACCCGGTCTCAGTTGCAGAGTGCAGCCGGTGTTTACCGTGTATCGCCGGCCCAGAATGGCGGCGCGAGCGCTACTTTCGTTGATCTGATCGATCCAAAGTATCTTGTCAGCCCGGCAGGCGGTGGCGCGAACTCGGCGTATATCTCACCGAACATCACTCCAGGCACGTTCGGCACTCTGTTATATCTCTACGGCCCGCACCAAACGTTCGATGATATGTCGGTCACGAAACGGCTCTCCATCACTGAGAGAATACGCTTTGTGTTTCAGGCTGAATTTCTGAACGTCTTCAATCACCCGGTCTTTGCCGCTAACTCCAGCGTGGCAGGATCTCCTTTCAGCCCGAGCGTTCAGGGATTCGGCTTCGGAACCGGCAC
>JAICXK010000240.1 GCA_025980435.1 Bryobacteraceae bacterium
CCAGTGTTCCCCATTGCTCGATCCGCGCTGCGCATGCGATATCGCAGGCTGTGTCTGTATGCTGCGCTGCGTTCCTGCGCTCCCCGGCATCAACGCGGGGCCGATCGCAGACTCCACTTTGAGAACGGTTTTCGACGCCGGTCGCAGCGGAGGCGCCACAATCTGCAAAACAGGCAGAAGCAGGAGCGCCATCAGCACGCCGCGCCACAGTAAATGCTTCGTCTCCGCTGTTTTTACTCTGCATACCCGCAGCAGCAGACCGCAGAGAGCCGCCAGAACCGTCGATCTCAAGAACGTTCCATACATCAGCGATACGAACGCCAGACTCATACGGCTACCCCCCTTGGGATTTCGGTTTCTGTCTACGCACAGCGCGTTCTTGAGCGAGCCGTGCGGCGATCTGCTCCAATTCCTTGGGATCGACCATCTTGCCGTCAACCATTCCGGCAAGCAGCGACTCCACGGAACCGTGGCAAAGCCGGTCCAGAATGTGCTTGACTGCGCGAGCCGCGACATTGCGCGGATGCTCGACCCCCGAATAGATAAACGTTCGCCCTTCCGCGGTATGCCTCACGTATCCCTTGATCTCCAGGCGCGTCAGTACAGTGCGAATCGTCGAATCCTTAAGCGGGCGATCTGGTGCGAGCGCTTCCCGAACGTCCCCCGCGCTCGCGCTTCCGCGCTTCCAGATGACCCCCATGACTTGCTGCTCCAGTTCGGATAAAGTACTCTTCAATATCCCCTCATGCGCTACAATCTGTAACACTACATTTTGTAGCGCAATCGGCGCCCGCCGTCAAGTACGAAGTTTCCCGAGCCATCGTGGGCCATTCACAACTCGCAAAAATATTTCTATTTCGCTCTGCACTTTGGACTTACGTCCGTTTTCACTCCCCGCCTCGATCCGTTTTTCGCCTTCTGCATGCTACCTTCAGGCAACTTATGTCTACCCAGCCCTATGAGGCCGCGCCTCTCATGCCGCGGAGCGGGATGCCGCTTTCCGGCCTCGGCGAGCCGAAGAATCAGAAAAAGATCAACGCCAATCGCGCGAACGCGCAACTCTCTACCGGCCCCACGTCCGAAGCCGGCAAAGCCAAGTCCTCACTCAATGCCGTCAAGAGTGCCCTGACCGGTGCCACCGTCCTCCTGCCCAGCGATGACGTGGCCGCCTACGAACGACTGGTCGCCGGCTTCTTCGCCGAATGGAAACCCGAAACCGATCGCGAAAAGGCGCTGGTGCAGTCCATCGCCGACACGCAATGGCGTCTGCTCCGGATTCCGTCGCTTGAATCGGGTATTTATGCGCTCGGTCGCATCCAATATGCCGGCGAATTTGCTGATCAGCCCGAAGCTGTTCGCGCCACCCTTCTCGATGCCTTCATTTTCCAGACCTCCCGGCGCGATCTGACCAATCTCAGCCTGCAGGAGTCGCGGCTGCGCCGGCAGCGCGAGAAGGATCTTGCTGAACTGGAAGATCTGACCGGGGAGCGTCTTTCCAAACGCGAAAAGCGGCTGGACGCCGCCGCGCATATGTACGAGCGCTTTAAAGAGAACGAACACGAGTTCGATCCGGCCGCATTTGGGTTCGAATTTTCATTTGAGGAAATCGAAGAGCGCGTCGGCCTCTTCGAAGGTCACGCGATTGGCTGCAAGTACCCCGAACAGTTCGCAAAAATACACGCCGCTGAGCTGAAAGAGGACCGCGAAGCCGCGTAACCGACACTACAAACCCACACCGAACAGTGGTACTCTTCGGCCAACGGAGGAAACCCCTTGAAAAAGTTGTTACCATTGGCCCTCTTGGCCGCGATTTCTTACGGCCAACATGGTACCCAGCCTGCTGGCGGCGAACCTGTGCCGCTATATCCCGGCCTGGGAACGTGGCATCATCCGATCGCAACCCAAAGTCCTTTGGCTCAGAAGTACTTTGATCAGGGATTGATTCTGATGTACGGCTTCAATCGCCATGAGGCGTTTCGCTCCTTCCAAAAAGCGGCGAAACTGGACTCGAGCGCTGCGATGGCCTATTGGGGTATCTCCAGCGCGCTTGGACCCTACATAAACATGGACATGGACCCGGCGTATCAAATTAAGGAGTCCTGCGCCGCAGCCGCGAAGGGGCTTTCCTTGCCGGACCTTGCGGCGACGGATCGCATCTGGCTGACGGCGGCAAAAAGCCGGTGCCCCGATTTTGCAAATCCCCCCGCATATATTCGCGAGATGCGCGATTTGGCCGCGGCGCAGCCGGACGATCCCGATGCGCAGACGCTGTATGCGGAAGCTTTGCTGATCCGCACGCGCTGGGATTGGTATGAACACAGCCGCCCTGCCGCCGGCGTTGAGGAGGCGGAGCGTGTTTTGGAGCAAGTCTTGCGCCGCTTCCCCTATCACCCGGGAGCGAACCACCTGTACATCCACGCGGTCGAGTCCTCGCCTACTCCGGAACGCGCGATTCCCAGCGCCCAGCGGCTCATGGGAATCGTGCCGTCGGCCGGACATCTGGTCCACATGCCGGGCCACATCTGGCTGGTTCTGGGCGATTTCAATAACGCTGCTGCAGTAAACGAGCGCGCCGCCCAGGTAGATCGCGAATACTTTGCCAAGGCCGGCTTGCATTCCAGCTACTACATGTACTACTTGCATAACCTCTCGTTCCTTATCCACGCGCGCGCGATGCAGGGGCGGTTAGCGGATACGGATGCCGCCATCAGGCAAATGGAGGACGCCCTCGCGCCGGTGCAGCGATCCATGCCGGAGATGGCCACAGCTTTCGGATTCTTCATCACGACAGGCCACATCCGGAATCGGCAATGGAATACGGTTCTGAATACGCCGCGTCCACAGGCGCGGGACCACACCGCCCTCGCGCTCTGGCATTTTTCACGGGGTATGGCCTTTGCGGCGAAAGGCCAGGCGGATTCAGCAGAACGCGAACAGATCCGGTTCGAAGCGGAACGAAAATTGACCGATCGCAATCTTCAGTGGGACACAAACAAGCTGGGCGATGTTCTCGATCTCTCATCGGTCGTCTTGAGCGCCCGGCTTTCTGCATCGCCGGCCGAAGCCGTTGCCAAGTGGAAGCAGGCAGTTTCGTTTCAGGACGCCCTGGTATACAACGAGCCCCCCGCCTGGTTCTACCCGGTGCGCGAATCGCTCGGAGCCGCGCTCCTTCGCAGCGGTGATGCGGCGGGCGCCGAGGCAATCTTTCGCGAAGGTCTGCAACGGAGCCCAAATAACGGCCGCATGTTGTTCGGCCTCGTTGAGAGTTTGAAAGCTCAGAAGAAGACGGACGCGGCCGCCTGGGTCCAGCGTCAATTCGAGGCCGCCTGGAAAGGATCCGATCTCAAACTCCGAATAGAGGACCTGTGACTTTGACGACACCCACAAACTGGAAGGATCACGGAATCAAGATCGTCCGCGCAGGCGAACTCGACTCGAACACGCCCCAGACTCCGGGCATGTCGCGCGCCGCGGCCATTACTCACGCCAGCACTGGAGCCTCCCGGCTTTGGGCCGGTACGGTCGTCGTGCAGCCGAATGCGAAAACCGGTCCTCATCATCACGGCGAGCTCGAAACCGTACTCTACATTGTCAAAGGCCGCGCTCGCATGCGCTGGGGCGATCACCTCGAGTTCAGTGACGAAGCGGGCCCGGGTGACTTCATCTACGTTCCGCCGTACGTGCCTCATCAGGAGATTAATGCACGGCTGGATGAGCCGTGCGAGGCAGTTGTCGTCCGCAGTGGTCAAGATCCTGTTGTCGTCAATCTCGACCTCGAAAGTCCGGAACTACCCAATGCAGGACGGTCTGAAATGCCATTTCACCCGACATCGTAATAGTTCGACCGAAGCGCTCACGGGACAGTATCCGTTTCGGGCAGGATTAATTTAAGCTGCGTTTTGCCGGCTCGATTCGCCTGTGCATTCAGGCTCGCTGCCAGCGCTTTTTCCGTTTCTGCTCGCTTCAAATTGTGCTCGCGAAAAAAAAGCATAGAAAGCTGGTAATGCGCCGGGGCGAGTTTCGGATCGGCTCGAATAGCGGTTTCGAGGAACGCCTGGGCCCGCGCCAGATCACCGCGGCGCATGGCAATGCGCCCCATGGCCAGGTTGGCCGCGGCATGCTTAGGATTCTGGTGCAGAACGGTTTGCAACAGCTTCTCGGCGGTGTCCAAATGCCCGTCATCCTCTTCGAGTTCCGCCAGATCGTATCGGGCGCCGGTCATCTCCGGAGCCAGGGTCAGACAATGCTCCAGGTTTTTGCGAGCGTCTTCGGTTCGGCTTAGCTTGCGGTCGATCCAGCCCATCGCATAATAGGCGGCTGCAAAGTTCGGCACACGCTTTGAAAAGGTGTCGAACAGATCATAGGCCTGCTGCCAGTTCTGGAGCGAAATATTTGCGCGCGCGAGCAGATAGAGCACGGAATTATTCGAAGGATCGAGGCTGTGCGCCTTTTTCAGCGCATCCAGCGCATCCAGGCCGAGATCGCGCCGTATGCAGACCGCCCCGAAGTGCGCCAGCGTGGTCACATCATTTGGGCTTGCGCGGCGGGCCTTGATGAGATACGCCAGCGCTTTTTCATCAAGCCCCTGCTTCGCGGCTGCCGCGGCTGCGCCGTTTAGGGCCTCCAGATCGTCAGGCTGTAGCTCCAGCGCGCGATTGAAGCTTTTCTCCGCCTCGGCGGGCTCTTTAAGTGATTCGGCTCTTCCGCGCTCGTCCCAGTATCCGCTGAGGTTGCCGAGCGGGCCTTCCAACGCTTTCAAATCGGCGAGGGCCTGCGATGGCTCGCCGGTGCGAAGTCTCGATGCCGCCAGGCTGAAAAGTACACCGGGTTTTTGGCTGCCCAGTGCAACGGCGCGCGCAAGCTGCCCCTTCGCGCCTGTGTAATCGGCTTGACGATAGAAAAGCAATCCGAGATTTTCGTGAAGAGAGACCGAATCCGGCGCGAGTTGCAGGCCATGTTGGAATGCGCTCTTCGCGGAACTCGCGTCGTGAAGTTCCGTCTCGGCAATGCCCAGCAAATTCCACAGCTCCGGTTCGGAAGAGTGCTCCTTTAAACTGTCCCGCAGCAGAACCTTCGCGGCCTGAAAATCGCCCTGCTTTATCTGGGCAGTTGCTTTTTCAACAATTGCTGTTTCGGCTGCCCAAGCGAGAGCGGAAAAGACCAATAAGCTTCCGGTGGCCCAGCACAACCGCTGATTCCGCATAGACGCGAACAGGAACAAAGATGTAACTAACAAATAATTCCGTATTATTGCCGAGTATGTTAACGTTTGCAGCTAAATTATAATGCGGCCACGGGCCTTCTACGCAAGCAAGGCGCAGTTTTGCACAATTCCGCACAATTCCGTCCCTGGGGTCACATATGTCTCTGCTGAACCGCGGCGTTCGCGCGATCTTACTTTTTGTTTTTGGTTTTGTGTTCCTCTCCCCGGGAGTAAATGGGCAGACGAACGAAGGCATACTGGCTGGCACGGTTTTTGACCAGAGCGGAGCTGCAATCGAAGGCGCCAGCGTGACGGTGAAGAACGAATCCACCGGCTTCACCCAGACATCCATCACTGGCGCCGGCGGAACATTTCGCTTCCCGAACGTGCCCATCGGGGCATACGACGTGAAAGTTGCCCATCCCGGCTTTGCCTCGCAGACCCAGACCGGAGTCAGTGTTCAGATCAGCACTACCACGGCGGTAAATATCACGATGACGGTCGGAAGGGCAGAGCAGACCGTAACTGTAGTGGGTGACACAACCCGAATTGAAACAGAAAGTTCGGACGTGGGTACCGTAATCAGCTCGAAGCAGGTGATCGAGTTGCCGCTGGCGCTGGGCGGCGTCGGCGCGCTTCGCTCTCCGGAGGCATTCGTGTTCCTTGCGCCCGGCACCGCCGGACCCGGTACGGCGAACAGCAACAACGGAATCTTCATTTCGAAACTTGGCGGCGGCCAGAACTTTGGAGCCGATGTTTTGTTGGACGGCACCAGTATTTTGCGGACAGAGAACGGCTCTTCATTCGACGAGGCGGCGCCTTCCGTAGAGGCGATCTCCGAATTTAAAGTAATGACCTCGACCATTCCGGCAACATACGGCCGAACCACGGGCGCGATTGAGACCTTCACCACGAAATCGGGAACAAACCAGTTTCACGGGACCGCCTACGACATTCTTCAGAACGAGAAACTGAACGCGAACTCCTGGTTCAACAACGCCGATGCAGCGCAATGCGCACCAGGGGATTCCGCCTGCCTTGCTCAATACGCCCGCCCGGTGGACAAAAAGAACGATTACGGCGGCAACCTGGGCGGCCCGGTTTGGATTCCGAAGATCTATAACGGCAAGAACCGCACGTTCTTTTTCTTCAATTGGGAACAGTACAACCAGCACATCGGCGGAACGACCACCAGCATTGTGCCGACCCCGGCCGAGCGCACCGGGGATTTCTCGGGAGATTTAAACCCCGGCAATGTTCTGGGCACGAACCCCTGCAACGGTGCGCCAATTTTGGAAGGCCAGATCTTCGATCCAAGCACAACGGCCATAGGCTCGACCGGCGTTCCCTGCCGCCTGCCGTTCGCCGGGAATAAGCTTCCAACCAATCGTATTTCAGCGGTGGCCAACAATTTTCTGGGTTATCTGCCTTCACCCAATATCGCCACCCAGCCTAACGGCGTGAACTATGCTCTGTCGAGTTCGACGCCCTTGCAGAACACAACCTACACGCTTCGGATTGATCAGTCTATATCGGATAAAAGCAAGATTTTCGGCATGTACGACACGCGCGATAATGCGCGCTACGCCGGCGCCGGGTTCTACACGTTTCCCCCTCCGGCGGATTCGAATGGCTGGAACCAGAACTTCGTTACGCACTACGGAAGGGCAGGCTGGGATTATATTATTTCTCCAACCCTGTTGAACCACCTCGCACTCGGATACAACCGCACAAACAGCCAGAACTACACGCCGGGCGCTCAGCAGGCGATCTCTGGAAAATTTAACTGGGCATCCAAGTTAGGTATTTCCGGTCTCAGCGGAATCGAGTTTCCCATTGTGACCATGGGCGAAGGCGTGCCGCAAATCGGCCGTGAGAATGCCGACGACAACGTGGATAACGGTGAGCGCTTTAACGATATTCTGACTTGGATCAAAGGAAAGCACAGCTTTAGCTTTGGTTTCGATTTCCGGAACCAGTTGTATGCGACGTACGTGTTCGATACGGATACAGGCGTGTATAACTTCGCCCGTGCTCAGACGGCGGCGGATCAGTCTGTCTCCGGCTCCAGCGGAAACGGAATCGCAAGTTTTCTGCTCGGCGATCTGAACCACGCCGATGCGTTCCTTCAGGGGCATGTGCCGAGGTGGACGTTCCAATACTACGCCGGATTTGTCCAGGACGACTGGAAAGTGACGCCTCACCTCACGCTGAATCTCGGCTTGCGCTACAGCGTGGACGTGCCTCGAAGCGAATCGCACAACAATACGTCCAATTTCGATCCAAACGCTTTGAATCCGGCAGCAGGCAACCTGCCCGGTGGCCTGGTTTTCGGCAACACCTGCAACGGCTGTAATCCCAAGTGGGCAGATACGAAATTTCACGACGTGGCGCCTCGCTTTGGCTTCGCCTACAATCCTGGCGGCGGCAGATTTGTTATCCGCGGCGGCTACGGCATTCTATACGGGCCTTTGCAATATACCGATTTCGGCGGTGATCAAGTCCAGGGCTATTCAGCAACGCCTACGTTCAACAGTCCGAACGGAATCGACCCGGCCTTCAATTGGGACAATGGTTTCCCCGGTTTCCCGCCGCCGCCCACCCTCAGCCCATCGGTTGTCAATAAGGGCAACCCG
>JAICXK010000332.1 GCA_025980435.1 Bryobacteraceae bacterium
CTTTTCAATGCGCCGGTCGGGGATCACCCATATGATCGCTACAATCGCATAGCCGGCCGCGGCAATCCATGGCTGCACGAAAGCCAGCGGAATTGCCGCTACGTAAATAACGAGCGAAATCTTGGTCTTTCTATCGCTTCCAAGCGACATCGCCAAAGTTGAGTTTTGTCCATGAAGGCGGATGAGGACCTTTGTAAGGATGAAATATGCGACGCCCGTCAATAGGAGGACGACTCCGTACAGCGCGACTGGCCACGCATTCAGGTGATTCTCTCCCATCCAGGCCGTCGTGAATGGAACAAGTGAAAGCCAGAAGAGCAAGTGGAGGTTGGCCCACAGAGTTGCGCCGTTGACGTGCTGGGTTGCGTGAAGCAGGTGATGATGATTATTCCAGTAGATCCCGACATAAATGAAGCTCAGAACGTAACTCAGGAAAACTGGAATGAGCGGCCGCATAGCCGCCAGGCGAGTTCCGTGGGGGGACTTCATTTCCAGCACCATGATGGTGATGATGACGGCGAGGACGCCATCGCTAAAAGCTTCCATGCGTCCTTTGTTCATATTCCGCTTACCACGGGCTTGCAGTGATTACGCCGCCACTACCGGATGCTGCTTGTGAAAATCGGTCCGGTTCTGAAACTCTCTGCCATAGGCAAGAATGGCATTTTCCAGGAACGGCGGGCCAACAATTACAAGCCCGATTGGAAGGCCATTGACATAGCCGCAAGGAATTGTCAGTGCGGGCAGTCCGCACAGGTTGCCTGCCTGGACGAGTCCGGCGCCCACTCCTTTTTCATCCGGGCGTTTGGTCGGAGTCTCGGGGAAAGGAACGGCTGCGCGATCGGGCAAACTGAATTTGGTCGGCGCAACCAGGACATCGACCTGGAGGAACAGATCGCGGAAAGCTGCCTGAATCTGACGCCGCACGCGCATCGCTTTCAGATAGTCGGTCGCGAGATACGTGAGCGAAGCTTTCAGGCCGTCGATCTGGCTCTGGTCCGCAAGCTGATCCACCTTGCCGCTGCGAATTAGCGGCTCAAAAACGGAAGCGCCTTCGGCATCGATGATTGTCCCGATCACCGGGCCATACGGAAAATCGGGAAGTTTGGTTTCCACCATGCGCGAGCCGATGGATTTGAAGACCGAAAGCGCGTTCTGAAATGCCGGACGAAGCGGCTCATCGGGCCATTCGGCGAAATCGATATCGGCGTAGCCGACGCGAAGATCGCGGAACGCAGCGCCGTACTGCGGCGTGTACCAGAAACTCTTGCCGGAGGAACCCGGGTCCTGATCGTCGCCCCCTGCAATGGCGTGCAGGACCAGCCCGCAATCTTCCGCCGAGCGCGCGAGCACGCCGATCTTGTCGAGCGTCCACGAGAGTGCCATGGCGCCGTGGCGGCTGACCAGACCGTAGCTAGGCCGGAGCCCCGTTACGCCGCAGTAGCAGGCGGGAGTCATGATGGAACCCGAGGTTTCCGATCCCAATGCGTAGGGAACCAACCCGGCCGCGACTGCCGCTCCCGAGCCGCTGGAGGAACCGCCCGACCAATACTGCTTATTCCAGGGATTCAGACCGGGACCCTGCAACGACGCCGAAGCCGAACTATATCCTCCGCCGCCGGCGAGTTCGACCATCGAAAGCTTGCCGATCAAAATGGCTTGCTCCTTTTTCAGCCTGTTGACAACGGTCGCGTTGTAATCGAAGACCTGGTCCGCGTACGGTTTTGCGCCCCAGGTGGTGGGATGCTTCGCCACGGCGAGGAGATCTTTCACCGCATACGGAATGCCCTGCAGCGGACCGCGAAATCGCTCGTGCTTCAGATCGTCATCGGCGTCCTTTGCGGCTTTGTGTCCGTCTTTGGCAAGAGAGCAAGCCAGCGCGTTGTACTCGGGGCCAATTCGTTCCAGGCGCCTGGAAAGCAGTTTGGTCAATTCGACCGATGAGATCTCGCGATTGCGAAGGATGGTGTTCAGTTCAGCGATGGTGGCGAACGCAACGGCCGCTTCGTCAAGCTTCGACTTGGGCATTTGCTCCTATGGGCGGAAGGCGAAGGCCGGCTCAAGATCCATCGGCACTTCCATCTTTGAAAGGCGATCGCTCAGGGACCGGATATCGGCGTAAGCCTTTTGAAGCTTCTCTTGGGCTGTAGCGGCGGGATTCGGTGGAGCGGGCGCGCCTTGCGGCGGAACTTTTGACGTGACCTGCGCAGCCAGCGGCGCGGCAGCCATCAACGCTGTCCATTCGCGGCGGGTCAGCTTCCCTAAGGTCTTGCGAGAAATCATGCGCACATTATAAGAGCCTGATCAAGCGCGGTCTGCATCGCGCCGCGCGGGGCCGGTTCGCCGGTCCAGATCTCGAACTGGCGAACCGCCTGCTCCAGGAGCATCTCCGACCCGGTTATCACGGCGCATCCCTGCTGCTTCGCCCGCTTGAGCAGCACGGTCTCGGACGGATTGTAGACCATATCGAGAACAATCCCGGCCGGGATGCGGTCTTCAAACAAACATCGATCGGTATGGGGGTACATGCCGAGGGGAGTGGCGTGGATGAGGACGTCATACTTCGGCAGGGAATCTTTCAGTGCTACCGCTGTGCCCTTTACAACTCGCGCTAGCGATTGGGCGCTCTTCAGATTTCGGCCGGTTATGGTAACGTGGGCGCGCGCATCGGATAGCGCGACCGCCGCGGCGCGGGCAGCGCCCCCATACCCCGCGATCAGAACAGAGGCGTTCGCCAGCCGTAGATGGCGTGCCAGGGGCCGAATGACACCGTCGGTATCGGTATTTGTGCCGCGCCACTTCCCCGCTCTCCGCCATACGGTGTTCACCGCTCCGATCCGCTTGGCGACGGGGTCGATTACATCCAGGTATCGCAGTATGCGCTGCTTATGGGGAATCGTAACGCTGAACCCGTGCACCGGTAAGCCGGCGGCCAGCTTCATCCAATCGCCAAGCTGCGACGCTGGGACAAGAAACGGGAGGTAGACGGCATCGATGCGCCGAGACTGGAATCCTCGATTGTGAATAACCGGCGATTTTGAATGCGCCACCGGAGAGGCGATGACGCCGTAGACGCGGCTTCGGCTAGTAAGCTTTTCCGGCCGGTATAACGACCGCAGGACCTGGGCGGAGATCTGGCCCGGCGCGGTGCCTTTGGCCTGGCGCGGCGCTGCATACGTAAAGAGGCTGCCGAGGGAGGGACCCAGGATACGGGTGGTCTGTCCCATCTCGGACATCGTAAGGGCAATCAGCCGTTCGCCGCGTTGCTCCCGCACGAACTGAATCAGGCGCAGATTGTCATTCGGCTTGCGCGCCATCGTGGCAATCTTGTAGGCGTCCGCGGGTATGCGCTTCAGACGGCGGAGCAGCGGATCCAGCGCCGGCGTCTTTTCAAAATCATGGAAGGAGACGATTACGGAAGCGGACCGGCGCAGTTCGGCGATTTTTGGTTTAATCCGCTCCGCGGATTCGATTTCGATATCGAGGAAGTGAGCGCCTGCTCGCGCGGCAGCCGCCAGAATGTCGGCCTGTTCTGCAACGGTTCCGGAGAAATGCCCGTGGGCGTGCTTGTGCCGGCACGTTGCCAGCACGTACGCTTCCGGATAACGCGCGCGAAACTTGCGTACAAACTCCGCGGCGTTGGCGGGATCTTCAAGATGATCCAGCCGGAATTCCAGCAGCGTATTTCCATCCTTGTATTCGCGCTCGGCGGCGCAATTTAATTCCGCGACGGTTGGAAAACCAAGCGCTACACAGATACGCGGAAGATTCCTGGGGAACGAAGACATGCGGAGGCGCGTGGATAGGATAGCAGGCATCGGCGAGCGCGCTTGCTACGATGATCAACAAGTGGGCAGTTCATCACGAGGCGTTGTTGTTATTGTTTTTGCCTTGCTGCTGGTTTTCAGCACCGCAAGATGCATGATGTCTTGTACGGTTGTTCCGTGCGAGGACCATGCCGCCCCGTGCCACCAGCATCACAAGGCCCCAGCAAACAGCGCGCCCTCGGCTTGCGCCCATCCATTAATCCTCGCGGCGGCGGTACATGGGCCAGCGCCGGATCTCTCTGTTTCCAACGCGTTCTTTACGCCGGCCTCTGCTACTCCCATCGCGATCGGCGCGCCGGTTTTCTCTGAACACAAATCGCCGCCCGGCGCAGCCGAACGATCTACCGTCATCCTCCGCATCTGAATTGTATCGGTCCGCACCCCGATTTGTCAGATATGAGGAGATCTGTCCGTGTTACCCAGAGGCGTTATTAGTTTCTTAGCCATAGGCGTTAGCCTGTACGCACAGGATCACCATCCAGGGCGCCACATGCAGATGCCTGACATGCAGATGATGCGCATGAACCCGGCGGAAATGTTCCTGATGAACTTATCTTCGGGGACATCTGTGAATCCGGCCTCCTGGCCGATGCCTATGATCATGAAGCCGCTGGGATCCTGGAACACGATGTACATGGCGCAGGCATTTATCACCGATACACAGCAGTCCGGCCCGCGCGGCGGCGATAAGCTTTTTTCAACGAATTGGTTCATGACCAACGCGGAGCACCAGGTCGGGAAAAACGGCGCCTTTCAGGTTCAGCTCATGCTCAGCCTGGAACCCGCCACCGTTACGGATCGGCGCTATCCCCTTTTGTTTCAGACCGGCGAAACGGCTTTTGGAAAGCCCATCGTTGATGGCCAGCATCCGCACGACTTCATCATGTCGCTGGGATTTCAGTATGCTCTTTCTCTCGGCGAAAATACGACGTTCGAATTTTATTTTGCGCCGGTCGGTGATCCGGCGCTGGGCCCCGTTGCGTATCCGCATCGGGCGTCTGCTATGGAGTTACCGGAGGCCAC
>JAICXK010000340.1 GCA_025980435.1 Bryobacteraceae bacterium
CAGCCAAAGTTCGGCGCAAGCCCGAACAGGTTTGAATCGGGCCCGTTGGTGGACCATTGCCGGTGCGCGCGAGTGCAGGCGATCTGGTTTGGCTGCTGATCATATTGATGCGACCACATATCGTTCGAAAGAGTACCGGGCAAGGCATTATACGCAACCTTCTCCAGGCGGTCCGCGATACGCGCATCCCCTAAAATCGCGAACGCCTGCTCGAAGGAGAACATGGTTTCGACGACAGCGCACAGCTCGATGCCTTGCGATGGGTCCCTTCCGGCGAAGTGCTCGTCGCCGCTAAACATGCCGTTGGGCAACCCGTGGTACTTGTCGAGCATCGCCAGTTGGTGATCGAGTTCGCCGCGATCCCCGGTTTGGCCGCTCAGCAGCCACCAGATGGGCGCCACTTTTAGCGCCATGGCGTTATTCACACCATGCGTCTGCATGGCGATATCAGGGATGGGGCCGTGCTCTTTCAGGCCGAGCCGGGCGGTGGTTTCCTTGGTGGTGTATTTGAAATTCGCGAACTGCGCTTCCCAGTCATATCCCTGATGGTGCAAAAGTTTGGCGAGATCCAGCAGGCTGCGATCTCCGGTACGGTTGTAGAGCCATAAGACCGAGTAAACGTTATCCTGCCAGCGGTACTTCCCCCAATCTCTGAGAGGACGATTCGGAAGTTCTCGCAACTCGTACGCGAAATACTTTTGCATGAGCGGTATCACGCGCGGATCGCCGCTGACTTCCTGATACTGCGTGAGGACCTTAAGCATGACCATACGCGGCCACCAATCGTCGTTTCGCAAAGGGCCGATCTGACCATCGGGCCTTTGGTGTGTCAGCGTCCAATCCACCCATTGTTTTGCCTTGCGGATCAGAGCAGGATTTTGCAGCTCGTACGCGAGGGGCAGCAGGCCATCCAGATAATAAGGACCGCGCTCCCAGGACTCGCCGGTTCCGCCCAGCCAGCCGCTATTCGGTCCGACATCGTTCCAGAAGTCTCCCAGGTGGCCAGTCAGACCTTTCGCCTGAATCTCAAGCTGCCGGCGCAGCCAGCCGCGCGGCTCTACCGCGCCCAACGGGAGCGCGTCAAATGCATTCGCCTGTAGGGGAGCACGGTTTGAGATCACCTTGCCCGCGGCAGATTGAGAGATCTCAGCGGGCAAAGCCCAAGCAGTGGACAAGGTTATAGCGCAGAGCGCGCAAAGGCGTTTCAGCATGGTGTCAAAAGACGATCTTCGCACCTACCTGCAAATTCCGCGGATTGTATTGCGACGTAACGCGGCCGAAGTTGCCGTCAGGGAGATCGGCGTCGATACCCTGTAAATTAACGCGGTTCAGTACGTTGTAGACCTCGAACCGCAACTGCAGATCCAGGCGCTCAAAGAGCTTCGTGTCCTTTAACAGCGCAGCATCGACTTCGGCGAAATTCGGATTTCGGAAACGATTGACTTTTTCGTTGCCTTCGGCTCCGAGGGCGGGCTGGACAAACTGCCCTGAAGAGAAGACGCCGTTCAAGTATGCCTGACGGCTTGAGCCCATGGAGTAACTGCCGGCATCCGGAAAATCGTAATTGAAGCCGTCGGCATTGAAGTCGCCGCTGCCGGGCTTAAGTCCGGTGATGATTCCGTTCGGCCCGAAGACCGGCTGAAACGCGGCATCGGTGAAAACGGTGAACGGGTTGCCGCTCTGCAGAATGGTCGTGCCGCTGAGAGACCAGCCGCTGAGCACGCGCCCAAATAGTCCGCGGCCCGAATGGAGCGCCGGGAAATCGTAATTCCACAAGAGCGAGAAGCGGTTCGGAGCGTCCCACGGCGAAGCCGAATAATATTTCGAGAGACCTTGAAAGGTCGGATAGACCTCGGTATCGTCGAGCGCGCGGGAGCGCGTGTAAGATGCATCGAAGTAAGCGCGCCGCGTGAAGCGGCCTTTTAACTCGACCACCAGGGCGTCGTACCTGGCTTCGGCGGCGTTCGTCGCATAATTAATAGCACCGAAGCTGGAGTTTAGCCGGGTAGGAGATGTGCTGTTGTGCTGGATCAAATCGCCGGCATAGCGATTGACATCGATACCGTACGAAGTGGCGCTGGTTTGTCCATAGCCGGTGATGAGGTTATAGGAATTGGAACCTGAGTAACCGACGCTGCCGACAAGGTTCCCTACCAGCTTGTGCTCCAGAGTAATTGCGTAGTTAAAGGTAGTGGGCGCAACAAGAAGCGGATCGATTCCGCCAACGCCTGCTTGAACGCCTGCCAATCCGCCTTGCGGAGTCAATGTAGTGGACGCGAGCGCCGGATATGGGAAACCAAACGGGTATGTGTTGCTGGTCCCGAAAGCAAAGATGGGCGGCGCGGTGGAACCATCGGAATAGAATGTCGGGATAATATAGCCGGGCGGATTCGCGTTGAGGCCGTTTTCATCGTTCCCTAGCGTCGGGAAATCATGATAAAGGCCGAAGCCGCCGCGAAGAACCCAATTCCCGTTGCTGCCGGGGTCCCAGGCAACGCCGAAGCGCGGCGACCAGACATTCTTAATGGATCCAAGAAAGACGTTCTTCACTTTGCGCATCACCCCGGAAGCGACGCTCTCCTCGAACGTCGGACGAAATCCCAAGTAGAAGTTGGACAGATTGGTTCCGGTTAGCGATGGATAAGGATTTCCAAAGTCATCCCAACGCAGGCCGTAATTCAGCGTCAGGTTAGACCTGATCTTCCAGGTATCTTCCGCGAAGACACCTCCGGTGGTCATGGCATAGCCGTAATTCCCGTCCTGAGGCTGACCGGTGAGCGGATTGTAAGAGAGGCTGCTTTCGCTGAAGGGTTTATCTTCGACGAGATCGAGTATGTTGTTGAACTGAAAATTTCCCTGCCCGCGCGCGCCGGCGAACAAGGCCACATCGTCACCATGCCAACCGTCGTAGCCGAACTTCAATGTGTGATTGCCCTGAATGTGCGACAGGACATCGCGCCAGTGGTAGCTGTGCTGGATGAAGTCGCCGAGAGCAAACCCATTTCCAAAGCCGGTTCCTAATCCAGTGACGCTTACAACCGGCACTTTGAAATTGCCAGTGGCCGGCGAGATTCCCTCTACTCGCAAATAAGCAAAAGCCGCCTCGTTTAGCGTGGATGGGTTGAGGGTGTGGGTCTCGTTCACCTGCAGAGAATCCATGGTGTACTTGTTCGTGGTGGCGAAGGCCGGACGCACAGACGGACCGCCGGTATTCAAAGTTGTGCGGAAGAAGTTACCGTACAGCCGATCCTTGGTGAAGTACTTATCGATCCGCGCGTTCCATTGCAGAGCGTTGCGATAGTTACTTGCATTAAAGATTCCGTTGTCGATGACGGGCAGGCTACATGGAAGAAACGTTGTGGCTGCGGCGCCACACGTGCCAGGAAAGAGTTGAGCGGCGGTTTGCGAAACACCGGTGATCGTGGCGCCGGTTGCGGGATAACTGGTGAGCAGGTTCGTTCCGATGGTATTCGGAAACGCGCTCGCCGCAAAATTGGCGAACTCGGGGGATTCGAGAGTAATCACATTATTTCCGGTCGAGGTGGAAGAACGAAGCGGTTCGATGCCGAAAAAGAAGAAGAACTGGTGATGGGGAATGATGGGGCCGCCCAGGTTCGCGGAGATGTTGTTGCTGTGAAAGGGAGCATAGCTGTGGACAAATTCGGTTCCGGCCCAGAAGTTCTGGTACGTGAAGTAGTCGCTGGCGAGCCCATGAAATTGGTCGCTGCCGGACTTGGTCGTCATAGTCATCTGGATGGAACTGGCGCGGCCATAATCGACGTTAAAGGTGTTCACCTGAATGCTGGTCTCCTGCACGGAATCGGGATTCGGGACCAGATTGAGGACGCCGGGCCGAATATTGCTGGTGACGTCCAGGCCGTCCACGACAAACATGTTCGCGTTGCTGCTGCGACCGTTGGCGCTGGCATCGACCTGCGTTTCGGTTGAGAAATTGTCCACGGCAGATCCGGGACTGCCAAAAGCAGCCACACCCTTGCCCGTAACTCCGGGCGCGAGCGTCACGAGATTGATCATGTTACGGCCGGGAAGCGGCAGCGCGCTCAATTCCTGGGTCTGGATGGTGGCCTGGTTCCGGCTATCGGCGGTATCGATCACCGGAGGAGCGCCGGTTACTTCGACCGCGGTGGTGCTGGTGGCCAGCGACAGAGAGACCGGGACATTCAGGTTCTGGCTGGTCTCGAGAGTGATGGTCACGTTCGTCTTCACGAAACCCGGCGCTTGCGCAGAGATGGTGTAAGAACCAGGAGCGAGGCTGACGAAGCGGTAGTCGCCCGCGTTATCGCTTTTCGTGTCATGAGAGACCTGCGTAGCATTGTTCAGCAGAGTGACAGTGGCGTTCGGGACGCCGGCGCTGCTGGGATCGCGAACGATACCTTGTACGCTGCCGCTGAACTGGGCGAAGCAGAGCGGGGCGCAGAAGGAGAGCAGGGCGAGACACCTGGGGATTGGCGCGAAAGCGCGATTTGACATAAGACCCATCCTTTAGACCGAAAGCGTGGCTTTGTGCCTTATAGATGCGAATTAAGTCGAAATGCGAGCAGTCGAAATGAAAAGAGCAGAAAGCCGGACCAGGCGGTCCGGCAGCGGGCCCGGCGGCCCGCCCCACAGCGAAAACTACAGCCAGAGTGAAATGCAGGGGAAGCAGCGGCGGAAGTTCTGGGTGAGAAAGAGGGCGACTTCCCTTGG